>SHBB01000468.1 GCA_004213565.1 Sandaracinaceae bacterium
CCAGGGCGAGGCGCGCGATCCCGAGCCCCCCGCGCGCGGCTCCCTCGGCGCCGCGCCCGCGGGCTCGTGGGACGCGAACGGTCACATGACGCGGGCCTTCCTCGAGCAGGAGACCCGCGAGATCCACCGCGCGCTGCTCGCCGCGCTCGATCCGGCCCAGCGCGCGCAGGTGGAGAACATCCCCTTCGAGATCGTCGACGAGCGGAGCGAGCCCAACGCGGCCGCCGCGTGCCTCCGCTCGCAGCACGCGCGCATGATGATCACGAGCGCGATGATCGAGCTCGCGGCCGGCATCAGCGAGGCCAAGGCCTACGACGAGCTGGCCGACACCCAGACCTACGAGACCTACGTCACCAGCGTGGTGGACCAGGTCCGGCGCGAGCAGCCGGTCACGGGCGTCGACCCGAGCCTGCACACCGCTCCGCACGCGACGGACGCGCACAAGCTCGCGCGGCAGCGCCACCTCTTCGACCAGCAGATCGCCTTCATCCTGGGCCACGAGCTCGGCCACCATCACCTCGGACACACGAACTGCGTGGGCGGCCGGACGCAGGCGCAGATCGAGCGCGACGAGATGGCCGCCGTCCTCTCGCACACGGTCCCGCCCTTCGAGCAGCCCCGCGAGATCGAAGCCGACATGTGGGGCCTGACGAACGTGCTCGAGGCCGGACACGAGCGCCCCGGCGGCACCTGGAACCACGAAGGCGCGTTGCTCAACATGGACTTCTTCCGGCGCCTCTCGGACCACGGCGGCGCGGAGCTGGTGCTGGCCTTCCTGAGCACCCACCCGCCGAGCATCATCCGCATCCCGATCATCCGCTCCACCGCCCAGCAGTGGACGCCCGGGTGGCGTCCGCCCCGGATGCCGACGCCGGGCGACGCGCCGGGCGGGGACGGCGACGCGGTCGAGATCCCCACGCCCGGAGGGCCGATCCGTCTTCCGGGCAACCTGCCGATCGATCCCCGCCAGCTGCCGATCGATCCCCGCGCGCTCCCGATCCCGCTCCCTCAGCCACGCTGAGCTCAGGCCCTCGGGTCCAGGACCAGGGCGCGCCGCGGGGAGCGGCCGAGGGCCTCCGCGAGGCGCTCGCGGATCAGGGCGACGAGCGGCTCGTTCACGCTGCGACGCAGGTCGTCGCGCGCGGTGACGAAGCCGATCTCGCGGACGGGGGTCGGCGCCACGAGCGACCGCACCTGCGCCTCACGGACGGCCGGGTCGAGGCGCTGCACGACGAGCGCGGGCAGCAGCGTGCCGCCCAGCCCGCCGTCGACGAGGCGGATGAGCGTCTCGAAGCTGCCGCTCTCGAAGTGCACCGGCGGGCGGGCCGCCTCGGCGCCGGCCGCGCAGTAGCTCAAGACCTGTGAACGAAAGCAGTGCCCCTCGGGCATGATCCAGAGCGGCCGCCCCTCTAGGTCGGCCTGGGTCACCTTGCGCTTCCGCAAGAGCGGATCCGCCGGCGGCAGGTACGCGTAGAGACGCTCGCGACCGAGCGCCGCCTCCGAGAGCCCGGGCGCGTCGAGGGGCGTGGCGGCGAGGCCCCCGTCGAGGGTGTCCGCGCGCAGCCGATCGATCATCACCTCCGTCTCGAGCTCCTCGATGGTGAGCTCCACCCGCGGGAAGCGCGCGATGAAGGTCGGCAGGAACAGCGGGACCACCGACGGCGAGAGGGTCGGGATCACGCCCAGCCGATACGGCCCGGAGGGCTCCCCGTGCGCCACGACGACCTGACCGAGCCGCTCGGTCTCGCGCAGCACCGCGCGCATCTGGGAGATCGCGGCCTCTCCCTCGAGCGTGACCAGCACCGGCTTCTTGCTCCGGTCGAAGAGCACCGCGTCCAGCAGCCCCTCGAGCTTCTGGATCTGCATGCTCAGGCCGGGCTGCGAGACGTGGCTGCGCTCCGCCGCGAGCCGAAAGCTGCCGGCGTCCGCCACGGCCACCGCGTAGCGCATCTGCGTGAGGGTGACCTGGGAGAGATCCATGGCCAACGATAAGAAGTAGTGAACAGGCCTTCAAGTCATTCGAATGGATCTATGCGCCAGCGGCCTCATGTTCAGTGGGACCTCGCGGGGCAACCGCTCCGCTCCCCGAACCCGAAAGGCTCGTCATGTCCCTCATCAACACCCAGCTCAAGCCCTTCCGCGCCCAGGCCTACCACCAGGGCGACTTCACCGAGATCACCGACGAGACCGTGCGCGGTCGCTGGTCGGTCTTCTTCTTCTACCCGGCGGACTTCACCTTCGTCTGCCCCACGGAGCTCGAGGACCTCGCGGCGAAGCACGACGAGCTCCAGAAGCTCGGCGTCGACGTCTACGGCGTCTCCTGCGACACGCACTTCTCGCACAAGGCGTGGCACGCGAGCTCGGAGAAGGTCGGCAAGGTCCAGTTCCCGCTGCTCGGCGACCCCACCGCGACCCTCGCCAAGAACTTCGAGGTCTACGTCGAGGATCAGGGCATCGCGCTCCGCGGCACCTTCGTCGTCGACCCCGAGGGCCGAATCAAGCTCTACGAGGTGCACGACGACGGCGTGGGCCGAAACGCGGACGAGCTCGTCCGCAAGGTGAAGGCCGCACAGTACGTCGCCGCCCACCCGGGTGAGGTCTGCCCCGCGAAGTGGGAGGAGGGCCAGGCGACCCTGAAGCCCTCGCTCGACCTCGTCGGCAAGCTCTGAACCGCGGGCTCCCGGCGACCCTTCGCGCCGGGAGCCGCCCTTTCTCTTCTCAGATGGAGCGATGACTCATGTTGGACGACGCCCTCAAAGCACAGCTGACCGACGCGCTTCAGCGCCTGAAGCACGCGGTCGCGCTCACCCCCTCGCTGGATGACTCCGAGACCTCGGCGCAGATCCAGGCCCTCCTCGCGGACGTCGCCTCGACCTCGCCCCTCGTCTCGGTGGAGTCGCCCGACCCGGGCGCGAGGGCGCCGTCGTTCGCCATCCACCGCCCCGGGGAGCCGGGCCGGGTGCGCTTCGCCGGGCTGCCGATGGGACACGAGTTCACGTCGCTCGTGCTCGCGCTGCTGCACGTCGGCGGGCACCCGCCCCGCGCGTCGGAGGAGACGCTCTCGGAGGTGCGCGGGCTGACCGGCCCGCTGCACTTCGAGACGTTCTTCTCCCAGGACTGTCAGAACTGCCCCGACGTCGTGCAGGCGCTCGACATGATGGCCGCGCTCCACCCAGGCATCTCGCACGTGGCCATCGACGGCGCCGCTGCCCGCGCCGAGGTCGAGGCGCGGGGCGTGATGGCCGTGCCGACCGTCTTCCTGAACGGCGAGCCCTTCGGCCAGGGCCGCATGGAGCTGTCTCAGATCCTGGCCAAGCTCGACGGCGGGCTCGCCGCGCGCGAGGCGGCGAAGCTCGATGACAAGCCCATCTTCGACATGCTCGTGGTGGGCGGCGGCCCGGCCGGCGCGGCGGCGGCGATCTACGCGGCGCGCAAGGGCATCGAGACCGGCGTCGTCGCGGACCGCTTCGGCGGTCAGGTCGCCGACACCCTCGGCATCGAGAACTACATCTCGGTGGTCGAGACCGTCGGCCCCCACTTCGTCGGCGCGCTCGAGGCGCACGTCGGCGCCTACCCGGTCGACGTGATGAAAAACCAGCGCGCGGCCAAGCTCGTGCCGGGCGAGGTGCACGAGGTGCAGCTCGAGAGCGGCGCGTCGCTCCGGGCGCGCAGCGTGGTCATCGCGACCGGCGCCCGCTGGCGAGACATGGGCGTCCCCGGTGAGGCCGCCTACCGGAACAAGGGCGTGACCTACTGCCCGCACTGCGACGGACCGCTCTTCGCGGGCAAGCGCGTGGCCGTCATCGGCGGCGGCAACTCCGGCGTCGAGGCCGCGATCGATCTGGCGGGCGTGGTCGCGCACGTGACGCTCCTCGAGCTCATGCCCGCCCTGCGCGCGGACGCGGTCCTGCAACGCAAGCTCCGCTCGCTCCCGAACGTCGACGTGATCACGAACGCGCGCACCACCGAGGTCGTCGGCGACGGCGACAAGGTGACCGGCCTCGCCTACGAGGACGCGCGCGACGGGTCGGCGAGGACCGTGGAGGTCGCGGGCGTCTTCGTGCAGATCGGCCTCTTGCCCAACACGGGCTGGCTCCGCGGCACGCTCGCGCTCTCCCCGCACGGCGAGATCGTGGTCGACGATCGGGGCGCCACCTCGATCCCTGGCGTCTACGCCGCGGGCGACGTCACCACCGTGCCCTTCAAGCAGATCATCATCGCGGCCGGTGACGGCGCCAAGGCCGCGCTCGGCGCGTTCGACCACCTGATCCGCGCGACCGCGCCGGCTGCCTGACCCCAGGTCACGCGGACTGGCCACTCGAGTGGCCGGTGTGTCGATGGCGGCGGCACGACCCGCCCTCCCCCTCCCTTGGCTCGTCGTGTGCAAAGCTCGGTCGCCATGGGAACCAACGACCGACCGAGCCGGAGCAAGGGGCGCCTCGCGATCGCGACGACGGGGGCGCTCCTGCTGAGCGCGTCCCTCGGCGGCTGCGCGGTCCCCAACGCGACGGACTGCGATCGGGCGGTGGACGCCGTCGAGACGTGCACCGGCGCGAGCCTGGAGGAGGCCCCCTATTCAGCCACGTGCGAGCCCTCCGAGGCGGCGCACGCGAGAGAGATCGTGGCGGAGCTCGACCGGTCCGGCTGCGAAGGCGAGGCGCCCGCCGTCGACTCCAAGGCCGACAACCCCCTCTGCCTCGGCACGCGCTGGGATCCGCTGCGCGTGTGCCGAAACCCGCCCCCGCTCGGGGAAGCGCCCGCGGGGGAGGCGACGCGCCATCCGATCGTGCTCGCGCACGGCTTCAACACCACGACCGAGAACTTCTGGCGCTTCCACGACGACATCATCGACGCGCTGCGCGAGGACGGGCACCGTCTGGTCGCGGGCGACGTGCCCGCCTTCAACACGCCGCAGGTCCGGGCGGAGGCGCTGGCCGCGCAGGTCGACGCGCTCATCGAGGCCGGCCACGAGAAGGTGAACCTCGTCTGCTTCTCGATGGGCGGGATCGACTGCCGCTACCTCGTGAGCCCCGCCGGCCTCGGCTACGGCGACCGCGTCGCGAGCGTGACCACGATCAGCGCGCCGCATCAGGGCACCGCGGTCGCGGACATGGTCATCGAGGCGCTCGAGGCGGGCGACCGCATCGGCGCCGGGGACGCGGGGCGCTGGCTCCTCGAGCTCTTCGGGGTCCAGGCGAGCCGGCTCTACGGACAGGACGGCGCGGACGTCGCGCTGGTGGCCGCGCTCGCCTCGATGTCGGAGCGCGGCATGGTCGAGTTCAACGCCACCCACGTCGACGACCCGCGCGTGGACTACCAGTCGTGGGCGAGCGCCTCGTACGCGGGCGGGCTCGCGCTCCCGGGCTGGCGGGGCCGGCTCGAGGAGGCGTGTCAGGGCCGCGTCCTGACGCACGACTTCGAGCGCGACGTGATGTTCGCGGCGTTCGTGCCCACCGCGCCCATCGTCGCCCACGGCCGGGAGCTGCGCCCGCACGACGGGGTCTCCACGGTCGAGGGCGCGCGCTGGGGCACCTTCCGCGGCTGCGTGCCCGCGGATCACCTCGACGTCGTCGGCCAGGTGAACGACCACCGCCCGAACCGCCGCACCGGCTGGGACTACGTGCGCTTCTATCGCAACCTCGCGTTCGATCTCGCGGCGCGCGGCCTCTGAGCGCGGTTGCGGGCGGAAGGCGCGTCGGCCAGATTGCGACGGCCGAGCAGCACCCGTGATCCTGGTCGTCTACACCACCCACTATCGCGAAGGCGGCCCCAGCTTCGAGCGCGCCGCGCGCACGCTCGGCGACGGGCTGCGACGCGAAGACCCGGAGCGCGCGGTCCGGGTCGAGCGCGTCGAGAGCAAGCGAGCGCTGCGCCGTGTCCTGGCCGACCTCGCGGCCCGGGGCGAGACTTTCGAGGCGCTACACATCGTGGCCCACGCCGGCATGTACGGGCCGATGTTCGGCTCGACCGACTGGCCCGAGCAGCTCAGCCCGCGCGAGTGGCAGACCCTCGAGATCCCCTTCGCGCCCGGAGCCGAGGCCTACTTTCACGCCTGCCGCTCGGCCCGCTGGTTCGCGCCCTTCTTCGCCCGCACCTTCGGGGTGCCGGCCCACGGATACCACTGGTACACCGCGTTCTCCGCCGCGCCGGATCGCTTCGTCTGGCCCGGGCTCCGCGGCGACGATCACCCGCTCTACGTCTTCGGCTGCCCGGGCAAGAAGTCTCACGGGCTGCTCGCGTCGGCGCGCAAGTACGCGGGCCTCACGGCGGCCGAGCCCATGCGACGCTTCGCGCCCGAAGGAGACGCAGCGGTCGGCTACGACGGGGTGGCCGAGGCCTACGACGCGGTGTTCGACGACATCCGCGTGCGACACGACGAGGTGCGATGGATCGAGTCTCGGCTCGACGCGCTCCCGCCGCGCCCGGACGTGCTCGACCTCGGCTGCGGCAACGGCGCGCTCCTCGCGCAGCTCGCGCCGCGGGTGGCGAGCGGGGTGGGCCTGGACGCCTCGGCGCGCATGGTGGAGCGGGCGCGCGCGCGGACCACGCAGCTGGCGCACGTCTCGATCGCCCACGTGGACGGGCCCTCCATCCCCCTGCCCGACGCCAGCGTGGACGCGGCCATCTCGATGCTGTCGTTCCGCTACCTCGACTGGGATCCGATCGTGCGGGAGCTCGGGCGTGTCCTGCGTCCGTCCGGCCGGCTGCTGGTCGTGGACATGGTCGAGAAGCCCGCGTCGCTCTGGCAGCTGCCGCGCGCCACGTGGGACCGAGGGCGCGTGCTCGCGCGAGCGCTCGGCACCCCCTCGTACCAACGACGCCTGCGCGCGCTGGTGCGCTCTCCCGAGTGGGCGAGGGTGCTGGCCCACAACCCGATGCGCGCCTTGCACGAGTACGACTGGTACCTCCACAGCCGCTTCCCCGCCGGGCAGATGTGGACGCTCAACGTGGGTCGACGGGCGCGCGTGATCGCCTTCGACACGGGCCCCTTCCGCGAGGCGCGCCTGGACGCGCTGTCCTATCCATGAAGCTCGGCACGCTCGACTGGGGCATCGGCGGGCTCGGCGTGCACCAGCGCCTGCTCGCGCTCGGCGTCGCCGACGACGCGCTGTACCTGAGCGACGCCGGCTTCACCCCCTACGGCAAGCTCGAGGAGGACGCGCTCGCCGCGCGGGTGGCGGGCTGCCTCGAGCGGCTGTCCGCCGCGGACTGCACCCACGTGGTCGTCGGCTGCAACGCGGCCAGCACCGTGCTCTCCCACCCGCGCGTGCGCCACGCCGCCGCGACGCTGCAGGACGTGCTCGGCGTGATCTCGCCGACGCTCGACGCCGTGCTCGCGGCGCCCCCCGCCGAGGTGCTCGTGCTGGGAGGCGCGCGCACCGTCGCCTCGAGCCTCTATGCGCGCCCCCTCGAGGCGGCCGGCGTGCGCGTGAGGCAGCGGGTCGCGCAGCCCCTGTCGGCGCTGATCGAGGCGGGCGTGCTCGAGGGGCCGGCGCTCGACGCGTGCCTCGACGCGATCTGCGGCCCCGTGTCCGACGCCCGGGTGGTGATCCTCGCTTGCACCCACTACCCGGCCGTCGCCGACGCGATCGCGCGGCGCTTCCCCCACCTCGAGCGATGCGTGGACCCCTCGGTCGAGACGACCCGCGTGGCGCACGCGCGCTGGGGTATGGCGCACGCACCGACCCGCGCCACGACGGCCTGGACCACCGGGGACCCGGCGGCGAGCGGCCGCACGGCCCTGGCCGCGTTCGGGGTGGAGGCGCGCTTCGAGCGGGTGCCGTGAAGGCGGGACGCCGCGCGTTCTCGTCAGCGCTCGGAGAAGCCTGTTACCGTGCCCGCGACGATGACGCGACCGCTCGCACTGGCTCTGTTCGCCTGTCTATCCGGGTCCCTCGCGGCCGCGCCCGCCTCGGCCCAGCAGGCGTCGTACGGGCAGTACCTGCTCGTGCTCGACGACTCCGGCTCGATGGACGACTCGGACCCGCGCCGGCTCGTGGAGATGGCGGCCCTGGCGTTCGCGGGCGCGCTCGAGGACGGCGACCAGGTGATGCTCGCCGGCCTCAACGAGCTGGCGAGCGGCGAGGTGACGGGCCCGCGCTTCGTCTCCCCGCGCGAGCTGCTCGAGGGGCGCGACGGCCCCGAAGGCACGCGCCGGCTCAGCTCGGAGCGAGTGACGCGCCT
>SHBB01000469.1 GCA_004213565.1 Sandaracinaceae bacterium
GAGGTGCCACGCGCGCACCTGGGCCCCCAGATCCGTCAGGCCACCGGGACACGCGGCGAGGAGCGCGCCGAGCCGCCGGTCACGAGGGGTCTCGTCGATCGACGACGGCACGGACAGGAGCACCGCATGCATCGCGTCCCGCACCTCCCGGGCCTGCGCCGCGCTCAGGCCCGCCTGGCTCAGCTCCTGCTCGAGGGCGGCGCCGTCCTCGGGCGGCAGGTGCGGCAGGTCCGCGTCCATGCGGAGCGACGCGGCGACGAGCGCGTCGCAGTCGCCCATCGGGAGGCGCAGCGTGCGCGCGCAGAAGAGCGCGGGCTCCTGTCCCGACGAGAACAGATCCTCGAGGTTCGACTCCGTGAGCCCCTGTGCGAGCCGCGCGAGCACCTGACGCAGGCGCGCGTCGTACTCCGCGCGCGTGTCCCCGGGGCCGCCGAACAAGCGCACCCCGAGCCGCTGACGCAGCAGGTCATAGCCGTCCCCGCCGCTCCGCGCGTTCTCGACCAGGCGCTCGTGGGCCAGCCGCGCCAGCGCCCGCGCGGGACCCCGCTCCATGCGCCCGTGCGTCACGAGACGCCGCACGGCCCCGGCGCTCTGCGCGTGGCCCATGGCCGGCGTGAGACACACCAGCGCGAGCAGACAAGCCTGCCAGATACTCTTCATGTCGCCCCCAGGTACGCCGAAGGTGTGCTCGAAGTTCCTACGGCGGCAAGCCGGCGAGGAGCTGCAGGAGCAGATCGGCGCGCACGCCCCAGGCGTAAGGGGTCTCACTCTCGACCGTGCGGGCGACGCGGGTGTTCGTGTCGACGACGCGCCGCCGGGCCCGGTAGTTGCCCGCGTTGATGGCCACGACGCGGCCCTGACGGTCGAAGATGGGGGAGCCCGCGGTGCCCTCGTCCGAGAAGGCGCTGTGGGAGACCAGGTGGCGGAGCGCGGCGTTGCCGGGGTCGCTCCCGTCGAAGGCGGTGAGCCGGCCCACCACCCCGGTCGAGATGCCCGCGGCCGGGGCGCCCTCCTCCGCGATCGCCGCCGGGAAGCCCAGCACGAACACGTCGTCGCCGGTTCGCAGCGCGACCAGCTGCGCCATGTCCGCCAGCTGCGCCTGCTGCGAGGTCGGGGCGCTGACCCGGAGCAGCCCCACGTCGGGGCTCGCGGGCACGTCCGACGCGTACTGTGGGTGGCGCCACATCCGCTCGATCTGGAGCGCCGCGCCTCCGCCGTTCGGGACGGCGCGGACCTCGCGGCTGCGCGTCATCTCTCGCTCGAGCGCGCCGACGCAGTGCGCCGCGGTGGCCAGGATGCGCTCGCGCACCGCGAACGCGCTGCAGATCACCTCTCGCTGGCCGCCGCTGCGTGTGGAGAGCAGCACCCAGACCGCCTGCCCGTTCTGCTCGGCGATGATGGTCCCGGTCGCCGACTGCTCCTCCGAGAGCTGGTCGTTGAGGGACTGGATGCGCTGCTCGAGCTCCTGTCGCTCGGTCGACTCGTCCACGCCGAGGTCGGCGATCTCACGCTGGAGCCGTACGTTCTCGTCGCGGAGCGACTGCTCTTGCCAGCGCGCGTAGAAGAACAGGGCGATCACCGCGCCGAGCGTCAGGAACAGCAGGAGGCCGAGCAGGCCCATCGCGATCTTCAGGCCCCGCGAGCTCGACTGCGCGGCCTCGTGCGCGACGGCGCGGATGAACGCGGTCGAGCGGTTGCCGCCCTGCTGCCGCTGCGCGTCGGCCTGCTGGAGCGCGGCCTGGATCATCATGCCGACCGTGCGCTGCCCGTAGCGCGGCCCTCCGGAAGGCGGGGCGGACATCGGCGGCCCATGTGCAGGCGCGTGTCCGGGCGGCGCGTACCCCGGGGTCGAGATCGGCGCCGGGCTCGGCTGCCCCGCGAAAGGCGAAGGCGGCGGCGTAGGGTGCGCGACCTGTCCGAGCGCGGGCGGCTGGATCGCGTCGTACTTCTGCTCCACCGGCGTGGCCGGCCCCGTCGCCCACGCCCCGGGGGCGCTGACCGGTGTCGCCTCGGCCGTCATCTGCCCAGGCCGGCCGGGAGAGCTCCCCGGGAGCTCCACCCGCACGCGCGGCCCGCCGACCCCGAACTCGATCTCGTCGCCGTCGGTGAGCGTGTGGCGTGTGACCGGCTGACCACGCACGAGCGTGCCGTTGCGGCTGCCCACGTCGACGAGCACCCAGGCCCCGGACTCGCGCCGGATCTCGGCGTGGCGCCCGGAGGCGTCCAGGTCCGCGTGCGGGTCGAAGGCGACCTCGTTGTCGGGCAGGCGCCCCAGCCGGATCACGTCACGGTCGAGCTCGAGCACCCGGCCCGTGTGCGCACCGAACGTCTGGTGGAGGCGGATCATCGGGGCCCGCCGCGGTGTCAGAAGGGATTGGAGGGCAGAGGCCCGTCGCGCTGACCGCTGCGACCGCCCGAGCGTCCGCTCCCACGCTGCGGCCGCTGGGTGTTGGGCTCCGGTCGGCGCGTCTCCGGCGGTGGATCGGCCGGACCCTCCACCTCGAGCTGGCCGGCCGGCACGCTCAGGTCGACGTCGACGGCCGAGCCGGCCTCCAGCGTCACGGTCTGGCGGGCGACCTGGGCCTCCCCGTCGCGCGCCTCGAGCTCATACGCTCCCGGCGGCAGCTCCAGCTCCATGCCGTCCTCGAGCGGCCCGTGCAGCTGCCCGTTCACGTACAGGGTGCCCGCAGAGAGATCGGTCGAGATCGCGATGGAGCCCTGATCCGCCGTCTCGGACGGCAGCGCCTCGGTCGTCGGCTCGTCGAAGGTCTCGTCCTCCAGCGGGACGGGGACCTCTTCCTGTCCGATGGGCTCCTCCACGATGGGCTCGGGCGGCGTCGCGTCGCCGTCGGCCGCGCCGTCGGTCCCGAGCCCCCTCATGGCCAGCCACGCCCCCGCGATGAGCGCGAGGAGCACGATGACCAGCAAGAGCAGGACCCACGCCTTGCTCCCACCAGAGGAGGGCGAGGCGACCTCGACGTCGTTCGGATCGCCGTTGCGCTTGACGTCCGCGCCGGGCTTGGTCGCCCCGGCCTTCATCGACGTCTCGCGCGGAGGCATCGAGGGATCGCGTCCCGACTCGTCGGGCGGGAGCGGATACTGCTGGTAGAGCACCTTCGCCGACTCGGCCTCGGAGAGCCCGTCCCCGTCGAAGTCGGCGATGATGACCGTGATGTTGTCGTGGCCGCCGCCGGCGTTGGCCATCTGGATGAGCTTCTGCGACGCCTCCTCCTGAGGCCGGGTGCCTTGCAGCACCTCCTTCATCATGTCGGCGTGCACGAGCCCGCAGAGCCCGTCCGAGCACATCATCAGCCGGTCGCCCTTGCGGACCTCGAGGAAGGTCAGGTCGACCGTGACCTCTTCGGTGGTGCCGAGCGCCTGGAGGATGATGTTGGAGTGCTCGAAGGCCTCCGCCTCTTCCTCCGTGAGCTGACCGGCCTCGATGAGCTGGTTCACCAGGGACTGGTCCTTGGTGATCATCTCGAACTGATCGCCGCGCAGGATGTAGGCGCGGCTGTCGCCCACCTGCCCCACGAAGAGCACGTTGTCCACGAGGCCGGCCACGGTGGCCGTCGTGCCCATGCCCCGCCGGGTGCGGTCCATCTTGGCCGCGCTGAAGATGCGGTAGCCGGCCTCCTCGATCGCGCGGACGAGGCGACGCGCGAAGTCGTCGCGGTCGCCCGGCGTGGCGCTGCTCATCACCTCGTGCACGGTGTCGACGGCCATCTGGCTCGCGACCTCGCCCGCGGCGGCGCCGCCCATTCCGTCGCACACGGCGAAGATCAGGCCCCGCTCGCCCACGACGGTCTCGCGCGGCGTCTCGTTGTCGCGCACCTCCGCGTCGAGGTCGGCGACGGTGAAGTTGTCCTCGTTGTGCTCGCGCACGAGGCCGACGTCCGTGCGGCCGTAGTAGACGACCTCGATCGGTCCGGGCTCGGCGCTCGACGAGACCTCGAGGGTCGCGTCTTCGAGCGTCGCGGTGGGATCGTCCGCGGCGGGCGCGTCGGCGCCAGCCGCGTCCGGCTCCTCCGCGGCCGGCTCGGCGGGCTCACCGTCGCCATCGGCGTCCGACGCGACGACGACGGCCGGCTCCGCGGGCAGCGGCGGCTCGGACACCAGCGGCGGCTCGGCCGCTTGGGAGCCGGCCGCTTGGGAGCCCGCCGCTTCGGAGCCCGCTTCGTCCGGCGTCGGGGGAGAGGCGTCCGCGCTCGGTCCGCCGTTCGACCCGTGGGCCGGGGTCGCGGCCGGTAGGCCGGCCCAGCGCCGCGTGAGGTCGGCGAACGAGCCGGGCCCGCTGCGGAACCCGTCGGCGCCGTTGATGGGGGAGGCCGTCGCCGGTTCGGGCGCGCCCGACGCGAGCGGCGGCTCGCTCACCAACGGCGGCTGCTTGGCCGCGCCCTTGGCCTGCTGGTCGGTCTGCGCGCAGCCGGCCTCGGCCGCGGGGGCCGGCTCGCCGCCCGCCTCGGTCTGGTCGTCCACCTCGGCGAGGGCCGCCACGACGGCGTCGGTGAGGCTGGACCCCGAGTGCGAGGCCGGACGCTTGGACTTCTTACCGCTCATGCGGCGCCTCCGGACTCGAAGCGGAAGAGGTGCCGGCCGACACGGAATTGGTCGCCGGGGCGGAGGGCGCGCTCGCCCCGGAATCGCACCGCGGTCCCGTTGGACGAGCCGAGGTCGCGGAGCACGAAGCGGCGGCTCGCTCGATCGACGGTGATCGCGGCGTGTCGTCGAGACATGAAGGGGTCATCCGTGAAGACCAGGTCACCCTGTTCCCGGCCGACCACGGTCTCGTCACGATACAGGTAATGCACGTCCCGGCCCACCCCTTCCGTCGTGTACTGGACCAGGCGCGCGATGCGCTGCACCTCGGGGGTACCGAAGACCATCACTCCATGTTGTGTCGCGGGACCCAGGGGTAGCTCCGTCTCCGCCAGCACCTCGAACCGGAGGACCTGCTGACCGAGCAGCATCATATCACCGTCGGACAGGTCCACGGGCTCCCGGATGCGGACATAGACCCCGTTGACGCTGTCGAGGTCGCGGATCAGCAGCTGTCCGGCCTTCTGAACGACCCGGGCGTGACGCGGGGAGAGGTAGGGATCGTCGCCGAGGATGATCTGGCCCTCCTCGCGGCCGATGTCCGTGACCTCGCCATAGATGGGGTAGCGGCGCCCGTCCGAGCCGTCCTTGAGGATCGAGACGAGGGTGAGCGGCGCCGTGCCGTCCGCGGTCGCGACCGGGCGGGGTCGCTCCGACGGCGCGCGCTGCACGGCCGGGGCGGCGGCCACGGGCGCCGAGGCGATCGGCGCGGCGGCGACGGGCGCCGCAGCGACGGGCGCCGCGGGTGGCGCGTCCGGCTGCGCGGCCGGCGCGTCCGCGTAGCGGGCTCCGCAGAACTTGCAGAACTCCGCGCCCGGATCGCCCACGCCGTAGCAACGCCAACAGACGGTGCCCTTGCCACCGGCGCCGGCGGCGGGTGGGGCCGCAGCGGCCGACGGGGGCGACGCCGCCGCCTCGGCCTCGAGCTGGAACCCGCAGTTGTTGCAGAAGCGCATGTGCGTGGCGTTCGTCGCCCCGCACCGCGGACATGGCCGCTGATCACTCTTGCCACGATCGCGCGACAGGCCCGTGGGAGGTGTGGCCATGCGGCTCGCTCCCTCGGCCGGTTTCCAGTCCCCCATGCGTGAGCCGCAGTCCTGGCAATACAGGCTCGACTCGGGGTTCTGTGCGCCGCAGTTCTTGCAGACGACCATGCCGCGCGCAGTGGAACCCGGGGCGGGGGCGCACGTCAAGCACGACGCCGTCGCGGGCGCTCGGTCAGTCTCCGCTGGAGGCGACGATGACCAGCCCGACGTGGACTTGGAGGGCGAAGTTGATCCCGAGGCCTTCCGATCGACGGGTCCGATCGCGGCCCGTGATGAAAGGGCTCGTGGTGAAGAGCCAGCCCGAGAGCCCGGCGTCGAGGGAGACCGACTCGGTCAGCTCGAGCTCGAGCCCCGCCCCCGCCTCGAGCGCGCCCCCGATGGTCGACACGAGGCCGCTGTCGCCGAAGACGAGGGCGCCCGCGCCGATGTGCACCGACGGATGCCACTGGTGCTCGTACGCGAAGACGTACCTCAGGGCGGCCCGCACGGCCTGGACCACGCCCAGCTCGAACACGCCGCCGCTGTCGACGAACCAGGCGTCGTAGCCGACCAGCACGCCGAGCCCGAAGGGCCAACGCCGCTCGATCTCGATGCCCGCCGCCGCGCCCGCGCCCAGCACGCAGAGGGAGTCCCCCGGGCAGATGTCGGTCTTCTCGAGCGGGAACATCCCCGCGAGGCGCACCCCGACGAGGAGCTCGGGGTCGCGATCGATCGGGGCCGGCGGAGGCTCGACGTGACGCGCCCTCGCCGCGCCCGCCGACTCCTGCGCGGACGCGTGCAACGGACCCATCACGGCCAGCCCGAAGACCCACACGAACAGCGCGTGACGACGCATCCGGAGCATGGTAACGCGGGCCTCGAAGAAGGGCCCGAATCGTGGGAACCGGACCGTGTTGACAGGGTGGTCCCCCCTCCTATATTCGAGCCGCCGTCAGTTTCAGAGAAGGGCCTTTGGGATGGAAATCTACCTGCGAAAGCGCGCCGTCCGGCAGATTCGGCTCTCGGCCACGGATGCGATCGAGGAGGGTGACACCGACACCCTCCGCGAAGACATCATGGACGCTTTCAACGACGAGCAGATCGAGGAGATCGAGCGACGCATCGACTCCGGCGACTTCTACGAGTTCGTCTCCGACGTGCTCGACGAGTGGGCGGGCGACGAAGTCGACGACCTCTTCGAGATCCTCGAGCAGGCGCTCTCCGACGTCGACGTGGAGGTCAAGTACAACGACCCCGAGTTCGACGACGACGAAGAGGAAGAAGAAGACGAGGAAGAAGACCTCGACGACTACGACGTCGAGGAGCCGGCCGAAGAGGAGCTCTAGCTCCGGCCGACGTCCTCTCCGAGGTCGGCTCCGCGCCAAAGAGGGCGCGCGTTCCCGCGGGACGCGCGCCTTTTCTTCGTCAGGGCTGCGCGAAGGACTGCGCCGCGAAGGACTGCGCTGCGGAGGACTGCGCCGCGAGAGACACGGTCAGGACAGCGCCGCGAGGGCCCGGTCGATGTCTTCGCGCGTGATGTGCAGGTGCGTGACCGCGCGCACCATCGTCGACGTCATCGCGTTCAGGAGCACCCCGGCCTGGCGCGCGCGCTCCACGAAGCCGTGCGCGTCCTCCACGTCGAAGCAGACGATGTTGGTGTGCACGCGGTCGACCTCGATGGACACCTCGTCGAGCTGCGCCAGGCCCTCGGCGAGCCGGCGCGCGTTGTCGTGGTCCTCGGCGAGGCGCCCGAGGTTGTGCTCGAGCGCGTGCAGCGCGGCGGCGCAGAGGACGCCGACCTGGCGCATCGCCCCCCCGAGCATCTTGCGCTGCCGACGCGCCTCCTCGATGGCCGCGCGGCTGCCCACGATGGCGGAGCCGACCGGCGCGCCCAGCCCCTTCGAGAAGCAGACGCTCACCGTGTCGAAGCCGGCCGCGAGGGACGCCGGGCTCACTCCATCGCGCACGGCGGCGTTCCAGATCCGCGCTCCGTCGAGGTGGGTCGCGAGGCCGAGGGCCTTGGCCCGGGTGATCACGCGCGCCTGCTGCGCCGCCGGCCACACGACGCCCCCGCCCCGGTTGTGGGTGTTCTCGAGCGCCACCAGCCGCGTGCGCGGCATGTAGAACGCCGCGGGCGGGCGGAGCGCCGTCTCCAGCTCGGGCACGTCGAAGAGCCCGCCTCGCCCCGCGATCGAGAACTGCACCCCGGCGATCGCCGCCGCCGCCCCCGACTCGTAGAGCATGCAGTGGGCGTCCTCCCCGACGACCACGTCGTCGCCCGGGCGACAGTGCACGAGGAGCGCGATCTGGTTGCCCATCGTGCCCGAGGGGACGAAGAGCGCCGCCTCCTTGCCGAGCAGCTCCGCCACCCGCGCCTCGAGCGCACGCGCGGTGGGGTCTTCGCCGTAGATGTCGTCGCCCACCTCCGCCTGCGCCATCGCTTGGCGCATCGCTGGGTCGGGTCGGGTGACGGTGTCCGATCGGAGGTCGATTGTGCTCATGGGCCGCGAGCCTATCGCGTCCAGCGGGCGCTCAGGAGGACGCGCGCACCGAG
>SHBB01000047.1 GCA_004213565.1 Sandaracinaceae bacterium
CGCGCGGCAGCCCGTCCGGGCGCGCGCAGCCGGGGCCGCCGCCCGCGTCGAGGTCGCAGTCCAGGTCGAAGACCGTGTAGCGGGAGCCGCCCGCGACGGCGAGCTCGCGCCGGCCGTCCCCGTCGAAGTCGCCGATGGTCGGCGGGCCGCCGCGTCCCGCGACCTCCCCCGGCTCGTTCGGCAGGTCGTACGGCCCGAACACGATCTCCCCCGCGAGCGTCATCACGCGCACGCTCCCCGTCGCGGTGGCGGGCGAGGTCTCGCTCGGCGCGGACGCCACAACGATCTCCGCGTTCCCTGGCGCGTCGCCGGCCACGCCGGGGAAGTCACCGAGGTCCGCGACCGCGACGTGGCCCACCCGCTCGGCCTCGGCCGCGTTGGAGGGCGCCCAGGTGGCCTCGCGCGTCCAGTCTCCGCCCGCCCACTCGTACACGCCGTCGTGCCGCACGAGCTCGGGGGTCCCGTCGCCGTCGACGTCGGAGACCACCGCGAAGAGGCCGAGGCGGAGGTAGTTCGTGTAGACCCCGCCCGGGTTGAGCAGGCATCCGTCGGCGTCGTAGACGAAGCGGTCGAAGAGGATCTCCGGCGTGCCGTCGTCGTCGAGGTCGTGCATCGACGGGCCGTTGTTGTTCGTCCAGTCGTTCGGCGTGTGGCGCGGCTCCCCCGGCTGGTCGCACCGCCGGCCGTACCACATGCGCTCGAAGCGCCCCGCGCTCGCGTCGTAGCGGAAGGCGACGAGGCCGCCCGGGGTCTCGCGGGCCAGCAGCGAGGCGGCGACGATCTCGGGCCGTCCGTCCGCGGCGCCGTCGAGATCACCGATCGCGAAGTTGCTCGCGTAGACGAGGCGGTCCGCCGCGTCCGTCAGCGCCGCTTGTTCGGTGCAAGTTCGCCCGTCCAGCACGCGGAGGATGGCGCCGTCGCGCGAGCCGTCGAAGCCGCCGAAGACGATGGAGGGCGCGAGCACGGTGGGGTCGTCGTCCAGGTCGAAGTCGGCGACGTGCGGCGCGCTGTAGACGTTGCCCCAGGTCTCGAAGGGGTCGCCCGCGGGTGGGCTCTCCCAGCGGCACTGCTCGTCGGGGGTGAAGTCGCCCACCGTGATGGTCCGCTCGCACTCGGGGTCGTTGACCACGTCGGCCGGGACGCCGTACGGCGTGCAGCGGCCCTCGCCGTCGCAGTAGCTGTCGCCCGCGCAGTCGTCGTCCACGTCGCAGGGGCCGAGGTCGATGACGCAGCGCTCGAAGGCGCACCGATGGTTCGTCGGGCAGCACACGCCCTCGCAGACGAGGCCGCTGTCGCAGGCGGTCGGCGGCGCGTCCTCGGAGGGCGTCGCGTCGAGCGGCCCGCCGTCCATCTCCGTGACGTCGACGCAGACCCCGTCCACGCAGGCGCCGCCGGGGCAGTCGTCGTCGCTCTCGCAGCGGCCGGGGTCGGGCTCGCCAGCGCAGTCACAGCCGGCGAGGAAGAGGATGAAGGCGAAGGAGGCGAAGCGCATGGCGCCAGCGTCTCGGCTCGGTGCGGCGGCGTCAATGGGCGCGGCCGGTCAATGGGCGCGGCCGGTCAATGGCGCGGCCGGTCAATGGGTCCGTCAATGGGTCCGTCAATGGGGCCGCGGCCGGAGCGCGCGGTCGAGGGCGCTCGCCAGGCGACGGTGACCGGCGTCGGTGAAGTGCACGTGGTCGCCGAGCGCGAGGCCTCGGTCCACCCAGCCCGGCATCGACAGCGGGCCGCCCTGGAACGCCACGAGATCGAAGAAGGCGCAGCCGTGTCGACGCGCCGCGGCGCGCTGGGTGGCGATCACCTCCGCCGTCCTCGGGCGGTCGACGTAGGTTCCGTCCTCGCTCCGTCGAGGCCAGTCGCTCGGTCCGATCAGGAGACACGAGGCGCCCGGAGCCACCTCGCGCAGGCGGCGCACGGCCTCGTCGACCTCGCGCTCGTAGCGGCGGATCGGCCGGCCGGTGAAGCCCGCCTCGTTGGTGCCGTAGGCCAGGACCACGAGCGCCGGGGACAGGACTTCGAGCTGCTCGCGGAGCGCGTCGTCGCGCCAGGGGAGTCGATCGCGGAGGCGCGCGCCCGGGACGCCCATCGCGTCGACGATCACCCCCGGACGGTCGCGCTCGAGAGAGAGCCCGAGCACGCGGGCCGGTCCGCGAGCCCGCACGGTCACGCGGCGAAAGCGGCCGCTCAACTCCACGTGCTCGGTGCCGCCTCCGTGGAGCACGCGTCGCGCTTCGCCCGCCTGGATCTCGAGCCGACCCGAGGTGGGCCCGCGGAAGACGCGCGCGCGGTCGACCTCGTCATCGGTCTCCACCCACCCGACGGCGGCGACCCGCGCCTCGAGCCCGAAGCCCATCGGCCCGTAGGCGTCGGCCTGGCGCTGACGGCCGCGCACCCTCGAGGCGCGCCAGCTCCCGGCCGGTGCGAAGCGCGCGGCCTGGTGATCGTAGAGCGGGAAGGGCGAGGCGGGCAGCACCAGCCCGGGCCCCGCGTCGCCCCAGCGGCGCTGCCAGCGCGCGCGCAGGAACCCGGTGAACTGATCGCTCGCGGTGTGGGACGCGCCCCAGACCATCACCCGGGTGACGCCCTCGCCCCGCGCGGTCCGAGCCAGCGCGCCGTGAAAGGCGGCGAGCGGCGGTGGCTCGGTCGATGGCTGCGCGGTCGCGACGCCGCCCATCAGCGCGAGAGAGGCGGCCAGCGCCAGTCGACGGGTCAGTCGGCGGGAGGCGTCAGCCACTCCTTCTGCCTCTCCGCGAGCGCCTGGCGCAGCATGCCCTCGACCGCGAGGAGCTCGAGCCGCATCGTGCTGGCGATCTGCGTGGTGAACGCCGACTCGTAGGTGCAGCGCACGAAGATGCGCGACTCGGGGTGCAGCGCCCGCAGGGCGATCGCGCTCCGCAGGTTGAGCTGATCGTCGTCGGTCCCGATCACGAAGACCGGCTCGACCGGGTCGTCCACCAGGTGCTCGGCGATCACCGCCTCGAGCTCCGCCCAGCTCTGGGGATCGTCGAGGTTGCGCTCGAGCACCGACAGCGGGATGGCCTCGGTCCCGGGGACCTGCGCGCGGAAGAGGCGCGCCTGGCGCTCGCCCGCGGTGTCGACGATCACCGCGTGCCCGATCTCGGAGCCCGCGGCCGCGTGCAGGTACTCGAGGATGGTCTGCCCGAAGCGCCCGAAGCCCGCGAGCACGACGACGTCCGCCGGGTCGGTCTGCTTGAAGTGCTCCGCCAGGTGGTCCTGGTAGAGCTTGCGCGCCGCGGTGCGGTGGGAGTTGAAGATGCTCACGCCACTCCCGTGCTCGACGCGGTCGACCATGCGCCGCATTCCCAGGTCCGCGACGTGCGCGATCACGCGGAGGCTCGGGTGCCGCTCCGCGATGCGCCAGGCGACCTCCAGGTTGACGAGATCGTCGCGGGTGAGGAGCACCACCGCGCGGGCCTCCTCGAGCGCGAGCGAGTCGAGGGTCGCGGAGAGGCGGACGTCGGCGGGGAGGAAGCGCGCGCCGAAGCGGTCCTGGGCCAGCTGCACCGTCGCCCGCTGGGCGTCGAGGTCGACCGCGAGGATGGGGATCCGGGGGTGACGCTCGCGGAGCGCCTCGAGGAAGAGCATGCCGAGCCGCCCGACGCCGACCACCACGACGTGGTCGCGGCTCATCCGGGCCACGAGCCACTCGGGCTTGAGGAGCCGCACCGCGCCCTCGAGCACGGCGCTCGTGGTGATGAGCGGCGCGGCGAAGTAGGCGACCCACAGGAGGGCGCGCGCGGGCGTCGGCCCGCCCGTCGGGATGCCGAGGTCGAGGCCGCCGAGCACGAAGAGCCCGAGGGAGTAGTAGATGTGCGTCAGGAGATCGCCCTCGGGCACGCCCCCGCGATCGCTCACACCGACCCCGGACTCGAACGCCAGCATCGCCATCCCGAAGGTGACGACGAGCAGCCCGCCGCGGAGGTACCAACCGGCCCGTGTGCGCCTCACGGGCGGAATCTAGCAGTCTTCGTCCGGCTTGCGGCGCGGAGCCGGCTCGCCTATGCCTCTGCCGGTGCGGCTTCTCGCCCGAATCCTCCCCGTCGCCGGGGTGCTGCCCCTCCTCGGGATCGCCCTCGGCCTCCCCGTCCTGGCCGGCTGCGACGACGCGCCGCGGGATTTGCGTCAGTGGGAGGCCTCGGACCACGTCCAGCCCTCTCAGCCCGATCCCGGGCGGACCGCGGCCGAGCCGAGCGCGCCCCCCGACCCCGAGACGGTGCGCCGCGCGGTGACCGCCCTCTGGCTCGAGCGCTGCGCGAGCTGTCACGGCGCCGAGGGCCGCGGAGACGGAGCGCAGGCGCCCGCCCAGATCGCCGACTTCACCTCGGCGGAGTGGCAGGCGAGCCGGGCCGACGCGGACCTCGCCCGGGCCATCCGGATGGGGCAAGGCCTGATGCCCGCGTTCGGATCGCTGATCAACGACCGCGGCATCGCCGTGCTCGTCGATCACGTCCGCGGCTTCGGGCCGGCGGACTCGGGGGACGACGCCTCCGCCGCAGACGCGGTGGAGTGACGGGGGGACTCGCCGGAGGATGACGTGACGAGTCTCGAAGCGACGACGCGAATCGAGCGCTGCCGGGCGGCCCGCAAGGGCAAGGCGATGGTCCTTGGCGCGACGCTCGCGCTGGGTGGATATGGCATCGGAGGTTGTGCCCTCGCGGGCTGCGACGATCCGGTCGTGCACGACGTGAAGATGCCGAGCCTCGCCACCACCACGGCCCCCGAGGAGGCCGGGGCGCCCGAGGAGGTGATCGAGCCCGACCTGCTCTCGGACGAGGCGCGCCTCGCGGAGCTCGACGTGAGCCCCGGCTTCATCCCGGATCCGACCGTACGCACCGGCGAGACCGCGGGCGGGCCGGTCGATCTGGACGCATACGACGAGCGCTGCGACGGCTGGGCGGCCGAGGCGCCGGATCTCGTGCTCGACGCGGCGCGGCCCTTCGCGGAGCTCGCCATCCTCGTCGCCTCGCACGCCGACACCACGCTCATGGTGGTGGGGCCGGACGGCGAGCCACGCTGCGCGGACGACATCGACGGCGCTCACCCCGTGATCCGTCAGTCCTTCCTCCCGGGCCGCTACCGGGTCTGGGTGGGGACGCGCGAGCCCGAGACGCGCACCGGATACGTGATCGCGCTGAGCGAGCTCGACGACGTGCAGCCGAGCGCGCTGCTGCACTGACCGCGGCGGCCCGCTCCGCTCCTTCTTGCTACTTTCAGCCGCGTCATGGCGTCGACGCGAAACACGTTCCTCCTCGTGATCACGCTCCTGGCGTGCACCGGGCCAGGGTGCAACGCGCCGGAAACCACCGACGCCGGGGTCGACGCCGGAGGTGACGCTGGCGTCGACGCGGGAGAGGACGCCGGGCGAGACGCGGGATCCGACGCCGGCATCGTCGAGGACGCGGGTCCGCCCGACGCGTGGGTGCGCCTGACGCTCCGCGACGGAGGCGTCGCGATCGGGGAGCGGATCGCCCTCTACGACCACGCGATCTGGTGGTGGGAGCCCTCGGACGAGCGCACGCACGCTCTGTTCGATCCGGCCGGCCTCGCCGAGTGGCCCGAGGATCGTTCCTTGCGATTCATCAGCTCGAGGGAGGTGCTCGCGGAGGAGCGCGCGCCGCGCGAGGGAGAGACATACGGCGACGCGATGCGGTCGCGCGGGATCGTCCTGGAGCGCGTGCCGCTCGATGGCGTGGCCACGGTGATCACCGGACACGAGCGTTACCACCTCGAGGAGAACGGATACGGCGACTTCGCGTGGGACCTCGTCCGCACCGACGACCGAGGCGATCGGTTTCGCGGTGCGGGCGCCAGCAATGACGATTTCTTCGTGTGGGGCGCCCAGGTCCTCGCGCCCGTGGCCGGCGTCGTGGTCGAGGTGGTGCGCGACGCGCCGGACCAGACCCCTGGCACGCTCGATCTGGACGCCGTCAACAACCTCGTCGGGATTCAGGTCTACGGCGGGTACCACGTCTACCTGCTCCACTTCGAGCAGGGCTCCATCCCTCCCGAGATCGAGGTCGGCGCGCGGGTCGAGGTGGGGGCGCCGCTCGGGCGGGTCGGGAACAGCGGCGTCAGTCTCGAGCCGCATCTGCACGTCACCGCGCTCGCCGTCGACCGCGACGCCGATCCGCTCCGGACGTGGAGCGTGCCCTGCGAGTGGCGGGGCGTCTGGGTCAGCGCGGGGGGACGGCGCGCGCGTCTCGAGCCGCACTGGGTTCCGTCGAGCGACGAGCGCCTCTCCTCGACATCGTTCTGAGCGTGATCCATGTTCTGAGCATGGGGGGGATCGACAGGGCGATCGGCGTCTGCCTCGCGCTCGCGGCGCTCGCGCCGAGCGTGGCCGCGGCCGAGCCTGCGCGCGACGTGTCGCACCTGAATGACGCGGGGGCGGACACCGTCGAGGGCGCCCGCCACCTGCTCCTTCGGGGGCGCTTCCCGGCCGCGGCGAGCGCGCTGCGAGAGGTCGTGCACGCGCGGCCGGACGACGCGGACGCCTGGCGCTGCCTGGCCGTCGCGTACGAGGCGATGGGGCACGCGCCCGAGGCGGTTCGCGCGTACCGCCGCTACCTCGCGCTCTCGTCCGGGGCCGAGGACGTGGAGATCGTGATGCTCCGGGTCGCGCGGCTCGTGCGCGCGCTCGGCTGGGATCCGGGCGAGGTGCGCGTGGTCGCGGGCCGCGTACGCGGCTGAGCGTCCCCGACCTGGTAGCCTCGGCGAGTGCTGGTCAAGCTCGTCGCCGTCGCCGCCTATCTCCTCGTCCTGCTGCTGATCGGTGTCGTCGCCTCGCGGCGCATGAAGGACATCGAGGACTACTTCGCGGCGGGGAAGGGGCTCGGGTTCTGGGCCGTCGCGTTCAGCGCGCGCGCGACCGGGGAGAGCGCGTGGCTGCTGATCGGCCTGACCGGCATGGGCGCCGCGGTCGGCGTCAAGGCGTTCTGGGTCGTGCTCGGCGAGGTGCTGGGCGTCGCGGGGGCCTGGCTGCTCCTCTGTCGCCCGTTCAAGCGCCTGACGGATCGCTACGAGTCCATCACCGTCCCGGACTACCTCGAGGATCGCTTCCGGGACCGCTCGCATCTGCTGCGAATCATCAGCGCGCTCGCGCTCGTGGTCTTCGTGACGATCTACGTGAGCGCCCAGATCGACGCGACGGGCAAGGCGTTCGAGAGCTTCCTCGGCTGGGACTACTACGTCGGCATCGCGGTCGGCTTCGCGGTCGTGCTCGTCTACATCGTCGCGGGCGGCTTCCTCGCCGTCGCGTGGTCGGACGTCTTCCAGGGCTCGTTGATGTTCCTCGGGCTGGTCGGCCTCCCGCTCGTCGGGCTCGTCTCGATCGGCGGGTTCGCGCCCATGGCCGACGCGCTCGCGGCGATCGATCCCGGGCTCCTCTCGCTCGCCGGCCCGGGCGGGTGGTCGGTCGAGGCGGTCGTCAGCATCATCAGCCTCTCGCTCATCGGGCTCGGCTTCCTCGGCTCCCCGCAGATCTTCGTGCGCTTCATCGCGCTGAAGGACGAGGGCGAGATCCGCAAGGGCGCGACGGTCGCGATCGTCTTCACCGTCCTGTCCGACGCGGGCGCGGTGCTCATCGGCATGCTGGGTCGCGCGATCCTGACGGGGCCGGATCAGCCGCTCGAGGTCCTCGGCACCGGCGGTGAAGACGTCCTGCCGATGGCCGTGGAGCACCTCCTGCCGCTCCTCCTGGTGGGGCTCTTCGTGGCCATCGTGCTCAGCGCGATCATGAGCACCGTGGACTCGCTCCTCGTGCTCGCGGGCAGCGCGCTCGCGCGGGATCTGCATCAGAAGGTGCAGCGCCCCGACCTGCCGGACGACCAGCTCGTGGGGAAGAGCCGCGCGGCGACCTTCCTGCTGGCGATGGTGGCCCTCCTCATCGCGGTCGGCGTCGCCATCAGCACGCCCGATCGCACGGTCTTCTGGTTCGTGATCTTCGGCTGGAGCGGGATCAGCGCGACCTTCTGCCCGACGATGATCCTCTCGCTCTTCTGGGCGCGCATGACGCGGCGCGGCGCGATCGCGGCCATGGTGTTCGGCTTCCTCGCGGTGCCGCTCTTCAAGTTCGGAGCGCCCGCGCTGCCCGGGGTCGGGGGCTTCTTCGAGACGCTCGGCGAGCTGCCGCCCGCGTTCCTGCTCTCCATGCTCGCGGGCGTCGGGTTCAGCCTGACCGACGAGGCGGGGGCCCGCCGGCTGGCGGAGCTCGAAGGTGAGCTCCGCGACGCGGGCTCGTGATGTCGGGGCCGCTCTGAAGTAGGCTGGCCGCGATGAAGCATGGAAGTGTGATGCTCCCGATCCTCCTCGCCGCGCTCGTCGCGGTGGGGTGCACGCGGCGCGTGGGCGATCCCGACGCGGGGCCGGGCGACGCCGGGCCGCTCCCCACCGACGCCGGCCCGCTCCCCGACTCCGGACCGACGCCCGACGCGGGGCCGCTGCCGACGAACTCCGAGCCGAGCCCTCCCGCGACCGTGACCCGCGCGGGATCGGGCGGCTTTCTGCTGCGCGGCACGGTGCTCGCGCCCGATGGGCCCATCGTCGACGGCGAGGTGCTGATCCTCGGGGACCTAATCGCGTGCGTGGCCGCCGACTGCAGCGCGGTCCCGGGGGCGGAGACCGCGACGGAGATCGAGACGTTCGGCGTCATCAGCCCAGGGCTCATCGACGCGCACAACCACCTCACCTACGACTTCCTCGGCGAGTGGGTGGCGGGTGAGACCTACGACAACCGATACATCTGGTCGGACGTGCCGGCGTACGAGGCGCACATCCTGCCGTTCACCGACGGGCGCAACGAGAACGCGCGCATCTGCCCGGGGGCCAAGTGGGGCGAGCTGCGCTCGATCGTGCACGGCACCACCACGGTGATGGGCCAGTCCGCGAACCGCTCGTGCCTGAACCGCCTCGCCCGGAACGCCGATCACCATCACGGGCTCGGCTACGACCACATGCGGACCGCCATCGGCTCGCCGCGCGACATCACCGACAGCGACGCCGCGGGCCTGGTCGAGGACTTCGCGGCGCCGAGCGATCCCACCACGCGCTACGCCGTGCACATGCAAGAAGGCGTGACGGGCAACAACATCGACACGGAGTTCGACTCGTTCGCCGGACGCGACCCCCGCAGCAACCGCCACATGGGCACGAGCCTGCTCGCGGCGCCCGACGGCTCGTGGAGCGGGGTGGGGCTGTTGATCCACTCCATGGGGCTGACCGACGCGCAGCTCGCCGAGGCGCTGATGGCGCGCGCCCACGTGGTCTGGTCGCCCTCGAGCAATCTGATCCTCTACGGCGAGACGGCGCCCATCGCGGCGATGCTCGAGATGGGCATCGAGGTCGGCCTCGGCCCCGACTGGACGGTGTCGGGCGAGGATCACCTGCTGGCCGAGATGCGCTTCGCGCACGCGTACGGCATGGCCGAGGGCATCGGCGCGCTCACCCCGGCCCGGGTCTGGGAGATGGCGACGGCGGGCAGCGCGGGCGCGGTGGGGCTCGAGGCCTACATCGGTCGGCTCGAGGTGGGCATGACGGCGGACGTGACGGTCTTCGGCCGTCGCGCCGCGGACCCGTACCGCGCGGTGCTCGACAGCGAGGCCGCCGACGTGCGCCTCGTGTTCATCGGCGGGCTGGCGTACTACGGCGACCTCGGGCTCGAGGACGCGGCCGCGCTCAACGGGGCCTGCGACGCGCTCGACGCGTGCGGCGCGATGAAGTTCCTCTGCGTGGCCCAGACCCCCGGGCACGACAACGGGATGGACGAGACCCTCGACGACGTGCGCGGACAGCTCGAGGCGATCATGGGCATGTACGGCCGCGCGAGCGAGCTCGAGCCGCTCGTCCGCTGCGACTGATCAGCCCAGCTGCTTGCGCGAGAGCGAGATGCGCTTGCGCTGGAGATCGACCTCGAGCACGCGCACCTGCACACGATCACCCACCTTGACGACCTCGCGGGGGTCGGAGACATAGCGATCGGCGAGCTGGGAGACGTGCACGAGGCCGTCCTGGTGCACGCCGACGTCCACGAAGGCGCCGAAGTGGGTGACGTTGGTCACCACGCCCTCGAGCTGCATGCCGGCCTTCAGGTCCTCCATCTCGCGCACGTCGTCGCGGAAGCGCGGCGGCTCGAAGGCCTCGCGCGGATCGCGGCCGGGCTTCTCGAGCTCGGCGACGATGTCGCGCAGGGTGGGGAGGCCCACGTCGCCCTCGACGTAGCGAGACAGGTCGAGCGAGCGGGCGCGGGCCGCGTCGCCGACGAGCGCGTCGACCGACACCCCGAGATCCTTGGCCATGCGCTGGACGAGGGGGTAGCGCTCCGGGTGCACGGCGGAGGCGTCGAGCGGCTCGCGGCCGCCCTGGATGCGGAGGAAGCCGGCGCACTGCTCGAAGGCCTTGGGGCCGAGGCCCTTCACCTTCAAGAGCTCTCTCCGACGCGTGAAGCGGCCCGCGGACTCGCGGTGCTCGACGACGCGCTTGGCCAGCGAGGGCCCGAGCCCGGCCACGTGCGAGAGCAGCGCCGCGCTCGCGAGGTTGAGCGCCACGCCGACCTGGTTGACGCAGCTCTCGACCACCTCGTCGAGCTTCTGCGCGAGGCGCTTCTGATCGACGTCGTGCTGGTACTGGCCCACGCCGATCGCCTTCGGGTCGAGCTTCACCAGCTCCGCGAGCGGGTCCTGGAGGCGGCGGCCGATCGAGATCGCCCCGCGCACCGTCAGGTCGAGGTCGGGGAACTCCTCGCGCGCGACGTCCGAGGCGCTGTAGATGCTCGCCCCCGACTCGCTGACCGAGACGACCATCGCGTCGAGGCCCGCGTCCTTCAGCGCCTCGCGCGCGAACGCCTCGGTCTCCCGCCCCGCGGTGCCGTTGCCCACCGCGACGGCGCGCGCGCCGTGCTTCTTCACGAGCTTCACGAGGGCGCGCGCCGCGTCGTCCCTGCGGCGGTCCGGGTAGATGACGTCGTCCTCGAGGTAGCGGCCGGTGGCGTCGAGCGCGGCGCACTTGCAGCCGGTGCGGATGCCCGGGTCGATGGCGAGGACGGGCACCTCGCCGAGCGGGGCCGCGAGCAGGAGATCGCGCAGGTTGTCGGCGAAGACCTCGATGGCCTCTCCGTCCGCCTTCTCCTTGAGGGTGCTCTTGACGTCGTTGGTCAGGCTCGGCGTGAGCAGGCGCGCGTAGCCGTCCTTCACCGCCTCGCGCAGCTGCCCCGCGAAGGGAGAGCCCGGCTGCACCCCGACCACGCGCTCGACCTGACCGACGAGCCGGTCGTGGTCGAGGTCCACGGACCAGCGCAGGAAGCCCTCCGACTCGCCGCGCAGGATGGCGAGCACGCGGTGCGACGGCATGCGCTCGATGCGCTCGGCGAAGTCGTAGTACTGCTCGAACTTGCTGCGCTCCTTCTTCTTGCCGCGCGCGGCCTTGGTCTGGATGCGCCCGTGCGACAGGAAGGTCTCGCGCACGAGCCCGCGCACCCGCGGGTCGTCGGCGACGGTCTCGGCCACGATGTCGCGCGCCCCGGCCAGCGCGTCCTCGACGTCCTTCACCTCGCCCGTCACGAATGGCTGCGCGTCGCGCTTCGGGCTCCCGTCACGCGGCTGGGCCAGGATGCGGTCCGCGAGCGGCCCGAGGCCCTTGTCGCGCGCCATCGACCCGCGCGTCTTGCGCTTCTTCTTGAAGGGCGCGTAGAGGTCCTCGAGCGCGGTCTTCGTCTCGCAGGCCTCGATGGCGCGGCGCAGCGCGGGGGTGAGCGCGCCCTGCTCCTCGATCGCCGAGAGCACCGTCTGCTTCCGGTCGGCGAGCGCCTTCAGCGTGCCCTGCCGCTCCTGGATGGCGCGGATCTGCACCTCGTCGAGCCCGCCCGTGCGCTCCTTCCGGTAGCGCGCGATGAAGGGCACGGTGGCGCCTTCGTCGAGCAGCGCGAGCACCGCGGCCACGCCGGCGTCGGGGAGCGAGAGCGCGTTCGCGACCGAGGCCGTCAGCGGCTGAGACATGCTCCGCGCACTACCACCGCCGTACGCGGTTGACCAGACCAGCTGACCAGACCAAATGACGGCGTGGGCAAGCGGGTCGTCAACGCCCAGGAGGCCAAGACCAACCTCTCCAAGCTCTTGCGGGAGGTCGAGGGTGGGGCGGAGGTCGCGATCGCGGGCGATGGCGGAGTCCATCCCGGTCCTCACCTACGACGCCGCCTTCGAGCGCTATGACGTGGCGCTCCGGCGCGCGTAGAGTGACGGAGCATGCGGTTGGTTCCCACCATCGACGTCGAGGCGCTCGCGCAGGCGCTCGAGGCCGAGCTGCCCGGGGAGTGCGGCGCGCTGCGGCGGCTCGTGGAGACGCCGGACCTCGAGGAGGCGCTCGCCGAGCTCCTGGAGCTGGGCGAGTCGGACCTCCAGAGCTGCCTGGCCGAAGCGGACGAGGCCGCGCCCCTCCGCCGCTTGCTGCGCCGCGCCGCCGAGCTCGAGCCCGCGCTCGCTGCGTGGGCGACGGTGGCGGGCTGAGCCTCAGGAGGTGGACACGGCCGGCGCGGCCACGGGCCGGGGCGGGGCGAGCTTCATGAACGCGGCGTAGAGGCCGCCGCTGATGAAGAAGCCGACGAACCAGGCGTAGGTGTAGATGCTCTTCCAGACGTCGCCGACATCGGTGACGGCGCCGGCCGCGGCGAGGAAGCCGGGCACGTTGGGGAACACACCGAGCGCGAGCGCGACGAGGGCGCGCCAGTTCCAGCCGCCGCTGAAGGCGAACTGGCCGTGCTTGCGGAAGAGGTCCTCCACGTCGAGCTCGGTCTTGCGCACCACGAAGTAATCGCTGACGAGGATGCCGGCGATGGGGCCGAGGAGCGCGGAGTAGCCGATGAGCCAGGTGAAGATGTAGCCCTCGGTGCTCTCGAGCAGCTTCCACGGGAACATCGCGAGGCCGAGCCCGGCCGTGATGTAGCCGCCCATCTTGAAGCTGATCTTCTCGGGCGCGATGTTCGAGAAGCCGTTCGCGGGCGCGACCACGTTGGCCGCGAGGTTGGTGGTCAGCGTGGCGATGACGAGCGCGAAGAGCGCGACGATCACCGCGAAGCCGCCCATGCGGCCGAGGAGCTGGACGGGGTCCCAGATCGCCTCGCCGAAGATCACCACCGTCGCGCTCGTGACCGCCACGCCGATGAACGCGAAGAGCGCCATCGTCGGCGGCAGGCCCACCGCCTGGCCGAGCACCTGGTCCTTCTGGGTCTTACAGAAGCGCGTGAAGTCCGGGATGTTCAACGACAGCGTGGCCCAGAAGCCCACCATCGCGGTGAGGCTCGGCAGGAACACGCTCCAGAACTGCCCCTCCTTGGGGCCGCCCGGGTCGAACTGGCTCGGCGTGGAGAGCATCTCGCCGAATCCGCCCGCCCGCACGTACGCCCAGGCGAGGAGCGCGAGCCCCATCAGGATGAGGAAGGGCGCGGCGAGGGTCTCGAGCCAGCGGATCGACTCGGTGCCGAACTTGATGAAGACGACGTGCAGCGCCCAGAAGAAGAGGAAGCAGCCCGCCTGCCCCGGGTCGATGCCGAGCACGGGGAGCGCCTCGCCGACGATCGCGTCTTCGGTCAAGGCGTTGATCATCGTGTAGATGGCGGAGCCGCCGACCCACGTCTGGATGCCGAACCAGCCGCAGGCGACGAGGCCGCGGAGGATGGCCGGGATGTTCGCGCCGAGGGTGCCGAAGCTCGAGCGGAGCAAGACCGGGAAGGGGATGCCGTGCTTGGTGCCCGCGTGGCCCACCAGCATCATCGGCAAGAGCACGATGACGTTCCCGAGCAGGACGGTCAGCACCGCCTGCCACCAGCTCATGCCCTCGGAGACCATGCCCGCGGCGAGCATGTAGGTCGGCACGCAGACCACCATGCCCACCCAGAGCGCCGCGATGTTGTTCCACTTCCACGTCTTGCCCGCCGCCGGGGTCGGGGCGAGGTCGTCGTTGAAGAGGCCAGGATCGGCGCCCTCGATGGGCTCCGGCGGGACGTTGCTGCCGGCCACGCTATTCCGCGCCGGAGTCCGCCTGGGCCCCGCGCGCCTTCTGCGTCGCGTCGAGCCCGCCCGGCACGAGATCGGTGCCCGCGCGGATGCGGTCGTTCCAGGTGATGGGCTCGGGCGCTTTGCGCTTCTCCACCATCGTGATGCAGCCCTCGACCGGGCAGACCAGCGCGCAGAGGTTGCAGCCCACGCACTCCTCTTCATGCACGAAGGGCACGCGCGCGCCGGGGGTGCCGCCCTTGGCGATGACCGGCCGGTCCGGGACCTCGCTCGGGAACGCGACGTGCCCCGCCGCGACCTTCTCCTCGTGCGACATGCCCGGCAGGTGGATGCACTGGTGGCTCCCGTCCATGCACGCCACGAAGCAGAGCTGGCAGCCGATGCACTTGTCGGGGTCGATGTCGGCGACGACGTGATAGTTCATGTCGAGGTCGCCCCAGTCCTTGTACTGAGGGACGGCCTTGCCGACGAGCTCCATCGCGGAGCTCATGCCCTTCTCGTCGAGGAAGTCGTTCAGACCCTCGATCATGTCCTCGACGATGCGGTAGCCGTAGTGCATGACCGCCGTGCAGACCTGCACGCTGGTCGAGCCGAGGGCCATGAACTCCGCCGCGTCGCGCCAGTTGCTGATCCCGCCGATGCCGCTGATGGGCTTCGGGAAGACCTTCGCGGTCTGGCCGAGCAGGTGGAGCGCGATGGGCTTCACGGCCGGGCCGCAGTAGCCGCCGTTGCTCGAGCCGTTGCCCACGACGGGGAGCGGGACCATCTTGTCGAGGTCCACGCCGACGATCGACTTGACGGTGTTGATCAGGCTCACCGCGTCCGCGCCCGCCTCGTAGGCCGCGGTGGCGGGCTCGGCGATGTCGCCCACGTTCGGCGTGAGCTTCACGATGACGGGGATGCTCGCCTTCTCCATCACCCAGCCGACGATGGCCTTGAGGACCTCCGGCTCCGCGCCCACGGCCGAGCCCATGCCGCGCTCGCACATGCCGTGGGGGCAACCGAAGTTGAGCTCGATCAGATCCGAGCCGACATCCTCGACCTTCTGGATGATCTCGTGCCACTCCTCGCGGGTGTCGACCATCAAGGACGCGATCAGCAGGTTCTTCGGGTACTGCTTCTTCACGTCGAGCATCTCTTTGAGGTTCACCTCGAGAGGCCGGTCGGTGATCAGCTCGATGTTGTTGAGCCCCATCATGCGCGTGGAGCCGTAGTCGACCCCGCCGAAGCGGCTCGACACGTTCACGATCGGGTTGCCGAGGGTCTTCCACACCGCGCCGCCCCAGCCCGCGTCGAACGCGCGCTTGACCTGGTCGCCGGTGTTGGTGGGCGGCGCGCTGGCCAGCCAGAAGGGGTTGGGCGACTTCACGCCGCAGAAGTCGATGCTCAGATCGGCCATGCTTCAGGCTCCCAGGGAGGCGGTGATCGCTCGCGCGGCGAGCTTTCCGTGTTGGGCGGCGTTGACGACCTCTTTGCCGCCGTTGACGCAGTCGCCGCCCGCGTAGACCTTCGGGTTTCCGGTGCGGTTCGTCTCGGCGTCGACCCGCACGCGGCCCTTGCCGTCGAGCTCGACCTCACCGAACGCCGCGGCCAGCTGGGTCAGCCGGCTCTGCCCGATCGCGAGCGCGACCAGATCGCAGGGGATCGTCTCCTCGCTCGCGCCGTCGTCCGTGGCCCGCACCTTGAGGCCGACCACCCGGTCGCCGTCGCGCACCACCGCGGCCGGCTGCCGGTTCTCGACCAGGCGGACGCCGTCCTTGCGGGCGCCGACCATCTCGTGCGCGTAGCCGCTCATCGCGGCCTCGGTCTTGCGATAGACCATCGCGACCTCCGGCACGCCGAGCTGCGCGAGCTCGCGCGCGACGTCGATCGCCGTGTTGCCGCCGCCGACCACGAGCGCCGTGCGGATGCCGTCGAGCTTCGCCTCCGGGTCGAGCTTGAGCTGCTCGATGTACTCGGTGGCGCCGACCACGCCCGGACCGTCCTCGCCCTCGACGTGGAGGAAGTTGTCGGGCCCGAGGCCGATGCCGACGAAGATCGCGTCGTAGTCGCCGAGCAGGGTCTGCGCCGAGACCTGCCCGTCGCTCGCCTCTCCGTCGACGATCTCGACGCCCGTCTTCAGCTCGATGTCGCCGAGGGCCAGGATCATCTGGACCTCCTTCAGCGAGTCGTGCGCGTGGAGCTTGTAGGGCGCGACGCCGGTCGTGTTGAGCCCGCCCGCGTAGGCGCGCTTCTCGTAGATGTGCACGGTGTGGCCGTCGAGCGCGAGGTGACCCGCCGCCGCGAGCGACGCGGGGCCGCCGCCGATGCACGCGATCTTCTTGCCCGTCGGCGCCTTGCGGGTGCGCTTCAGCAGCTCCGCGTCTCTCGCCAGGGCCGTCTCCGTCGCGTAGCGCTGGAGGCGACCGATCTCGATCGGCGGCCGGCCCCAGTGGTTGTAGACGCAGCTCCCGGCGCAGAGCACCTCCACCGGGCAGACGCGCGAGCAGCTGTAGCCGAGGAGGTTGTCGCTGAAGATCGTTCGCGCGGAGCCCTTGACGTTGTCGGTCGCGATCTTGTGGATGAAGGTCGGGATATCGATCCCGGTCGGGCACGCCTGCACGCACGGGGCGTCGGAGCAGTAGATGCAGCGGTTGGCTTCGGTGACCGCCTCGCCGTGCGAGTAGAGCGGCGCCTTGTCCGGGAGCTGGTTCTCGAGCCTCTCGGTGGGCAGATCCTTCATGCGTTCTCCATCGCGGCGAAGGACTCGCCGAGGAGCTTCAGCCCCTCGCGGATCTCGTCCTCGCCGATGTTGAGGGCCGGCGCGATGCGCACGGTGTTGCCCCAGAGCCCGCCCTTGCCGATGAGCAGGCCGCGCTTCTTGGTCTCTTCGAAGAGCGCCTTGGTCGCCGCCGGGTTCGGCGTGCGGTCGCCCGCCTCTTCGTCCTTCACCAGCTCGAGCGCCTGCATGAGGCCCATGCCGCGCACGTCGCCGATGATCTTCGGGTGCTTCTTCTGGAGCGCCTCGAGGCCCGCGCGGAGCACGCCGCCCATCTGCTCGGCGTTGCCCGTGAGGTTGTCGCGCTCGATGATCTCGAGGACCTTGTTGGCCGCGGTCGAGCTGACGGGGTTGCCGCCGAAGGTGCTGATCGAGCCCTTCTTCAGGCTGTCTGCGATGGGGGCGGTGGTGACGATCGCGCCGAGCGGGAAGCCGTTCGCGATGCCCTTGGCCATCGTCATCATGTCCGGCTCGACGCCGTACTGCTCGATGCCCCACATCTTGCCGGTGCGGCCGAAGCCGGTCTGCACCTCGTCCGCGATGAAGACGCCGCCGTACTTGGCGATGATCTCCTGCGCGATCTGGAAGTACTCCTTGGGCGGGGTCACGAAGCCGCCGACGCCCTGGATCGGCTCGACGAGCATGCCGGCGATGCGGCCGGTGGTCGTCGTCTGGATCAGCTCGTCGAGGTCCTTGGCGCAGGCCACGCCGCAGCTCGGGTACTCGAGCTTGAGCGGGCAGCGGTAGCAGTAAGGCGCGAGGCCGTGCTTGATGGCCGCGATCTGCGAGGGGACGGCGCGGTAGGTGTTGTGGGCCGTCAGCGACTGCGCGAGCAGGGAGCGGCCCGAGTAGCCGTGGCGGAGGCCGATCAGCTCGGTGTTGCCGGTGAAGACCTGCGCCATCATCACCGCGGTCTCGTCGGCCTCGGTGCCGCTGGCGGTGAAGAAGCACTTCTCCAGGGCGCCGGGGGCGGCCTTCGCGAGGTTCTCGGCCAGCTCTACGATCGGCACGGTCGGGTAGAGCGTGCTCACGTGGGTCAGGCGCTGGATCTGCGCGATGACCGCGGCGTTGATCTCCTCGTTCGAGTGACCGAGCGAGACGGTGAGGATGCCCCCGAAGAAGTCGAGGTACTCGGTCCCGTCGAGGTCCGTCAGCCGGGTGCCCTTGCCCTCGGCCAGGACCACGGGCTCCTCGTAGAAGTTGGCGACGGCGGGGAACAGATGCTCCGCGTGCTTCTTCCGAACCTGCTCACTGGTCAACGGAGCCCGCACCTTCTGCGTGTCCTTGATGTCGTTCATGTGCTGCTTTCGACGCGCTCTTCAGCGCAGAAGCTCGCCGACGCCGGCGCGCTTGATGAACTGGCCGCCGCCCTTCGTCTCGAGCTTGGCGTTTCGGATCACCACCCGGCCGCGGCTGAGCACGGTGTCGGTCCAGCCCTGGACCTCGCGCCCCTCGTAAGCCGAGTAGTCGACGTTCATGTGGTGCGTGCGCTCGTTGTCGACCGAGATGGTCTCCTTGCGCTCCGGATCGAAGATGACGATGTCCGCGTCGGAGCCGACCGCGATGGTGCCCTTCTTCGGGAAGAGCCCGAACGCCTTGGCGGCGGCGGTGCTCGTCAGCTCGACGAAGCGGTTGAGCGAGATGCGCCCCTTCACCACGCCGGCGTCGTAGATGACGCTCATGCGGTTCTCCACGCCCGGCGCGCCGTTCGGGATCTTGGTGAAGCTGTCCCGCCCGAGCTCCTTCTGGTCCTTGAAGCAGAAGGGGCAGTGGTCGGTCGCGATGGTCTCGAGATCGCGGAACTGCAGGCCCTGCCAGAGCGAGTCCTGGTTCCACTGCTCGCGGAGCGCGGGGGTCATCACCCACTTCGCGCCCTCGAAGCCCTGGTCGTAGATGCTCTGGTCCAGCAAAAGGTATTGCGGACACGTCTCGGCGATCACGTTCACGCCGCGGGCCCGGCCGCGCTTGACCTCCTCGAGCGCGTCGTGGCTCGAGAGGTGCACGATGTAGAGCGGGACCTTCGCGACCTCCGCGATCGCGATCGAGCGGTAGACGCCCTCGGCCTCCATGCGGGTGGGCCGGGTGAGGGCGTGCCACTTCGGGTCGACCTTCCCGTCTTCGACCGCCTCGCGCACGATCTCGTCGATGACGATGCCGTTCTCCGCGTGCATGCAGATGCGGGTGCCGTCGAGGCCGGCCTGTCGGAAGGCGCGGTAGAGCACGCCGTCGTCGACGTAGAGCACGCCCGGGTAGGCCATGAAGAGCTTGTAAGAGCTGACGCCCTCGTCGCGCAGCCTCGTCATCTCGGGCATCCGCTCGACCGGCAGATCCGTGATGATCATGTGGAAGCCGTAGTCGATGGTCGCCTTGCCCTCGGCCTTGGCGTGCCAGGTGTCGAGCCCCTTGATGGTGCTCTCGCCCTTCGACTGGATCGCGAAGTCGACGATGGTCGTCGTGCCTCCGTGCGCGGCGGCGAGGGTCCCGGTCTCGAAGTCGTCCGCGCTGGTGGTGCCGCCGAAGGGCATGTCCAGGTGCGTGTGCGGATCGATCCCGCCGGGGATCACCAGCCGGTCCTTGGCGTCGATGACCTCGTCGGCCTGGACGTTCAGGTCCTTGCCGATCTGGGTGACCTTCTCCCCGTCGATGAAGATGTCGGCGTGATAGTCGTCGACCGCCGTCACGACGCGGCCGTTCTTGATCAGGATGCTCATCGGGTCCTCTCGGTCAGGGGAGCTGCTCGGTCATGTCGCCGTACGTGTCGGGCCGGCGGTCGCGGTAGAACTGCCAGGTGCGGCGCACCTCCTCGATGAGGTCGAGGTCCATCTCCGCGACGACCACCTCGTCCTTGTCGCGCGACGCCTCCGCGATGAACTGCCCGCGCGGGTCCACGAAGTAGCTCTGCCCGTAGAACTCGCCGATGTTCCACGGCGGCTCGGTGCCGACGCGGTTGATCGCGCCGAGGAAGTAGCCGTTCGCGACCGCGTGCGCGGGCTGCTCGAGCTTCCAGAGGTACTCGCTCAGCCCCGCCACGGTGGCGCTCGGGTTGAAGACGATCTCGGCGCCGTTCAGGCCGAGCAGCCGGGCGCCCTCGGGGAAGTGTCGATCGTAACAGATGTAGACGCCGATGGTGGCGTAGCGCGTCTCGAAGACGGGGTAGCCGTAGTTGCCGGGCTTGAAGAAGTACTTCTCCCAGAAGCCGTTGGTGTGCGGGATGTGGTTCTTCCGGTACGTGCCCAGGAAGCTCCCGTCGGCGTCGATGACGGCGGCGCTGTTGTAGTAGACCCCGGCGACCTTCGCGCGCTCGTAGATCGGCACGACGATGACCATCTCGTGCTTCTTGGCCAGCTCCATCATCTTCTGGGTGGTCGGGCCGTCGGGGATGGCCTCGGCCTGGTCACACCACTTCGGGTCCTGGCTCGGGCAGAAGTACGGGCCGTTGAAGATCTCCTGCAGGCAGAGGATCTGCACGCCCTTGCCGGCCGCCTCCTCGATGAGCCCGATGTGTTTCTCGAGCGCCGCGTCCGCGATCTGCTTCACCGACGCGTTCTCGTCGTTGAGCGCGTTGCTGCACTGGATGAGACCCCCGACGACCTTGCGTGCCATTCCCATATCCTCCGATGGCTCCCGGAGAATACCGGAGGGGCACGGGCGATTCTCGCGGGCGCCGGATCCCGATCCAGGCGGCCCTCTCCCGTCGCCCCCCCTCCGAGAGCGAAAGGGTTTCGTATCAGAAGCCAGACCCCGCCTCAAGCTTCAGGCCAACCCCAATCAGCCGCCCACCGCCCGGGCCAGGTCCACCACGAGGCGCGCCACGTCCTCGGCTCTGGTCAGCGCGCGGGACGGGAAGGGCGCCTGCTTCTCATGCATGAAGAACGACACTCGCTGACCGTCTCCATACAAGTGCATCCCCACTTCTCCGAGCGTGGGGTGCGCCGCCACGAGATGCTGGGCGAGGAGCGTCGCCATCCGCGGCTCCTTCGTGCGCACCACGTACGCCCGGTCGACCCACTCGTGCCCCGTCGTCGCGGCCGGCAGCAGCGGCGCCTTTTCCGGGATGTAGGGCCCTCTCGGGAACACCTCGAAGGCAGGGAATGCGCCGTTCGCGAAGGCCGTGAGACGGCACTCGAAGAGGATCTCTACCTCCGTCTCGCTCAGCCCTGGGCGGTCCGTGCGCTGATAGCTGTAGAACAGCTCCAGGTGCAGCCCTCCCGCCGCCGCTGGCGCCCCCTGCAAGACGAGTCGCCGGCGGGTCGGTACGGGAGAGCCCACGTCGTGCATAACGAAGCTGGGGTCGCCCTCCACGACGGTGAGGCCGAGCCGGTCCGCGAGCCGACCGGCGCGCAGCTGCTCGAGATGGGCCGAGTGGGCGGGAGCGTTCTTCACGCGGAAGTACACGTGGAGGCCCACGACCACTACGCTGATCCCGATGGGGGCCATGCACACGAGCCGCATGATCAGGTCTTCCATATGCGCTCCTTCTCATCGCTCCGAGGGTGGAACCCATCCGCCAGTCTGGGGTGGGGTGGGCTCGGAACTGCTCGTCGTGCCGTTGTCGCGGACGGCCCAGGCCTCGATCACCGCGGTGAGGTGCGCCATGTCGGCGACGCCCGAGATCAAATGATTGGAGCCGTCGCGGCGCCCGATCGAGATCTCGTCCGCGTCCCCGTACCGGGCGCGACGTACGAGTCGACGCGCCCCCGTCACCTCGCTCGCATACACCACCGTCACGCCCCGCAGCGTGCGGTGCACGAGCCCCCTCTCGTGGACGACGACCTTCTGGCGCCACCGGAGCACGGGGAGCGCGAGCAGGGCCGGCCCGGCGAAGAGCAGGACGGGGAAGCAGCCGAAGGTGAGGGCTGGGTTCGCCATGAGCTCGCGTCCTCCGGTCGTCACGAGGTCGTGCGCGACGGCGTACGGGACGCAGAGGATCCATGGAGCCAGCACGGCGCCGATGAGGAACATCGCACTGTGCTGCCCCGGTGAGCCCCGGTGCACGGACAGCTCTCGCCCCAGCTCGTTTCCCACGGCCGGATGCTGCACCAAGGCGTGCGTATCTGTCAAACAGGAATGTTGGGCTCTAGATTGACGTCGAACTTCACGAGGCGGTTGGTGCCTTCGAAGACGTCCACGGCGGAGGTCGCGCCGTAGTGGCCGGCGATGCCCTCGATCTGGCCGAGCTGGTAGGCCCACGCGCCGTAGACGGGCTGGAACTCGAGCGTCACGCCGTCCGCGGTGCGGCGCGCGATGACCTCGGTGCCGGGCGCCACCTTCTCGTAGACCGTGGGCACCTTCAGGAGCGCGCTCGCGGCGTCGCCGACCACGGCCATGATCACGCGGCCGAGCGTGGAGCCGGCGAAGGTGGCCATGTCGGTGCGGGCGAAGCGGCGGAGCGCCTCGGCGGGCGGCTGGCCCGGGTAGTCCAGCTCCGCCAGGCGCGCCATCAGCCGCGAGTGATCGGCCTGCGGGTAGTCGCGGAACGCGAGATAGCGCTCGCGGAGCGGGGCGTCGAAGGTCGAACGGAGCCGCTCGACCTCGTTCTTCCCCAGGCGGTTGGCGATCGGCGCCACGAACATGCCCTTCACCGTGTAGCTCGAGGGCATCTCGCGGATCAGGGGCTCGATGGGGCCGATGTCCGGGACGGGGTCGTCGGGGGTGAACGGACTGCCGGGGACGCGACGCACGCGCTCATCTTTGTGGTCAGCGGTGCGTCGGCGTCAACGCGTAGGCGTCACTTCGTCGACGGGAACGAGAACTTCGCGCCCTCGCGGACCCCCGCGGAGGGCCAGCGCTGGGTGATCTGCTTGCGCTTGGTGTAGAAGCGCGCCGCGTCCGGGCCGTAGGCGTGCAGGTCGCCGAAGATCGAGCGCTTCCAGCCGCCGAAGGAGTGGTAGGCGACCGGGACGGGCAGCGGGACGTTGATCCCCACCATGCCGACGAGGATGTGGTCGCTGAAGTAGCGCGCCGCCTCGCCGTCGCGGGTGAAGATGCAGGTGCCGTTGCCGTACTCGTGGTCGTCGATGAGCTTCATCGCCTCCTCGAGAGAGGAGACGCGCACGACGCCGAGCACCGGGCCGAAGATCTCCTCCTGGTAGATCACCATGGAGGGCTTCACGTGGTCGAAGAGGCACGGGCCCATGAAGAAGCCGTCCTCGTGGCCGGCCACCTTCAGGTCGCGGCCGTCGACCACGAGGGTCGCGCCCTCGTCGAGGCCCTGCTGGACGTAGCCGAGCACCTTCTCGCGGTGGGCCTTCGTGATGAGCGGGCCCATGTCGTTGTTCGCGTCCTTGCCGGGGCCGACCTTCATCTCGGCGATCTGCGCCCGCAGGCCCTTCACGACCGCGTCGGCGGTCTCGTCGCCGACCGCGACCACGAGCGGGATGGCCATGCAGCGCTCGCCGCACGAGCCGTACGCGGCGCCCATCAGGGCGCTGACCGCGTTGTCGATGTCGGCGTCGGGCATCACCACGGCGTGGTTCTTGGCCCCGCCGAGGGCCTGGACGCGCTTGCCCTTCTCGCAGCCGCGCGCGTAGATGTACTCGGCGATCGGCGTGGAGCCGACGAAGCTCAGCGCGTGCACGCGCGGGTCGTCGATGAGCGCGTCGACCGCCTCCTTGTCGCCGTTGACGACGTTGAGCACGCCGGGCGGCAGGCCGGCCTCGACCGCGAGCTGCGCGACGAAGAGCGCGCTCGACGGATCACGCTCGGACGGCTTGAGGACGAAGGTGTTCCCGCACGCGACGGCCATCGGCCACATCCAGAGCGGCACCATGGCCGGGAAGTTGAAAGGCGTGATGCCGGCCGTGACGCCGAGCGGCTGCAGCTCGCTCCAGCCGTCGATGTCCGGGCCGACGTTCCGGCTGTGCTCTCCCTTGAGGAGCTCGGGCGCGCACGCCGCGTACTCCACGTTCTCGATGCCGCGCTGGACCTCGCCCATCGCGTCGCCGAAGACCTTGCCGTGCTCCTCGGTGAGGAGCCCCGCGACCTTCTCCGCGTTGGCCTCGAGCAGGTGGCGCAGCTTCATCATCACGCGCGCCCGCTTCAGCGGCGGCGTCGCGCGCCAGGCGGGGTACGCCTTCTGCGCGGAGTCGACGGCGGCCTTCACCGTCTCGAGGTCCGCGAGGAGCACCCTCTTCTCGGCTTTGCCCGTAGCGGGGTCGAAGACCTCCTGGGAGCGGTGCTCGCCGAGGACGTTCTTGCCGTCGATCCAGTGACCAATGGTGGGGAGGGTGTCGGACATGCTTCGATCTCGCGTCTGGAGTTTGGGAATCAGCCAGTGTTCCACATGCTCCCGCGGCTGTCGAAGGCACTCGAAGGAGACGGTCAGGCGCCCTCGGGCCAGGCGCCGCGCAGCCACTCGGGCGCCTCGCGCGCGGCGTGGCCGAGCCGATAGGGGGCGCGGCTCGTGCGGAGCTGGGCTCGGCCCGCGAGCCAGCACGCGGCGGCCTGGTCCGGGGCCGGGACGCAGGCGCCCGTCCACGCGTCGAGCACCGCGGCGTCGTCGCCTTCGAGCGCGCGCACGAGCATGCGGGGGAGGGTGAGCGCGTCCGGGTCGAGCTCCAGCGCCTCGATCTCCGAGAGCACGGCCGCCGCGAGGTCGAGCGAGCCCGCGAGCGCCAGCGCGCTCACCATGCCGGCCGCGGCTTGCTCCGCGTCCGGTCCCGCGCCCCGACCCGAAGCGGTCAGCCAGGTCCGCGGCGTCCAGCCGCGCGTGCACAGTCGCCTCGCGACCCACGCGGCGTCGCCGATCTCGCCCGCGCGGAGCGCCGCGTGGGCCCAGAACGCCAGCAGCATCGCGCGGAGCTCCGGATCGCGCTCACCCAGCGCCAGCGCTCCGGCCCGACGGGACAGCGCCCTCGGCTCGCGGCGCGAGAGCTTCGCCAGATAGAGCGCCACCGAAGCGGCGCGCCGCTGCCGGTCGAGCTGGCGCGTGAGCCACGCGAGCAGGCCGATCCCGGCCGCCAGCTGCGCGGGCCTCGACCCCGCGAGCGTCGTCACCAGCGCGCCCACCGCGAGCACGAGGTGCACCTGCTCCACCCGTCGCCACGTCTCGCGTGACGGGAGATCCCACGGCGCCCGGCCGCGGAGCCATCTCTTCCACATCGTTCGATCCTTCGGTCCGACTTCGACGCACGCCTCGCTCCAGAGGGCGCGAGGCACTCGAACGGGGGCGTCCCGTTCAGGCGTCGAGGGGCGGACCGCGCGGCGCGTGCGCGGCGATCGGATCGGTCGGCGCGCCGCCGAGCGCCGCGCAAGTGGCGCGTCGCGCGGCGATCGCCAGCTGGGGCGGGACCCATCGACGCGAGCCGTCGATCGCCGCGTCGAGGGTGCGGCACGACTCGGTCTCGCTCTCACTCTTCTCGGTCTCACACGCGTCGAGCGGGACGCCGAGCGGCGCGCGATCGGCGGGGGAGGGCGCGGAGATCCAGCGCTCGCCCTCGAGGGTGGCCGAGGCCGCCTGGGCCGCGCCGACCATCGCCGCGGTCGCGAACGACACGACGAGCAGCAGCGAGGTGAGGCGACGCAGCCAGGCCATCGCGCGGAGTATCGACCGCGCGCCCGAGGCACGCAACGCGTCGATTCAGAAGAGGATGTCGCAGTCGACGCCGTCGATGTCGGCTTCGTTGTCGTCCTCGTCGCACTCCACCGTCAGGCCGGCGCCCGCGCCGTCGTCGTCCACCGTGGCGAGGAACGCGAAGGGCGCGTCACCCTCGAGCGCGGCGTCGAGCTCGACCACGGTCGAGGCGCCCGGGAGGAGCGGGACGGTCGTGGTCACGGTGCCGAGCACGTCGCCGGGCGCGGCCACGGTGCCGCGCCGGAACGTGACCGGGACGCCGGCCGCGACGCCGAGGTTGCCCTCGTTGCCCACGCGGGCGCGGAGGCGCACCGTCCCGGGGCAGCCCACGAGCGAGACCTCGAGGCCGACGATGGTGAGGTCCGGCGCGTTGAAGACGCCCTCGCCCTGCACGTTCTGCCGGTAGTTGTTGAGCCCGGTCGTGCTCCAGTTGTCGAGCTCCGCGCTCGGGACCGCGCCGGCGGGGCTGACGTTGGTCACGTGGTAGGTGTGCTGGTTCCAGACCCGGCGCGTGCGGACCCAGCGGTCGGACGCGTCGCCGTAGACGAAGAGCCCGTGCCGCTCGCCCGCCCAGCCCGGGTAGGTGGCGCGGCAGCCGTCGCCGATGCGGGTGTTGTTGTCGTTGGCGACCACGAGCAGCTCGCTGTTGCCGTCGCCGTCGACGTCCGCGACCACCGGGTATTCGTGCTGGGTGCCGCTCGAGCTCTCGACCTCGAAGAGCACGGTCCCGTCGTCGCCGCGGTAGGCGCGCAGGTGGCACTCGTCGGCGTAGACGACCTCGGCCGCGCCGTCGCCCTCGAAGTCGAAGACGGCCGAGCCGGTCGCGTTGCTGCTCTGGTCGCGCGTGGCCTGGCTCCAGCGCACGGGCGACGGGCCGTCGGGGTCGTAGACGCTGTAGCTGCTCCCGCCCGCGACGCCGATCTCGGGGCGGCCGTCTCCGTCGAAGTCGGCCACCGTCGGCGGGCCGCCGCGGCCGCCGCCGGGGATCGCGATCGGACCCCAGTCGATGGAGCCGTCGAGCCCGTCGAGCAGGTAGACGTTGCCCTGGGTGACGAGCACGACCTCGGGCTGCGGGTCGTCGTCGAAGTTCCCCACCGCGGGGTAGCCGTCGGTGGTGGCCGCGAGCCAGCGCTGGGTTCCGTCGTTCTCGTAAGCGCGCCGGCCCGTGACGACCTCGGGCGTCCCGTCGAGATCGATGTCCGCCACCACCGGGAGCCCGCCCACGTAGCCGTCGTTGTCGCCCTCGAGGGTGC
>SHBB01000470.1 GCA_004213565.1 Sandaracinaceae bacterium
CCCAGGGAGCTGAGCAGGCGGCGGTCCTGGATCGCGAGGCGGGCGATGCTGCTCCACTCGATGTACCAGCGCCAGAGGTGCTGCTCGGCCGCGTCGCGGGTGCCGGGGGCGGCGACGGAGGTGTCGCGCTCGGGTGGGGCGCCGACCTGGGCGAGCAGATCGCGGGCGTCGGTGATGACCTGGTCGGTCAGGCCGCGGGCGCGGAGGATCGCGCGGGCGCGGTGGCCCTCTTCGCCCAGGCCGCCGTCGAGCTCGGGGCGGGGGAGGGCGTCGAGGCGGTCGAGCAGGGTGGAGACGGAGACGACGACCTGCGCGCCCGTGGTCTGACGCAGGTTGTGGAAGACGACGTCCCGCGCGCGCGGGTGGCGGGTGCGCAGAACGACCTCGACGAGCGGGAACCAGTGGTTCTCCCATGCGTCGAGCTCGGCCAGGAGCCTGGCGCTCGGGAGCTCGGGCGCGAGCAGGCTGGTGACGTCGGAGAGGCCGCGCAGGCGACGCCAGCCCTCGTCGAGGTCGGCGTCGGCGAAGCCGTGGCCCGCGAGCGCCTCCCGCACGCGAGGATGGCCGAGCCCGATCAACAGCTCGAGCACGCGCTGGGCTTTCTGGGGGACTCTGAGCTTCGCCATCGGGATCCTCTCCGGTCGGGGACATGCCAGCGGAGGCGTGGCCGCTCCGCCGCTCGGTACGAGGCTCATCGACGCGAGCCCGCCGCGGTTGCGTGCGCCGATCGCCATTGGGCGGACCCGCCCCCGCGATCGGTGGATGCGCCCCCCGATTCGCGCGCATCCGCCCCCGCGATCGGTCGACCCGCCCCCGCGATCGCTTGACCCGCCCCCGCGATCGGTTGATGCGCCCCCACTGGGGGCGGGTCCGGCTAATAGGGGGGCGGGTCGACGCTAATAGGGGGGCGGGTCCAGCTAATGCGGGGGCGGGTCGAGCTAATAGGGGGGCGGGTCGACGCAAATAGGGGGGCGGGTCCAGCTAATGCGGGGGCGGGTCGAGCTAATGCGGGGGCGGGTCGAGCTAATAGGGGGGCGGGTCTCGCTAATAGGGGGGCGGGTCTCGCTAATAGGGGGGCGCATCCCTGAACTGGGAGGGGCGCGTGTCAGCGTGGCGCGCGGGCTTCGGCGAGGGGGGGGGCGGAAGATCGAGGAGCCACGCAACCTCCGGCGACGGCGCGCGATGAGGGACCCGTGACGGCGGCGGGGGGAGCGCCTCGGTCGCCACCAAACCCAGTGAAAGGAAAGGGGTTTGCCAAATGGGCAACCTGTCTATCGGAGAGAAGGCGCGCCGGATCGTCGGCTTCATCATCGGCCTCGGGAACGAGCACGTGCAGGGGGCGCTCGCGCCGCACGGGTTCACGGAGACCGACCTGCAGGAGGGGATGCAGCTCCTGCAGGAGCTCACGGGGCGGCGGCTCGGCATGAAGCCGGGCGTGGACCCGCACCTGCTCGGCGAGATCGATGGCTGGGAGAACCGCTGGTTTCCCATCGCCGAGATCGTGCTGCGCACGAACTACCCCGAGGTGCACGAGGTCGTGTTCCGCAACCTCACGCAGACGTCCGGGATCGACGTGATCGTCTCGGTGGTCACCCTCCTCGACCGCCTCGAGGCGGTGGCCAAGCCGGTCGACGAGGGCGGCCTCGAGCGCGGTCAGGAGGCGCGGGCGCGGCTCGACGCGCGCGGGCTGACCGAGGACGTCGTGGCCGGGGCGCGCGGGCTCATCGCGCGGGTCGGCTCCGTGCCCGCCACGCGCGACCCCCTCGCGCGCAAGACGCCCGCCGCGGTGCAGGAGGCCGAGGACCGCGCGTGGAACTGGTACCTCGAGTGGAGCGGCATCGCGCGCGTGGTCATCCGCGACCGCCGCATCCTCCGCTCGCTCGGCTTCCTCCGCCCGGTCCGCCGCGCCGACGGCACGGAGGTGGACGTGATCGTCGACGACGACGTGGACACGGACACGCCGGATCCCACGCTGGTCGACCCGATCCCCGAGCCGGTCGCGCCGGAGCCGATCAGCCCAGATCCGATCAGCCCGGAGCCCGAGCCGCTCGAGGCCTGAGCCGTCCTGGAGGAGTGCGCCGCCGTCGGCGCGTCGGCAGCGACGCGCGTCGGCGGCGGTCGTGCGTTCAGCCGAGACCGGAGACGACCAGGCAAGACCCGAACCGGGGCCTGTGACAAACCTGGTTGCGCGCGCAGCGCGGTCCCGCGCGACGAGCTTGCGGAGCCGGGTGGTCGTAGCGACGCTCGGTCGTCATGTTCGGCCGCGCCGGCAGCCCCGTCCGCGCGGAGCGAAAGCCAAGCGCCGCGTTTCCATCGGCTCGGAGAGAGAGACAGACATGAGCAACTGGCAGGAGACACACCAGACCGTCGTCCACCCCTGGATGTGCGACCACTATGGACACATGAACGTGCGCTTCTACGCACACCTCTTCGATGACGCGAGCTTCGTTCTCTGGCCGAAGGTCGGTGTCACGGCTTCGGTCCTCGAGCGGACGAACCTTCACACCGTGGTAGCCCGAACCGAGACCGACTTCCGTCGCGAGCTGGTCGCCGGGGCCGTCGTTCGCATCGTGGGCCGCTTCGACCGAGTCGGAACGAAGAGCGTGGCGTACACGCAAGAGCTTCGCGACCTGAGCACCGATCACGTTCATGCAGTTCAGCGCGCCGTCGAGGTCTTCTTCGATCCCGAAACCCGCGAGTCGAAGCCCGTGCCCGCCACGATCCGGAAGATCCTCGAGGAGAGAGGGCAAGGCCCGAACCGAGGCCTCTGACCAGTCCGCTTGCGGGACTCTCCAAAACGCCCTTTGCGCCGCCCCCGACGGAACGCACGCACCCCAGCGCGCCGAAGGCCGCTGAGGTCGGTGATGAGGTCGCGCTGCGCCCAGGAAAGTAGTCGTGCCCGCAGGTGGGCGCCGTCGTCATCCACGAACTCTGCCTAGCGAGCCGAACGCGGGTCCACGTGTGGGTCGAACGCGACAGCGACGTCGTTTCCTCGACCGACGCGGCTCGAGCGCGGCTCTTCTCCGAGAGCCTCCACGGCGGGAGGCTCGACGGGAGCGCGCTCGACCCGCCGCTCGGCGCCCGCCCGAGCCAACCCGGCGGCGCCGACTGGTAGGCGCGCGGCCCGCTTGCGCTTTGTAAGCACATGCTTACAACTGAGGCGTGGCCCGAGAACGCATGAGCACCGGTGACCGTCGGCGCGAGCTGGTGGACGTCGCCCTCGAGATCATCGCGACGCGCGGCATCGCGGCGTTGAGCACGCGCGCGCTCGCCAAGGAGGTGGGGCTGAGCAGCGGGGCGATCTTCCGCCACTTCGCCTCTCTCGACGCGTTGCTCGAGGCGATCGTGGACCGGGTGGAGACGATCCTCGCGCGGAGCTTCCCCTCGCTGGAGCTGCCTGGCCTCGAGCGCCTCGAGCGCTTCGTCGAGGCACGCGGCGCCGCGGTCGAGCGGCACCCGGGCATCCCGCGGCTGGTGCTCTCCGAGCAGTTCCTCCTCGCGCTGCCGGCCGACGGATCGGCGCGGCTCTCGGCGGTCGTGAAGAGCACCCGCGACTTCATTCGCGACTGCATCCGCGATGGCCAAGAGGAGGGCGACATCCGAGCCGACGTCGACGCCGCCGCGCTCGCCCTCGTCGTGATGGGCAGCGTCCAGATGCACGCGCTCTCGCGGGCGAAGCCCCGCGCCCGGAAGCGGGAGGCGCGCGCGGTGCGCGCCGCGCTGGCCACCCTCCTCCAAACCCCGGCGCGGAGCCAGAGCTCCGCCAGGAAGGCTCGAACGTGAAGACTGGACGCTACAATGTCGGCGTGGGGCTGCTCGTCATTGCGGCCTTCATGCTCTACGGGTTCCTCCTCATCTACCTGCGCGACTTCGCGCCGGACAAGGAAGCGTGGGTCGCGAGCTACTCCGTCGGCCGGCACTTCGAGGCGCGCCTCGCGCACGTGCACGGCAACCTGTTCGCGCTCCTCAACCTGGCCCTCGGCTTCGTCCTGGCGCGGCTCCCCTCGGCGCCCGATCGAGGTCGCGCGCTCGCCGCGTGGCTCGGCCTCGCCGGTCTGCTCATGCCGATCGGGATCCTGGGCGAGGTCTACCTCGGCCTCTCGCCGGTCTTCGTGCTCATCGGCGCGCTCGCGATGACCGCCTCGGTGCTCGTCAGCGCCGTGCTCTCGCTGCGTCATTGGTCGGACACGAAGGCGCCGGCGTGAGCACCGTGACGGATCCCCGGCTGGCTACCCCTCTGCGGTGGATCGCGGGGGCGCTCGCCCTGGTCTTCGGCCTGGCGACGGTCCTCGAGGGGGGCCACGTTCTGTTCGGTGGAGCGGACGCGTGGCGCGCGGCCGGCGACGTGGTGCCGTTCGTCCTCGGCTTCAACTTCGCGGCCGGCTTCGCCTACGTGGCGACCGGCGCTGCCACCCTGGCTCGGCGCCGGTGGGCGGTCTGGACCGCACGCGCGCTCGCCATGTCCACCGTGGCCGTGCTGGTGCTGTTCACGGGCTACGTGCTCGGCGGGGGCGCGTTCGAGACGCGCACGGTCGCCGCGATGAGCGTGCGCAGCGTGTTCTGGGTCGTCCAAGCGCTGGCGCTCCCAGCGCTCTTGGATCCGAGGAGGATGTCATGATCGAGAGATGGTCGAACGCGAGCGTCGCCTTGCACTGGATGACCGCGGCGCTCGTCGCGGGCCTGGCCGCGGCCGGGTTCGTGATGTCGGATCTACCGGCCGACGCCAACCTTCGGCAGCTCCTCGCGCGGTCTCACACGGTCTTCGGGATCCTGCTGATGGTCCTCACCGTCGCCCGTCTCGTCGTCCGTTGGCGTGGTCGATCCCCGGCGCCGCTGCCGCTGGCGCCGCTGCATCGGCGCGGCGTCGACGTCGTGCATGGCCTCATCTACGTGGTCCTCTTCGGGCTCGGTGCGAGCGGCGTCGCGACCGCGGCGGGCAGCGCGTGGCCCGCGTATGTGTCGGGAGAGCTGGCCTCCGCCCCCGCGCTCGAGCAGCTCGCTTCGAGGAAGGTCCACGAAGTCCTCGTCTTGACGCTACTCGGCCTCGTCGGGCTGCACGTCGGCGGGGTCCTGATCCAGCAGCTCCGAGGGGTGCCGGTCGTCGCTCGCATGCTCCCGGGGAAGAAGCGCTCGCCGAAGCCGACCGACCCGGTCGGCTCGCGAGAGCCTGGTTGACGCCGCGCGCTGCGGTCTACCGCCGCCACGACGGAGGGGATAGGGCGCCGGAGTGGGGCAAGACCCGAACCGGGGTCGCCGTCCGCCAGCGCCAGCCGGCGCAGCACCGACTGAGCGCGGAGCGAGTGATGCATCGAGTCCCGCCAGCGCTCGCGTCTCCCCAGATCCTTCGGTGTTCGGTGCTACGTCCCCGTCGGTGTCGTCGCGCTGGAGTCGAGCGGACCGCCGACCCCTCGTACAGATGGGGTCGGCGGTCGACGTCTAGCTAGAAGCTCGCGGTCGAGGTCTGGACGTACACCGAACCCCAGGGTCCCTCGCCCGAGATCTTCGAGAAGCCGACGATGTCGTCCATGCCGTCTCCGTTGAAGTCACCGGTCCGGCAGTCGTGTCCGTCGGGGCAGACCGAGGTGCTCCAGCTGTAGGTCGTCGTCAGCGAGTGGGTGGCGCTGTCGCCGATCGCCACGTGCACTCGGTCGTAGTAGCGGTCGAAGATCACGATGTCGTCCTCGTCGCCGTCGCCGTCGACGTCCGCCGCCTCACAGTCGCGCCGATGGCTACCGCCCAGGTCGTAGCAGAGGCCGTCGGAGAGCTTGACCGGGGCGTGGAACGCGGTCACCGAGCACACGAGCCCCGAACAGCTCAGCGTCGTGTCGGCGACGTAGACGTCTCCGCCAGAGTCGTTGTCGAAGATAAGGAGCTCGTCTCGAGTGTCTCCGTCGTAGTCGGCGAGCTGACAGCGCGCGGGGGGCAAGCACCACCCGTCGATCGGCGTCGTGTCGACGGAGAGCGTGCTGATCGAGAAGCCGGAGCTCACGTCGCCCGCGACGGTGTAGACGGTGACGTCTCCGGTCCCCGCCTCGATGGAGACGATCTCGTCCCGCTGGAATGGGGTCACGTCTCCGGTGATGCAGGTGCGGTTGCTCGGGTGACAGATGGCGCTGCTGGTGATCAAGAACGGAGACTCGGGGCCGAAGTCCTCGGGGGGGTTGTTGGAGCAATCGGAGTCGCCGCAGCTCGTACGAGCCACGTACAGACCAAAGGTGGTGCCCGTGTAGATGTCGTCGAGCCCATCCCCATCGAAGTCCATCACGCCCACCTGCTCGGCGTGAGGTCCGAAGAAGCCGTGCCACAGCCCGCTCTCGAAACCGCGACCAGGCTGATTCACCGACGACAACCCGGACCAGGTGCGCCAGCCGTAGCTGAGCCCGACGTGCACGTCAGCGCCGGAGCCCTTCGTGAAGGCGACGATGTCGTCTCGCCCATCGCCGTTGAAGTCGCCCACCTGACACTCCTCGTTCGAGATGCAGAAGAAGGGGTGCCACTGGTCGCGCCCCTCTCTCGGCTGGAACACGTTCCGCCGAAGTGACTGCGTCACCTCCCCGTCGAAGAAGGCCGAGAGGTTCGGGTGGTAGTTCCCGTTGCTGTCGTTGCCGCCCTCGCCCCACGGCGCCACGAACCGGCCGCTGGTGCCGTTGACGACACCCGCGACGTGAACCCCGACGAGATAGTAGGTGCCCCCGCCTCCGGGCAGGCTGTCGTACTTGAACACGCTGCCTCCCGAGTCGCCCCCCTCGAGGCGCGCCGCGGACGGATAGAACAGCTCGTGATTGACGTTGTTGGGGCCGACGGCCCCCCCGGTGAACGCGCCGACGGTCGAGTAGGCGAACATCCCGGAGTCGTCGCCGTCGACGGACGCTCCGTATCCGCCGAGAATCACCGTCTCGCCCTGCAGAGAGCCGGACCCGGTCACGTGGTCATACAGGTCACGCGTCATCACCGTGAGCGGAGTGGCGATCGACGCAGGCACCGGCTCGTCGAGGAGCCACATCATGACGTCGTCGTTGCCCGCCTGCATGGACCAGCGCGCCGTCCTCTCGATCACCGGCGCGTCGGGGTCCGGGCCGATCTTCACCGTGATCTGCGAGGCCGCTCGCCAGGTGCCCGTCCCGACGACCGCGTCGTCCTCCCAGGCCGGGGTCATGCCGCCCCCGCAGTGACCAGCGGTCACGACCATGTCCGGGGCGACCAGCGTACCGGTGCAGCCGGCGATCCAGACCACCGCGTTGAGCGTCAGCGAGTTCGTCTGCGACAATCCATCGACGAGCGGATCCCGCCGCTCCCCGACCCCGCCGTCGCCGGCCAGCTCCGGCCCCACCGGGGCGAGGTCTGCGCAACCGAACGCGCTCAGCAGTGCGAGGGCCACCATGACCATCGCTCGAGTGTCTTTCACCGTCATCGTCTCTCCTCTGGTTGGTGAGCGTGACTTCTCCCCGCGCCCTCGGTGCCGAGCCGACGCGCCACGTCGGATGAGCAACGACCCTACCTGGATGCCGAGACCGTACCGGGCGATACAGCTGCCACCGGACGCTCTCGAGGACGGTCGGACCGACAAGCTCGGGCTCGTAGTGGGACACGGTCGATGTCTGCGTCGAGACGCTAGTCGCCTGCGCAAGCCGGGTCGTCACCCGATCGGGTGAGGAGGGCGAGAACGCAAGAGTCTCTGCCGACGGTCGCCCGATCTCTCGCGCGGTTACGGGGAGGGGCGAGCCCCGAACCGGGGTCCATGACGAGGCCGCCTGCAAGAGCTCACCGAGGCGGGCACGATGGTCAGCTGTCCGGGCGCGCAGACCACGCCGACCACGAATCTGCGGAGCACGTAGATCGCGGGCGCCAGTTGGTTCCAGCGCGCCGACAACAGTAGCTCGGCGCGGCCGGCTGCCGCCTGAGCCCGACGACCGTGTAGACTTCTCCGATGCGCCGACGCCCCGCCGCCGCGGTCATCGTCCTCGCCGCGATCCTCGCCGCCTGCGCAGGCCCGCCGCGCGCCGGGGAGGCCCCACGCCATGACGACCCGCGCGACGAGGCCCCGCGCTTCGCGCTCAGTGAGGGGCTCGCGCGCGAGGACCGACAGCCGCACACAGGAGGCGACGGGCTCGACCCGCGCATCGAGGATCACGGTGGGGCGCCGCGTGACCTCCGAGAGCGCGCGCG
>SHBB01000471.1 GCA_004213565.1 Sandaracinaceae bacterium
CGGGCAAACGGGCTCTGGGGCGAAGGCGACAGGCTGGTCTGGTCGAGGACCCCCGCCGACCTGGCGCGCCGCTTCCCCGGGAGCCGGGGCGCGCTCTATGGCGCCGCCAGCACGAGCCGACTCGCCGCCTTCAAGCGCCCCCCCAACAGCGTGCGCGGAGTGAGGGGCCTCTACCTCGCGTCCGGCACGGCGCACCCGGGCGGCGGCATGCCGCTCTGCGTGCTGTCGGGTCGCGCGGCCGCGGACGCCCTCGTCGCAGACTTCGGCCGGGGCGCGCGCCGGCCCCCCACACGAGAGCGCGCGGCGACCCTCTGACGGCCACGCCGCGACCTTGCGCGAGAAGCCGCCCCTTGGGCATGCTCCGCGCTTCACTTTCGCCCCCCAAGAACACAGGAGTCTACGCAATGGTTCAGCCGGACACCCCCGCCCCGCCCGCGAGCGAGACCGTGCCGGGCGACGGACAGCTCTACGCCCGCTTCAAGACCAGCATGGGTGAGATGGTCGCCAAGCTCTTCGAGGCCGAGGCGCCCCGGACGGTCGCCAACTTCGTCGCGCTCGCGGCCGGCAACGTCGAGTGGGACGACCCGAAGGGCGGCAAGACGACTCGCCCGCTCTACTCCGGGACGATCTTCCACCGCGTGATCCCCGAGTTCATGATCCAGGGCGGCGACCCGCTGGGCAGCGGGCGCGGCGGCCCCGGCTATCGCTGGGGAGACGAGATCCACCCGTCCCTGCGCCACGACAAGGGCGGGCTGCTCTCGATGGCCAACGCGGGCCCCAACACGAACGGCTCGCAGTTCTTCATCACGGAGGTCGCCACCCCGTGGCTGGACGGCAAGCACGCCATCTTCGGCGAGGTCGTCGAGAACGCCGAGCTGATCCCGACGATCACGCACGTCGACACCGATCACAACGACCGGCCGAAGAGCGACATCGTGCTGCAAGAGGTCGAAGTCTTCCGCAAGTGAGCTCCCGACGCGTCGTCGTCCTGCTCGCCGTGACGTGCGCCCTCGGGTGCGGCCGGCCGCTCGGCCGAGAGCTCTTCGCGCCGCGCGAGCCGCTGCGCCACGCCGACGCGATCGTGGTGCTGGGCAACCGGCCCCCCACCGACGCCGAGGGCCGGGTCGCGCCCGAGACCGCGCGGCGCGTCGCGCACGGCGTGGCGCTCTATCGGCGCGGCCTGGCCGAGCGCATCGTGATGGCCGGCGGCCCGGCCCCCGGCGGCGGCACGGAGGCGGACGTCATGGCCGCCCACGCCATGTCTCTGGGGGTGCCTGAGGCTGTGATCCTGCGCGAGCGCCGCTCACGCGACACGGCCGAGAACGCGCGCTTCACGATGGCGCTGCTCTGCGGGGAGGAGGACGACGACGGGTGCGCGCCGACCCTCCTCGTGGTGAGCTCGCCCTACCACCTGCGGCGCGCCCTGCGCCTCTTCCGATGCGCCGGCGCGCGCCCGATCCCCGCGCCCACGCCGATCCCGGACGAGGTCGGCTACCAGGCCTCGTTCACCGCCTACGAGTACGCGGTCGGCATCTACCGCGCGTTCGCGCCCGCCTGCCAGGCTCCTACTGAAGCCGGGTCCTACTGAAGCACGTAGGTGACGGGGAGCGGCAGCTCCCGCTCGTCGCCCCACGGGATGCCGGACGGCGGCGCGGGCATGGAGTCGAGCCGCTGGACGGAGGCGAGCGCGGCGCGATCGAGCGTGTCGTGCCCGCTCGAGCGAGAGAGCCGCACGCCGAGCAGGCGACCGTCGGACGCGAGCCGGATGCGCAGCACGACGACCCCCTGCAGGTGCTCGCGGCGCGCGGCGAGGGGATAGTCGATGCGGCCGTTGACGAAGGCGGACAGGGTCCCGCGCACGTAGCCGCGCAGTCGCCGGCGGAGCTCGGCGCGGCTGATGCCCTGGCGAACCGGCGCGGGCTGGCTCCCCGTGCCCAGGATGTGTCCCGACGTGCCGGTCCCCTCTCCGCCGGGCACGCCGCCAGGGAGGCCGCCCTCCTCGCCCTCGGGGTGGGTCCACTCGCCCTCGGCGCCGGTGGGCTCGGCCTCGGCGACGATGACGGGCGGGGGCGGCGCGGGCTCGGGCTCCGGCTCGCGGACGCGCTCGCGGCGGGGCGGAGGCAGCATGGCGGCGGGGCGCGGCGTGGGCTCGGGCGCCTCCGTCTCTTCGACCGTCTCCTGAACCGTCTCCTCGATCGGCTCCGGCGTCGGCGCTTCGAGCTCACGAGGGGCGATGAAGGTCACCTCGACCTCGTCGATTCGCTGCGCGGCCGGCGCGGGCGCCGGGAGCATCGCGGCGAGCATGAGCACCCCGACGTGGGCCGCGACGGAGAGCCCGACCACCACCGGCATCGCCCCGCGGGGCACCGACGGAGCGCTCGCGACCTCGGGCGCGGTAGGCACCGGGGTGGCGACGGTCGCCCTTGCGTGAGGGCCGGAATGCAGCGCGGAGGGGTGGTTCAAGGCCGTCTCTGACTGGAGAGGGTCCAACGGAGAATGGTTCCGATAATCGTTCTCAGCGTCCCTGACCTTGAACCCTGGTACCCACCCCCGTCAAGCCGCTGGAGGCACTATCTGGTCGATCGAGGTGCGGATCCCCACGTCGATCGACCGCGCCGGGGCGATCTGGGCGTTCGGCGCTCGGGTCCCGGGAGGTGACGGGTCGTTTTCGGATACAGTCGGGCGATGGGGGAACCGACGTCGCAGGCGACGGACGTGCTCGATCTCGAGCGGCTCTTCACGATGTCGCTCGACATGATCTGTCTGGCGGGGACGGACGGGTACTTCAAGCGGGTCAATCCGGCGTTCGTGGAGACCCTCGGATACACGGTGGAGGAGCTGCTCCGGCGCCCGTTCCTGGACCTCGTCCACCCGGACGACATCGCGGCCACGTTGGCGGAGGTCGAGCGGCTCGGGCGCGGCGAGCCCACGATCCACTTCGAGAACCGTTACGCGAGGGCCGACGGGACGTGGTGCTGGATGGCGTGGCGGGCGAGCGCCGACGCCGAGAGCGGGCTCATCTACGCCGTCGCGCGCGACGTCACCGCGCAGAAGGTCGCCGCGCAGGCGCTGGCCGCGCGCGAGGCGCAGCTCGAGGCCATCGTGGAGAGCGTCAGCGACGGACTCCTCGCGTTCGACGCCGACGGGCGCGTGGAGCGGACCAACCGCGCCGCGAGCGAGGTCTTCGGCATGCCCACCGCGGACCTGCTCGGCGCGCGCCTGTCCGAGCTGGTGCCCGAGCCCTACGCGACCGAGGTCGGGGAGGGGTTCGTCGCGGGGCAGGCCCCATCCACGATCCGCGAGATCGTGGGGCGCCGCGCGGACGGCGAGACCTTCCCGATGGAGGTGACGTTCTCCCGCGTGGAGCTGCCCGACCGCGCCGGCTCGCTCGCCGTGGTGCGGGACATCACCGCGCGGCGCACGGACGCGATCGAGCGCCGCGAGCTGCTCGCGAGCATCGCCCACGAGACCGGCCGCGCGGAGAGCGTCAGCGGCCTGCTCCACGACCTCGGCAACGCCCTGACCGGGGTGATCTCGCAGTCCGTGGAGGCGGCGGACCGGCTCCAGGGCTCGAAGGTCGTGTCCCGGCTTCAGAAGACCTCCGGCCTCCTCGAGCGCGAGCAAGACCGGCTCGCGGGCGCGCTGGGAGAGGAGCGCGCGGCGGCGCTGCGGGAGCTCATCGTCGGCATGGCGCAGGATCTCGAGGGCGAGCAGCGCATGGTCGGGGCTGCCCTCAGCAAGGCGCTCGCCTTCACGCAGCACGCGCAGGAGGTGCTGCAGGCGCACCGCGGCTACGCGGGGAGCGGCCCGCGGCGTGAGGCGACGCCGATGCGCCGCATCCTCGCGGACGCCCAGCTGATGATGAGCGACGCGTTCGCCCGCCGGCACGGGCGGCTCGACCTGCGCGTGGATCCCCCCGACCTGTCCATCGAGGTCGAGCGCAGCAAGCTCATGCAGGTCCTTTTGAACCTGCTCAAGAACGCCGCCGAGGCCTTCGACCAGACCGACGGGGAGGCCGTCCCGATGGTGCGCCTGGAGAGCGGCCGCGCGGACGGCGCCACCTGGATCGAGGTGCGCGACAACGGGCCCGGGATCGAGGGCGACAAGCTCGGGCGCGTCTTCGAGGACGGGTTCACCACCAAGCGCCGCGGCTCCGGGGTGGGCCTGGGCGCGGCGCGCCGCGTGATCGAGTCGATCGGCGGGACGCTGGAGATGCGCAGCGAAGGGCCGGGCCAGGGCGCGACGGCGCGAATCGAATGGAAAGGAGGCGCGCGCTGATGCGTTCGCTGAACACCCGGGTGCTCGTGATCGACGACGAAGAGGCCGTCCGCGACAGCTTCCACGCCGTGCTCGCCCCTCGGGCGCGGGGAGACGCGGCCGGGGCGGCGGCGCGGCTCCTCTTCGACGAAGCGGAGAGCGACGCCGTGGGCATGGCGGAGCTGGCGTTCGAGGTCGACCTCGCGGAGAACGGCCGTGAGGGCCTGGCGCTGGTGAAGGAGGCCCTGCGCGACGGACGCCCCTACGCCGCGATCTTCTGTGACATGCGCATGCCGGGCTGGGACGGCCTCCAGACCGTGGAGGCCATCCGCGAGGTGGACGACAAGGCCGAGGTGGTCTTCGTCACCGCGTACAGCGACCACAGCATCGAGACCATCGCGGCGAAGGTGGGCGAGAACGTCGGCTACTTCGTCAAGCCGTTCGCCAACGAGGAGGTCCGCCAGCTCGCGAACAAGCTCGTGCACGACTGGAACAAGGCGCGGGAGCTCGAGGCGCTCATCAAGATCGTCACCGCGATCCACGGCAGCAAGGAGGACATGCAGCGACTCTTGCACCATCTACTCGAGCAGGTGTGCGTGTGGCTCGAGACCGACTCGGCCGCCATCTTCACCTACGACGAGGACGCCCAGGAGCCGCGATTCCACCTCGGCGTCGGCGCGCTGGCGGACGCCGAAGCCGCGACGCGGGCGCTCGAGACGGTGCACGGCTCGGTGCTCCGGACGGGAGAGATCTCGTTCCAGGAGAACCTGCGGGTCTTCCCGCTCTCCCGCCACGGCGTCGCGATGGCGTTCTCGGGGCGGCGCCCCGTGACCCCCGACCGCGTGGCGCTCCTGAGCGTGTTCCTCCAGCACGTGGGGCTCGCCGTGGAGCACTCCAAGATGCGCGAGCGGCTCATGCGGAACATGCGCCTCGCGACCGTCGGCCAGGCGGTCGGCTTCCTGCTGCACGACGTGCGTGGCCCGATCGGGCTGGCCCAGATGTACGCGCGCCTGCTCGCGCGCGAGGGCCAGAGCGAGCACACGCACGTCGAGAAGATCGAGCACTACACGCAGCGCGCGATCGACATGCTCTCGGATACGCTCGCGCTCTGCCGCGGGCAGATGACGATCGAGGCGCGCCCGATGAGCGTGAAGGACGCGCTGGGCGAGGCCGGCCTCTGGCGCGAGGAGCTCGCCCGCCGGAGAGTCACCCTCGAGGAGGACGTGCCGGACGAGCTCCGGGCGTCGATCGACCCGGAGAAGCTCGAGCGCGCGCTCTGGAACCTGGTCAAGAACGCGGTGGAGGCGTGCGCGGAGGTCGAGTCTCCCACCGTGCGCGTGCGCGTCGAGGGCGCGGACGAGCGCGTGCTCATCTGCGTCGAGGACAACGGCCCAGGACCCAGCGCGGACATCGCCGACTCGCTCTTCGAGTCCCTCGTCTCCGACAAGGAGTCTGGCTCTGGGTTCGGGCTCGCGATCGTCAAGCAGATCGTCGAGGCGCACGGCGGCGAGGTGCGCTTCGAGCGAGCGGCCCCCTGGTCGCGCTTCGTCGTGTCACTGCCCGCCCTCTGACGCGACGCGCGCGCGCACCTGGGGGATGCGTCCACCGACGCGGATCATCTCGACCTCTCGGGGGCTCAGATCGCTGCGCGCCTCGATCGCGCCCTTGCCGCGCACCTCGACCTTCACGGCGCCCTCTCCGATGGACGCGAGGTCGTCGATCACCAGCACGTCGCCTTGCTCGAGCGCGATGTCGCCGGGCTCCCAGCGGAGGGGCAGCACGCCGTAGTTGACCAGGTTGTTGCGGTGGATGCGCGCGAAGCTCCGGGCGAGCACGAGGCGGAGCCCGAGGTGGCGCGGCGCCAGGGCCGCGTGCTCGCGGCTCGAGCCCTGCCCGTAGTTGTCTCCTCCCACGAGCGCGTGCCCCCCCGACGCCTCCCTCGCGCGCGCCGGGTAGGTCTCGTCCACCGCCCCGAAACAGAACTCGGCGATCTTCGGGATGTTGCTCCGGAACGGGAGCACCTCGCTGCCGGCCGGCATGATCTCGTCCGTGCTGATGTCGTCCCCCACCGCGAGCAGCACGGGGAGCTCCAGCCGCTCCGGGAGCGGGTCGAGCTCGGGCAGGCTGACGATGTTCGGGCCCTTGTTCAGCGGGATGTCCCGGCCGTCCTCGGGCGGGGCCTCCACCTTCGTCGGCTCGGCCGTGGGCGCGTCGGGGACGTCGGGCGCGTCTCCGAGCGTGCGCGGATCGGTGATCACGCCCGTCAGCGCCGACGCGATCGCGGTCTCCGGGCTGCAGAGCCAGACGCTGTCTTCGACCGTGCCGCTCCGACCGGGGAAGTTGCGCGGCGTCGTGCGCAGGCTGTTGCGGCCCGTGGCCGGCGCCTGCCCCATGCCGATGCACCCGTTGCAGCCCGCCTGATGCAGACGCCCTCCGCCGCGCACGAGCTCCACCAGCAGCCCCGCCTCGAGGAGCTGATCGAGGAGCTGCCGCGAGGTCGGGTTCACGTCGAAGCTCACCTCCGGGTGCACCTCTTTGCCGCGGAGCGCGAGGGCGCAGATCGCGAAGTCGCGGAAGCCCGGGTTCGCGGAGCTCCCGACGTAGGCCTGGTAGATCGGCTCGCCCGCGACCTCCGCCACCGGCACCACGTCGCCGGGGCTCGAGGGCCTGGCGATGAGCGGCTCGAGCGACCCGAGATCGATCTCCTCCTCCACATCGAAGGTCGCCCCCTCGTCCGCCACGAGCTCCGTCCAGTCCTCGCCCCGGCCCTGCGCCTCGAGATAGCGCCGCACCTCCGCGTCGCTCGGGAACACCGTGCTCGTCGCGCCGAGCTCCGTCCCCATGTTCGCGATGACGTGTCGGTCCATCGCGCTCAGCCCCGCGAGCCCGGGCCCGTGGTACTCGAGCACCCTCCCCTTGCCGCCGCTCACCCCGTGCCGGCGCAGCAGCTCGAGGATCACGTCCTTGGCGCTGACCCAGGGCGGCAGCGCGCCCGTCAGCCGGATCCCCCACACCTCGGGCATGCGCAGCGCGTACGGCTCGCCCGCCATCGCGAGGGCCACGTCGAGCCCGCCCGCGCCGATGGCGAGCATGCCCAGCGAGCCCGCGGCGGGGGTGTGGCTGTCCGAGCCGAGCAGGGTCTTGCCTGGCTTTCCGAAGCGCTGCATGTGCACGGGGTGGCTGACCCCGCCGCCGGCGCGGCTGAACTGGATGCCCCAGCGCCGACACGCGCTCCGCAGGAAGAGGTGGTCGTCGGGGTTCTTGTGGTCCGACTGGATGAGGTTGTGATCGACGTACTGCGCCGACAGCTCCGTCTTGACGCGATCGAGCCCGAGCGCCTCCAGCTCCAGCATGACCAGCGTGCCGGTGGCGTCCTGGGTCAGGGTCTGATCGATGCGGAGCGCGATCTCGGTCCCCGGTGACAGGTCCCCATCTGCGAGCTCCGAGGGGACCCGCTCAAAGGGGACCAGGTGCGCCGCGATGAGCTTGCGAGTGACGTTGTCGGGCATGAGCGCGAGGTAGGCGCGCTACGCGAGACTGACCAGCATCGCGTGCCTCGCTCCACGGCGCGCGGCGCGGGTGACACGCGCGAGCGGGGGCTACGTGGGCGAGGCGTCTTTCTTCCCTGCCTTTGTCGCCCTGAAATCATGGCGAAATCCGCGATCCACGTGGACTGGCCGCGGACGGAACGGCGCCTGCTGTACCTCGCCCCATGACCCGCCTGATCGTCGCCGCCGCCCTCTGCCTCTGTGCGCTCCTCTTCGCCACGTCGTCGGCGCAGGCGCAGGGAGACGCGCCTCGCCTGATCGTGGTCGGCGACTCGCACGTCGAGCGGCTCGGGCCGATGCTCGCGCGTCGCGCCGAGGCCGCGGGGCTACAGAGCGCGGGCTGGCTCGCGCGCCGCGGCT
>SHBB01000472.1 GCA_004213565.1 Sandaracinaceae bacterium
CCCTCATCTCCGTCCGTCCCCCGCCGCCCCCGATGCCCATCACGCGCGGCCCAGCCCCGCCGCGTCGGAGATGCCCATCACGTAGCCCGCCCGACGCTCCCTCGAATGCCGTGCGTGGCAACACTCAGGCGCAAGATCGGCCAGGCTGCGGAGGAATAGCCCTACGCACTGGGCAGCTTCGCGTCCATTACGAAGGCGCGGATCGTGAAGCCGTCGCCGCTCAGGGCCGCCGCCTGGGTGTCGAACTGCTTGCGAGCGTCGGCGAGATCAGACTTCGGGGCCTTCTTCTCGCGGCTATCGGTCGGATCGTTCCACTCGGGGCAGTTGAACCATCCAATCAGGTACACACCACACGTGACCGCCGTCTTCTTCAAGTAGCGCTGGAGGAGCTGCGTCTCCATCGCTGTCTCGAGTTCCGCGTGCCAGCAGCCCTTCACCTCGACGATCACGGTGAGCTTCGTAGAGCGGCCGCCCGGACCGGCGCCCGCGGCATTCACATGGATATCTGTCCGCTTGCCGCCCGAAGCCCCTGGGCGTTTCCAGATCTCCACCTCTCGGTTTACGATTACCCCGCGAGCTTCAACGTCGCGCTGGAGGTGGCGTTTCACGTAGTCGGAGAAGTCGTTCTCGCCGAGCGGGCGGAACTTCTTGTTGGCACGCTCGTCCCAGATGTCGCGACTCGCCGGCGTTTCACCCTGAAGCTCGGCCTCCAGCCGTGAGAGGGACTCCATCACCACGCCGAGCAGGTCTTCCGCGGTCTCGACCACACGGAGGTCCGAGTCACCGAGGAGCGTCAGTACGGTTAGCGGTTGGACAGGGCTCCACTCCCGGGCGAGTGCGTTTCGGCGTGCCTCGGCCAAGACCCACTTGATGTGCTCTGCTTTCCCCTCACGTGCGAGTCGTTCTAGGGCCTCCACCGCGTCCAGTGTTCCGCGCCTGGAGAGGTGGCCGAGGACGCCTTCACGTAGCGACGCCGGGTCACCCGGTCGGGACCGCTTTGCCGCCACGCTGGGGGGGAAAGCTGATTCGATAAAGAGGTAGAGATCTGCGCAGCGATCGGGTCCAACGCGGGACAGGATTGCATCGAACCCGCCGCTCCAGACTCGCTCCGCGAGTCGATCGAGGACCCGATTGCTGAACTCCGCGTTGCTGTTCACTGCACTCCAGACCTGATCCCAATGACGCTCGGCGTCGTACTCGAGGAGGAGGAGTACGGCCAGCAGCGCATATGTGTCATCGCCGCTCGGCGAGCTGCTGACACACTGCTTGAGGAACCCTTCCGCTGCTACGGGATTGTGCAGGTGCACCGCGCGAACGCAGTCTGCGGCCGCGTTGAGTTCCAGGGTCCGTCGCCGCAGAAGGTCCAGGATCACTTCCTCGACCTCAGAGCACCACGCTGCGCTGAAGCGCTTGAGGACGACCGCCGAACCCGAGCGGCGGTTCTCATCCATGATGCTGAGTCGACTACACTTCGCGACCTCGTCGGCGCGCTTCTCGATGGCCGCACGGAGAACGGCGGACTCGGCATCACCGTCGTCCCCGGGGAGGTGAACCACGGCCCCGACCCACCTCTCCCAAGTCTGAGCGGAGATGCCACCAAGGGCCGTCGGATCGACGTGGGCTATGAAGACGGCCGCCGCGCGCCCAGCGATAACGGTCAGCGAATACCCAGCGTTCTCCTTCGCAAGCCAGGAGCCCCGTTGGTCATCGAACGTCGCGAGGTACTTGGCGGCCGCAGCGACAGCCTCAGCTTGAGACACCACCTCAAGAATCTCAGCGGTCCATTCGCCAGGCGGCCGCGGGAGGCCCACTTGGCCAGCGAGTGAGACGAAGACGTAGTACCAAGCTTCATCCTTGCCATCTCGCAGGTGCGCGAGCGCGGTCTCGACGGTCTGAACGCGTTTCCGCTGCTGCTCCTCGTCCCTGCGGGCCTGTCCCGCCTCTCTCTCCCTCACCTTTTCGGTGTTGGCTTCTCTCTGCTCTAGGGCCTGCAGGAGGTCGGCTCGACCCGCAGCGACGACCGCATTTCGTATCGCTTCCGGCAGCTCTGCCAGCGAGTGAATGAGCCGTGTCACGAGCTCAAGCCAGCGGTCTTCAAGTTCCCCAGCACCGTTCAGCCGAGCGATTAGCCAATCGAAGTCATCCGTCCTGAGCAGACCGTGGCAGTGGTATACGACCTTAAATACGTCGAGGGAGCGATCGCTCAACAGGAGATCAAGAACAGATCGGCGGGTCTCGGTGGGTGTCCCTTTGGGAACCTCAACCTTGTCGTGCATCTGGAGTCGTGCGCTCAAGGTGGCCGCAAGTGGCGCGCTCAGCGCATGTTCTGCGGACGACAGGAATGCGGCGGCGAGAATGTGTTCGTGGATCTGACTCAGCGAGTAGCTCGCGAGGTAGCTGGGTGGTTGCTCGCTCAGCCACTTCAGTCCCACGGATAGGTGACCCGGCTGCAGGGAGCTTCCCAGCTTGCCTATGAAACTCCCGTATGCACCAAAGAAGCTCTGGTCTCCAGGAGGTGTCAGTGACGCGAAGAGGTCCTCTGCAGAGAGCAGGTCAGGCCACAACGCTCGCAGCGCGGCTCCCCTGAGTTCATCCTGCGGGTCGGGACCTAGCTCCCCGCTTAGCGCAGGACGAAGCGCCTCTCGAGCCGCTTCGTCGCCGATGGAAGCGACAGCGTGCGCGGCCCTGCTGCGGATGTGGTCGTTATCGCTCGTATCCTGGCAGACGGCGATCAACGCCGGCACGAGATCCGTTGCGCCACATCGCTCCGCAACAGCAATTGAGAATCGACGGACCACGACGTGGCCGCTTGCGTCCTGGATGTAGGGCTCGAGCTGTGCCGCGAGATCCGCGTGTCCGAGTCGACCGTAGTATGCGCGAAGACCTAGGTCGGCATCAGTTGCCTCGCGCCGTTCGAACCGATCCAGTAGTGCGGCGACAAGCACGCTGCGCTGCCGGTCATCAAGCTCTGAGGCGTCGGCCCGAAGTAGGACCATCGGGTCGGTGGCCGCGATGCGCTCGAAGAGCTGGCGGTCGCTCGCCGAGAGCCAGGCGGCAACCTCGCTGAGCTGCGGGACGATACGCGTATGATCCGCGGGGTGCCGAAGGAGGTTCCACACCGTGGTTTGTGGCGTCGAACGGAGGCGCAGGAACTCCGCGGCCATGAACTCGGCGAAGGAGCGATGCGCCCACGTCATCGAGTTCTCGTCGCGGCCCGTGAACATGCCGGTCTGAAGGCAGCGCCTCATCGCCCCTGACCCGGTCTGGATTTGATTCGAGCCCTCCACGGGCTCCTCTCCGGGGGGCACCTCGGAGAGGTTTAGCGCCTCCGGAGGGACCTCTCCGAGATCTGGGCCGTGCCAAATGAAGGAGCGACCGCAGAGAACAGATAGGCCCGCCAGCCGCCTGGCCGCGCAGAGTAGATGCTCAGACTCCAGGCCGTCGCTACGCGCCCCTTGCGCCAGGAGTCGCGTCGCCTTCGTGAACAACTCCCGCCGACTCTGAGGGAACTCGCCGCTGCTTCGAACAACGTTGAGAAGGAGCCGGAGTGTTAGCGGGCGTGCAGCAAGCGGCCCCATGCCATGTGTTGTGACGCCGTTCGCGAACGTCTCCGGGTCAAGCCCCTCGGAGGTCGCGGCCGAGAACACGTCCTTCCAGCGCAGGGGGAGCATCTCGTAGACGCCGACGTTGTCCTCTGCGCCCCACAGTGCCTGGAAGTTGGTCGCGAGCGTTTCGTTCCAGAACGCGGTCTGACAGGCAATTCGGAGAGTCAACCCGTCGGTGCCGAGTTCGTCCAAGCCGTCGCGAATGACATCTGCGAGAACGTCGTCGCTGACCAGGCACTCGTCTAGCGCGTCCAAGTACAGCGTTGTTGGTTGCCCGCCATCTAGGGCAGCCCTCAGTCCGGTGTGTCCGAACAGCTTCTTCTCAAGGCGCTTTTCTGACTTGTACTCGCCCAGTTTGAAGAGAAAGGACGCGGCCCCTCCGGTCGTTGCCTTGTGTGCATCCGCCAGAGCAGTCGACTTACCAATTCCGGGCTCTCCCAGTAGGACGAGGCAGGGGGTGTGGGCGATTGCTTCGAACTTGCTTACGCCGGGATTACCGGCGCCCTCGGGGTCCAAGAGCATTCCGTGCGAATCGCCGTGGGCCATGTGCCCCTGCGGGCACCAGAAGCGGGTCCAACTGTAGGTCACGTAGACCCTCCGTACGTCGAGCCCAACACGCGTAGTTCGTACCTAGCCACGCGCTCCCACTTGTCCGGCACGGTCGTTTCTGCAGCTTCCACGATCGCTTCGCACTCGGGTTCCGTGAAACCCAATGCCTCGAGGCACGCCGTGAGTGTCACTCGTGGCCGCAAGGGAGACGCCTCTTCCCACGGTAGCGCAGCCAGATCGTTGTGACTGTCCGTGCCGAACGCCACGATACACGCGCGAAGCGCGGCGCTGAGCTCGCCAATGCCGAACATGTGGCGCAGCACGAAGGCCAAGCTGGCTGCTTGGTCAGACTCGGCGGTCATCCCGCTTTCTGGAGCGAGAATCGTTGCAGGAGTTGAGACTTGATGGGACTCCGCCGCAGGTCGCAGGGACCGCAGGCTGGAGCCAACGCCCGCGAGTTCTGGAGCCCGCTCGAGGGCGAAGGCCAGCTCGCGGCGCGCGGCGGTCTCGTAACCGCGTGCGTTTGGTTTGGGAGACACCGCCAGCAACCGGCGGCGCCCTTCGGCTGACAGTTCGAAGCCCAACGCCGCCTCAACCGCCGTGAGCATCTCTCGCCGCCTCTCCGCGGCCGCGGCTTGGTCCTTCTCAGCTGAGGCGATTGACTCCAAGTGGATTGCCAACGTCTTGACCGCGGTCACCGCAATTCGGGAGTTTCGGTGCTGCCTGACGAGCTCCTGTCGCAAGTCGTTGATAGCATCCGCGACGCGCGCAATCTTCTGTCCGATGGCGATATCCAGCTCAGTCACGCTTGGGTGCGTCATGAGTGGTTGCCAGCTAGGTGGACGCGGTTTTGGCGCCTGCCCGTTTCGAAGCCGCAGGTGGTCGTCCAGGTCGAACGAGAGCAGCCTCCCACCCAGGTAGGACGCTGCGACCGCCACAAGCCGTGCAGCGGCGCCAGTCACTTGCGAGAAGTCGGGTATCGACTCACCTTCTGCCGTGGCCATTCTGGGGCCACACACTGCCGAGGTTGTGCACGCTGCGCAAGTTGACGCGACCCAGGCAAGACCGTAGGACACAACAAGTACCCGCAACTACGACCAGCAAGGTTCGTCGTGCGAACTCATCACCCGAAGGTCGTCGGTTCAAATCCGGCCCCCGCAAAACTCGGTAGCGCGATCGCTGGCCACAGCGGTCGCGTTCGTCGTTTCGGGACACACCGCCCGCTCGAACGACGCGGTCGAACGAAGCGGTCGAACGCGAGCCAACCGCGAGCCACGGGCAGCTGCTCGCGCTCGATCTCGACGGTTGCGTGGAGGTCCTGAGTCGCTCGAGGGGCGCCGCGAACGGCCAGGGCTTGCGCGCCAAAGACGAACCATCGCAATCAACGAGATTCGAGCTCGTCCGCGATGGCACGGAGCGCCTCACCGCGCGCCGACATGGGATGCCCGATCGAGGAGCGCGCGAATCCGGAGATGCGAGTCCAGGTCCGCTCGCCGCGTCGCGTCGTCTGGCCAGTCCGGACGGGTCGCTTTCGCCGCCTCGTACAGCGCTATCGCGATTCGGACCTTCTCGTCGGTGGGCATCCTCGCGCGCATCTCCCGCGCGAGCCGCTCGGGCGCGCCCCAGTGCCGTGCCGCGTACGCGCGGAGTTCGTCCGGGTCGAGGCGGTCCATGGGCTCATCTAGCAGCAGGCGATACTCCCCGCGCTTTCCGGAGCCTTCTTCTCACCCATCGACCTCGGGTGCACGTGAGTAGAAGAGCGTCAGCTCGGCGACTCGCAGGTCCGACAGCCCCTTCAGCGTGAGCCCGGGCTGCGCCTGTCCCAGCTCTTCGAACACGCGGAGCGCGGGTGCCCGAACCTCCTCCACGAAGCGAACATGCGCGACGAGCGCACGGAGGGTCGCGGCGTACTCGAGGAACGCGTCGCGACGCTTCCGCTTGGACCAGGGTATCGAGCGACCGAAGAACGCCTCGTGGACTCGCCGGTCGTAGATCGGAACGGTCGAGGGGACGGCGAAGTGGAGCGCCTTGGACGCCGCGATCACGCTCTCCTCGACCAGCGCCGAGAACCCTTCGATCACCTCCGCGGTGAGCGCGCCGCCGCGGGCGTCGTTCATGGCCACGACGGCGCCGGGCAGCGCGGTGGGGTCCAGGCGAAGGGCGCGAGGGAGCCACGAGTAGGACATGCTCGCGGCGAGCACGGCGTCGGACGCGTCGAAAGGCTCCCGCTTCGAGAGCCGATCGAGGCACACCTGGTAGCTGGTGAAGTAGCTCCGCGTCAGCGCGACCTGGGCTTCCTCGGTGGGAAGGCGCACCGACCGCGCGAGGGCTGCGAGATCGTGGATCTGCATGGGGGCCGGCGAGACTACCGACCCGGTGGGCGCTCGACCACGTGCTCCTCATGCATGTGTACGGGCCCCTGCCAGCGAAGCCCGTCACTGTCGTTGCTCCTCCTCTTCCCCTCCGTTGAGCTCGATCCACTCCCGAGCGTCCGGTTGAAGCCGGTTGGCCGCGAACTCTGCCCAATCGCGATAGGTCTCGGTCGCAGGCCACCGAGGATCACGCTCCTCGCTCCACGTGAGATGGACGACAGCGAGCGTGAACGGCGCTCCGGTCACCTCGAAGAGGACGTCATCGCAGTCGCCGCGGCGGGCGATCGCCGTTGCCATGAGTCCGTTCGGGGGATGCTCCGGGGACATCTCGCGGGCGAGCTCCTCTTGGAGCGTGTGGGCCATCTCGACCGGCTGCCAAGGGGCACGCAGCCAGAGGCTCTCGAACGTGTTCGCGACGTCCGGCGAAGTGCTCGTCCAGATCTGAATCCCGCCGTGGGGCTTGTAGTCGAGGAAGACCGCGATCTCCGGTCTCGCGGCGTGCCGACCCGCCAGGGCCAGCGCCTCCGTGAACTTCGCGGTTGGCTCCCCGATGCGCGTCCAGGACGCGCGGGGCGCATGCTTCACGCACACGTATGCTTCGGTCGCGAGGTGCCGCAGAGCCCGCTGCACACGCTCGATCTGCTCGTTCGTCAGGCGGTGCAGGCTCATGCGTGCCCGATCGAGGAGCGCGCGAACGCGGAGCTGCGATTCCAGGTCGGCTCGGCGCGTCGCCTCGTCGGGCCAGTCGGACGGGGCGCCAATTTCGCCTCGTAAACCTCTGTCGCGATCTGGATCTTCTCCTCGATCGGCCTCACCGCGGGCTCCCCTCTCGCACTCCAGTCGCGAGCCGCGTAGGCGTGAAGTCGATCGGTATCGAGGCGGTCCATCGGCCTATTCTACAGGCGGTCGACACCCAGGGGCTCCCACTCAACTCATGGGCGCGTCGATGCGCAGGCCGACAGCAGGACGGGCGGGCCTGGCGGTGGCGTTCGCTCACCTCGGCAGGACCTGGCGCAGCTCTTCGCTCAACGCTCGGCAGGTCTCGCGCGATGATCGCTCTTCGCGTCCCCAGCGACGCGAGCGGACGTAGTAGAGGAGGAAGCGCGCCGCGTCCGGATCGAAGCGCTCCTCGCGTGCGGCCTTCACCATCGCCCGAAGCACGAGCTCCTGGCCGTGCGCGTGGGAGGCGAGCTCGATGAAGCCTGACCCTCGACGGCCGAAGCGCGCTCCCGCTCGAACGACGGCGCCGAGGTACACGCGGGGAAACTGCTTCCTGTGCTCGATGACGCGGCAGGCGAACTCGGAGCGCTCGCTGAGCTCCGGGCTGGCTTCGTCGAGCGCGTCGATCATCCACGCGGTCACGGGGCCGCGCGCGGGCAGGGCGGTGGACGCTCGCGCGAGGAGCTTGTGGCGCTCGGCGTGGAGCGGGTTGAGCACGTCGACGGCCCCCTCCGCTCGCGCAGACGCGATGCGCCCCTGGACAGCTGTTAGCGGGCGCGGTGTCTGAGGTTCAGACGGCGGATCTCGCGCACGCTGCTTGAGGGGAGTGAGGCCGGCGCCGCGCCGATGCCCATCGCCAGGTTTTCGTGGTTCTTGTCCACGTCGGGT
>SHBB01000473.1 GCA_004213565.1 Sandaracinaceae bacterium
CCAGGCTGCCGCAGCCGCCGCGGATGCAGGTCTCGGTGGTCTCGTCGCAGGTCACCCCCGCGCAGCTCCGGGGGATCACCACGGTCAGGATCCGCGGGCCGTCGTGGCGAAAGACCATCGTGCGGGTCGCGATCGACTCGCCGCCCCGGGTGACGGTGACCGAGAGGCGGTAGCGACCCGGGGCGAGGTCGGGCACCTGCGCGACCCTCGTGGGCCCCTCGCCGCGCGTCGTCATCGGCGCGTTGCCGATCGCGCCCCCCGGATCGAGCGCGGTCAGCGCGGTGTCGATCTCCATCCCGGGCGTCAGATCCGTGCGCAGCTCCACGATCAGGGTGCCTGGCCCCGGCTCGCAGGCGGCGAGCGCGAGGGCGACGGCGATCGGGAGACACCGCATTCGTACAGTGTGCCGGGCTCCACCCCCGATTGCCAACTCCGCTTCACAGGCGCGGGCGTCGGTATTCCGTCGCCGTTTTTCTCGCCGAGATCATTGCGGAAACTCCCGCCGACACCACCACCTCCCGACGGTACGGGGCTTGCTCCCCGTCGGGCGTTTGTTCTCCTCAAGCCGGCTGCAGGTAGCTGACCTGGATGGTCTTCACCCCGCCATCCGCGAACCGCACGTCCACGCGGGGCGGGGTGGTCGGCTTGATGTCGACGATCTTGCCGACCCCGAACTTGCGGTGGGCGACGCGCATGCCCAGCTCGATCGTCTCGCCCTCGAAGTCGGAGCCCTCGGTGCGATCCACGTAGGAGTCGCCGCTGGCCACCTTCGGCGCCTTCGGCCGCTCCCACTGGCGCTGCCCGCGGTAGCCCCGCCAGCCCTGCGAGGTGGTCGGCGCCGGCCGCCGCTGGCCGAGCCGGCGCACGTCCTCGGGGGGCAGCTCGAGCAGGAAGCGCGACTCGGTCTTCGGGAGCTTGTCGCGGAAGAGGCGCCGGGTCTGGGCCCAGGTGAGCATCAGCCGCTCCTCGGCCCGGGTCAGCGCGACGTAGGCGAGCCGTCGCTCCTCCTCGATCTGCTCCTCGTCGAGCGGCTCCTGGCCGCGCTTGAAGGGGAAGGTGTCCTCCTCCAGCCCCGCGACGAAGACGACGGGGAACTCGAGCCCCTTCGCCGCGTGCACGGTCATCAAGGTCAGCTTCTCTTCGGGCTGCTCCTCGTCGTCGCCCGCCGTGTCGAGCGTGACCGCCTCGAGGAAGTCGGTGAGCGTCAGCTCGGGGTTCTCCTCGTGCGCGAGCTGGATCGCGCCGAGCAGCTCCTCGATGTTCTGCATGCGCGCGTCGGCTTCGGGCGTGTCCTGGTCCTTGAGCGCCTGCTTGTAGCCGGTGTCCTCGTAGACGGCGTAGGCGACGGCCGCGAGCGGGTCGCCCGACTCGAGCCGGCCGCGCAGGACGCCCATCAGGTCGACGAAGTGCTTGAAGCGCTTGCTCGGCCCGCCGCGCCCGCGCGCCGCCAGCTCGAGCGCGCGCCAGACCCCGGTGCCCGCCCTCGACGCGTTGTCGAGCAGGGTCTCGACGCTCTTCTTGCCGATGCCGCGCGCGGGCACGTTCACCACGCGCAGCAGGCTGACGTCGTCCTCGGGATTGGTCAGCAGCCGCAGGTACGCGAGCAGGTCCTTGACCTCCGCCCGGTCGTAGAAGCGCATGCCGCCCACGATCCGGTAGGGCACGTTCGTGCGCCGGAGCTCGTCCTCGATGACGCGCGACTGGGCGTGCACGCGGTAGAACACGGCCATCTCGTCGAGCGAGCGGCCCGCGATGCGCAGCTGGCGCACCGCCTCGACGATCAGCTCCGACTCCTGCCGCTCGTCCGAGCAGGTCACCACGCTGATCGGCGCGCCCTCCTCGTTCTCCGTCCAGAGCTCCTTCGGCTCGCGGTGCACGGCGCGGGTGATGATCGCGTTCGCGGCCCTCAGGATGCGCTGCGTGCTGCGGTAGTTCTGCTCGAGCTTGATGACGGAGGTGTCCGGGAACTCCTCCTTGAAGTGCAGGATGTTGCGGCGGTCCGCGCCCCGCCATCGGTAGATGCCCTGGTCGTCGTCGCCGACCACCGTGACCTGCCGGTGCTGGGCCGCGATCGCGCGCACCAGCCGGTACTGCACGTGGTTGGTGTCCTGGAACTCGTCCACGAGCAGGTGCTTGAAGCGCCGGCCGAGCTCCACCCGGAGCGCCTCCTCGGACTCGACCGCGAGCACGAGCCGGTAGATGAGGTCGGAGAAGTCGAGCGCGTTGGCCTTGGCCATGCGCTCCTCGTACTGGGCGTAGATGCGCTGGATCTGCTCGTCGAAGACGTTGCCGACGATCATGTCGCCCGGGCCGCGGACCTCCTGCTTCTCGCGGCCGATCCGGTTGACGAGGAGCTTCGCCGCGTAGCGCTTCTCGTCCAGCTCCATGTCCTTGAGCACGCGCTTGACCATCGCGCGGCTGTCCTGGTCGTCGTAGATGGTGAAGTCCTTGCGGACCCCGACCTGATCGGCGAAGCGGCGCAGGAGCCGGGCGCAGGTCGCGTGGAAGGTGCCGACCCAGAGATCGCGCGCCCGCCCGCCGACGAGCTTGCCGAGCCGTTCGCGCATCTCCTGCGCGGCCTTGTTGGTGAAGGTGACGGCGAGGATGTTCCACGGCGCCACCCCCCGCTCGGTGACCAGGTGCGCCACGCGGTAGGTGATCACGCGCGTCTTACCGCTGCCGGCGCCCGCGAAGACCACCAACGGACCCCCGTCGTGGAGGACCGCTTCTCGCTGGGGCGGATTCAGCCCCGCCAGGCCGGGGTCCACTGGATCGATGTTCACGATGGCTGACCCTAAACCGACCCGCATCGAGAGACCAGAGCTGCCCTCGCCGCCCCTGCGGCGAAGCGGCGTCAGGGGAGCGGAGCATGCTATGAATCGCACCATGGACCCGGCCGCACGCGACTCGCGCCCCGCCTCGAAGGAGGCGAACGGCGGCGTGAATGAAGCGGAGGAGCCCGCGTCCAAGAGGGCAGACGGGCCCGCGCCGGAGGAAGAGATCGGCGACCGCGTCTTGGTCGAGCGGGTTCAAGGAGGAGACGAGCAGGCCTTCCGGACCCTGTACGAGCGCTACCACCGGCGCGCCTTCGCGGTCGCCTTCGGGGTGGTGAAGAACAAACAGGACGCGCTCGACGTCGTTCAGGATGGCTTCGTCAAAGTCCACAAGCACATCGGCAAGTTCCAGGGCACCAGCAGCTTCTACACCTGGCTCTACCGGATCATCATGAACCTCTCGATCGACCACGTCCGACGCCGCAAGAACTCCAAGGGGTTGGAGTACGACGACGCGGTGCGGCGCGAGGCCGACGAGGTGGCCGGCGACGGGACGCTCCTGCCCCGCATCCTCGACGCCAACCCGGGCAAGACCGTGGTGCGGCGCGAGCTGCTCGAGAAGATCCAGGGCGCGCTCGACGAGCTGCCCGAGTACCACCGCGAAGTGATCCTGCTCCGAGAGATCGAGGGCCTCAGCTACGAAGAGATGAGCGAGGCCCTCGGCGTGCCCAAGGGCACGATCATGAGCCGGCTCTTCCACGCCCGGAAGAAGATGCAGGCCGCCCTGAGCGACTACATGGAGGGGGAGCTCCACCTCGAGGATTGAACGATGACCGCCCCGAACCGCGACGACCAGCTGCAGCAGTACTTCGACGGAGAGCTCCCTCCGGACGAGGCCGACGCGCTCGAGCGCCAGCTCGAGGCGGGCGACGACGACGCTGCGGAGCTGCGCGCGAAGCTCGAGGGGCTCTCGCACCTGCACACCCTCGTCGAGGCGCACGCCGACGCCCTCGCGAGCGAGCTCGACTCGGAGGCGCTCTTCAGCGCGATCCGGGCCAAGATCGACGCCGGGGTCGAGGACGACGCGCCCATGTTTCCGGGCGAGATGCTTCCAGGTGAGGCGCTCCCCACAGCGGCCGAAGAGCGCCCCGCGCTGCGCGTGCTCGACGGAGGCGCGGGGGCCGAGAAGAAGCAGGCGCCCGCCGAGGCCCCGGCCGAGGACACCTCCGACCGCGGCAACGTGATCTGGATCACCTTCGGCGTCGTCGCCGCGGCCGCGGCCGTGCTCTTCTTCGTGCTCCGCGGGGGCGGGAGCCCGGGCGTCGACCCGACGGTCGAGCCGGCTCCCGAGGCGCCGCTCGCGCAGGCCGATCCGCCCCCCGGCTCCGAGATCGAGGAGGTCGACTTCGGCTACAGCACCGGCGCGATCTTCACCGTCGAGGGCAGCGAGGGCGAGCAGTACGCGGTCGTCTGGATCAGCGACGAGAAGATCGACACCGATCCCGCCGCCCTCCCCCCCGAGCCGGAAGAGAGGATCCAGTGAGGCTCCGTCACGGGCTGATCGCGCTCTTCGCCGCGGCGCTGATCGGCGTCGGCGCGGGCAGCGCGCTCGCGCAGCCGAGCGCGGCCGGGAGCGCGGCCGGCCAGGTCGGCGGCCAGGTGCTCATCATCCTCGCGAGCGACGGCGAGGGCCCGCGCGATCCGCGCCTCGCCAACGTGCCCGCGCTGCGGCGGCCGCCCTTCGACAGCTACCGCTCGATGGCGCTGCTCTCGTCCCCGCGCGTGCAGCTCACCGTCGGGCAGGCCCACGAGCTGGAGCTGCCGAACGGCCGCACCCTCCGGCTCGTCCTGCGCGAGGTCACCGCGAACGGACGCTACCGGGTCCAGGTCTCCATCAACCGCCCCGGCACCCAGGACTACCTGCCCGAGATGAACGTGGTGACCTCCCCCGGCGATCCCTTCTTCGTCGCGGGCCAGTCCCACCGCGACGGCACGCTGATCCTCGGGATCCGGCTCGGCGAGCGCGCGGCGGGCTGAGCGCCGCTCCTCGAGCCCTCCTGGAGGGGGGTTGAGCGCGCGGGCGCGCCGACGTACCGTCGAGGGCCCTCCGTTCGAGAGGCCTTCCGTTTCGAGAGGCCTGCTTCGAGAGCTCGGGGCCTCTCGTCATGAGCGCGCAACGCTTCATCCGCTGTCCACACTGCGGCCTCCCGCACGAGGCGGAGCTGACGGTGTGCCCCGTCCAGGGCAAGGCGCTGAGCGCGCCGAAGCCGCGCCGCCGCCCCGCGCCGCCGCCGAGCGAGGAGGACTACAGCTGGGCCCACAGCCTCGCCCCGTGGTCGCGGGGTGAGGGTGAGCGCGACCTCGACCCCTCGTCGCTGCACACCTTCATCGGCAAGATCGTCGAGGGCAAGTACCGCATCGAGGCCCTGATCGGCCGCGGCGGCATGGGCGCCGTCTTCCGCGCGCGCAACACCCGCATCGACAAGGCCGTCGCGCTCAAGGTGCTCTACCGCGGCTACGACAAGGGCAGCGAGTCCGAGCGGCGCTTCCTCCGCGAGGCGCGCATCGCCGGCAACCTCGGCCACCCGAACATCGTGGAGGTCTTCGACCTCGGCCACCTCGACGAGGGCATGCCCTTCCAGGTGATGGAGCTGCTCGAGGGGCAGAGCCTCGCTCAGCGCGTGCACCACGAGGGCCCGCTGACGGAGTCCGACGCGCTCGACATCGCCGACCAGGTGCTCGGCGCGCTCGAGGCGGCGCACGAGCGCGGCATCATCCACCGCGATCTCAAGCCAGAGAACGTCTTCTTGACCGAGCGACGCGGCGAGACCACGGCCAAGCTCCTCGACTTCGGCGTCAGCAAGAGCCTCACCGAGCAGACGATGTCCATGACGATGACCGGCGTCGTCGTCGGCACCCCGTACTACCTCTCGCCCGAGCAGGCGCGGGGCGACCGCGAGTACGACCACCGCATCGACATCTGGGCGATGGGGGTCCTGCTCTACGAGTCGCTCACCGGCGTCCTGCCCTTCAACGCCGACAGCTACGAGAAGCTGCTGGTGAAGATCCTGAAGCAGCGCCCCGTGGCGCCGAGCCGCTTCCAGCCGCGCATCTCCCCCTCGGTGGAGGAGGTGATCCTGCGCGCGCTCTCACCGGACGCGGCGGACCGGCCGGCGAGCGCGCAGATCATGCTCGAGGATCTCCGCGACGCGAGGCGCGCGGCGCGCGACGCCTTCCGCGCCTTCGGCTCCGACACGATGAGCGATCCGCCGCGCTTCCCCTCGGCCGACGCGACCATCGAGACGCGGGCCGTCTCGGTGAGCGCGATGCCGGGCCCCGAGGATCCCACGGAGGTGAGCGACAGCTTCGTCTCCGACGACCTGCGCGTCGTGCTCGAGCGTGGCAAGAAAGAGCCTTGAAGCGCGACCACCCCGACGTCATCGAGCTCGGCGCCCTCGATCCCCTGCCCGCCCCCGCCGCCGACGTGGTCGAGGCGCTCGCCCCCCTGGTCACCCCGGCCCGGCTCGCGCGCATGAACGCGGTCATCGCGCGCCGGACCCGCTCGCTCGTGCCCGTGCTCGAAGACCTCGCCGACCCTCACAACGGCGCGGCCGTCATGCGGAGCGCGGACGCCTTCGGCTGCCACGAGGTGCACGTGGTCGAGGACCGCCACCCGTTCGCGGTCAGCCACCGCGTCACGCGCGGCACGCACCGCTGGCTCGACCTGGTCAAGCACCGCGACATCGGCGCGTGCCTCGGCCACCTGAAGACCCGCGGCTACCGCGTCTACATCGCGGCGATGGACGGCGACGTGCGCCCCGAGCAGATCGCCGACGTCGAGCGCGCCGCGATCGTCTTCGGCAACGAGCACAAGGGCGTCAGCGACGCGGTGCGCGAGGCGGCCGACGGCACCTACGCGATCCCGATGGAGGGCTTCGTCGAGAGCCTCAACGTCTCGGTCGCCAGCGCCATCACCCTCTACGTCGCCTCGCGCGGCCGCCACGGGGACCTCGACGAGGCGGCGCAGATGGAGATCCGCGCCCGCTTCCTGCTCCACCAGGTGCGCGACGCCGAGCGCGTGGTGCGCGACGCCCGCGGAAAGACGCGCGCGGGCTGACGCGGGACCGTCTCCCGAACGGGGAGACGCGTGAAATTGCCCTCGCGAGCCCTCCCCGGCCCGGGGATCGCGTCTCGAGCCGCTTCGGACGGCCTCCCCGATCGGGAGACACGCGCCGCCCCGCTTCGAGCGCGCCTCGCGCCACCCGGACGCGTCGCGACCACGATTCCACGCGTCTGCCCAGCGGGGAGACGCCTGAAACGCGCTTTTGGTGCGTCTCCACGCTCGGGAGACGCCTGAAACGCGCTTCTGCTGCGTCTCCACGCTCTGGAGACGCCCGAAACGCGCTCTTCGAGGCTCTCCCCGCGCGGGGAACGCCCGTCGAGCGCGTTCGAACCGGATCCCAGAGCGCAGAACGCGCTCGAAGCGGGTCGGGAGACGATCCGGTCGCGCGAGACGCGCACGAAGCGGGCTGGCGCGCGATCCCCACGCGCAGATCGCGCGCTCTCGCGGTTCGGAGCGCGATCCGCGTCGCGAGGAACCGCCAGACACCACCGGCAACCCAACTTGCCACACCAGCACACCTGTGCTTGACTGCACATCGTCACCAAAACTGACCGCAGAGGCGGGCTGAAGGGGGAAGAGAGATGGCAGAGGTATCGAAGCAGGTCGCCAACTGGACGCTCGTCACGCGCACGGTCTCGTCCGCGCTCGAGCAGCACGGGCCGGCGCTCGCCGGCGCGCTCGAGGAGGCGCTGTTCCCGGAGGGGGCGCCGCCGGAGCTCACGCTGGTGGGGCTGCTGGAGGCGATGCGAGAGGCGCTGCAGCGCCGGCTGGCGGAGGCGCAGGCGCGCGACCTCGCGCTCGCAGTGGAGCGGGCCGACGACCCGGGCCGGAGGGCCCGTCGTGACGAGGCGCGCGCGGATCTGCGCGGCGCGCTGATGGCGGTCCGCTCCGCCGTCGAGGGCGCCTACGGTCCCGAGACCGCGGCCGCGCTGGGGCTGCATGACCCGCTCCCCGCCTCTCCCGATCAGCTCGCGCAGTACGCCCAGGCGGCCGCGCAGCTCCTCTCGGAGGCCACCCTGGGCGAGCCGATGGCGGGCGTGCAGATCGACGGGCCGCGCCTGGCCGAGCAGCTTCGGAGCGGGGCCGCCCGCCTCTCGACCACGCTCGAGGGTGTGCAGCGCGAGTCCCGCGAGGAGCAGGAGCGCCTGAGCGCCCGGGACGCCGCCTTGACCGCGCTGGCCGAGGCGTACAGCGGCCTGGCGGAC
>SHBB01000474.1 GCA_004213565.1 Sandaracinaceae bacterium
CGTCGAGCCAGGCGGCTTCGATCTCGCCGAGCTTCTGGTCGTCGGCGCCGCGCACGATGAGGCCGAGCTCGTAGTCGGGCTCGATGCGGCCGGACTCGAAGCGGCCGACCGACGACCAGCGGAGGGTCCGGACGCCGGTGCGGAAGCCGATGATGCAGCCGTCGGGCGCGAGCACGAGCACGCGCTGGCGGGGGAGCGTGGCGTCCTTGGAAGCGCGCCAGCGGCGGCCTACGTGCCGCGCGATGAGCGCGCCCGCTAAGACGCCACCGATCGCGCCGAGCTGCCCGCACAAGCTGGCGAGCTCCTCCGCACCCGCCCCCACGACGCCGATCACCGGGAAGACCAGGCCCAGGGCGCCGCCTCCGGTGACGATGGACGCCTGAGTCAGACCGAGGCCAGGATAGGACCGCCCGAGCACGATGGTGGAGGGGACCTCGAGGGCGCCGGGCACGGGCTCGCGCGCGGAGACCCGGCGGCGGAGCTCGTCTAGCTGCAGGTTCTGGCGCTGCGCGCGCACGGAGTCCCGGTACCCGCCGCTGCGTCGTCGCTCGTCCAGGCGCCGCAGGAAGGAGTCGACGTCGCCGTCGATCTGCTGCGGGCCGACGCGGATCCATGGCGCAGCGGGAGGCCGGCGCGGCGCGAGGATGAAGGCCGCGTCGCCGCGCTTCACCACCGAGAGCACGTCGGTCCAGCGCGCGAAGGTCGCCAAACCATCTTGCACGGCGAGGAGCCCGGCCTCGAGGAACGAGACGCGATCGCCGCTGCGTCCGTCGTTCGCCCAGCTGGGGAGCGAGGTCTCCGCGACCCCGTCGAGCTCGAGCCATCCGTCGCTCATCGACTCCAAGATAGCAGGTCACCATTGCCGATTCGCCGATTGAACTTAGAGATCAATCAGAGGTGGGGACTGCAACGCAGGCCTCACCCCGCCGTACGGTTCTCTGTACATCCTGGAGTGAGTGAAGAATGCGCGTGCTGAGGCCGGTCCGAGACCTCCGCCGTCCGAGGAGGCGGCTGCTGCTCTCCGCGCTCGCGCTCGCTCTGGGATCCTGGACCGCGGCGTGCGCGTGGTGGGTCGCGAGGCCCGGCGAGCCGGTCGAGACGGCGCTCGGCGTCAGCGTCCCGGACGGCAGCCGCCAGCTGCACGCGGAGGAGATGGCCCTCGAGGCGGAGGCGCCGTTCTCGGCCGTCTATCTCAGCAGCGCGCTCTCGGTGAACGACGCGATGGCCTACTACGCGTCGATCGCGACCGAGACCGACGAGGCGACGCGGCGCTTCGTCATGCCGGACGGCAGCATCGTCGAGATCGCCCCCGCGCGAGACGTGCCCGCCACGCGGCTCGGACCGATCCACCCGGTGAGCGACGGCGTGCCCCTCGGCACCCGCAGCTGGATCATCGTGGTACGCGGCGCGCCACCCGCGAGCACGGGCGTGGTCGCCGTGCCCCCGCTCGGCGAGTCCTGATTCGCGGCCAGTCGCGGGCGCGCTGAAGAGCGCAGCAAGCGGGTTGCCGTCGATCGCCGGGCGCCCGATGCTCCGCGCCATGGCCGACGGGGACAACGGTGAGTCCAAGGCGTTCAAGGACTGGTTCGACCGGGAGGCGGCGAGGGCGCTCGGCGCGCAGGTCGCCGCGACGTGCCCCGGCTTCGACGAGCGGCGCTTCTTCCGGCGCGCCACCGAGGACCTCGACGCGCTCGAGATGATGGACCGGGTGCGTCAGTTCTCCGCCGCGCTGCGAGCGGAGCTGCCCGAGGACATGGAGCGCGGCCTGCGGATGCTCGCCGACAGCCTGCCGCCGCTCCTCGACGGCACCGAGAACGTCACGGGCGGCTACCTGCAGTGGCCGATCGGGCAGCTCATCGCGGACCACGGGGTCGCGCACCTCGACGCGTCCTGGCACGCGATGATCGAGCTGACGCAGCGCCTGACGAGCGAGTTCGCCGTCCGCCCGTTCGTGGAGCGCCATCCGGACGAGGTCTTCGCGCGGCTGCTCGCGCTGACCTCGCACGAGAGCCCGCACGTGCGGCGCTGGTGCTCGGAGGGCGTTCGCCCGCGGCTGCCCTGGGGCAAGCGGCTCGACTCGCTCATCGCGGACCCTTCGCCGATCTTCCCGATCCTCGAGCGGCTGAAGGACGACCCCTCGCTCTACGTGCGCAAGTCGGTGGCGAACTGCCTGAACGATGTCGCGAAGGATCACCCCGAGACGGTGCTCGAGATCGCCGCGCGCTGGATGGACGGCGCGAGCGAGGAGCGAGCCTGGGTGGTGAAGCACGCGCTGCGCACGCTCATCAAAGCCGGCGATCCCCGCGCGCTCGAGGTGCTCGGCTACGGGCCGCCGAAGGGGCTGGCGGCGACCCTGTCGGTCTCGCCAGAGACGATCACGATCGGCGAGCACGTGTCGCTCTCGCTGGTGCTCGAGAACGCGGGCCCCGACGCGGAGCTGCTCATCGACTATCGGGTGCACTATCGCAAGTCCAGCGGGGACGCGCGCCCGAAGGTCTTCAAGTGGAAGACGCTGTCGCTGAAGGCGGGGGAGTCGGCCTCGCTGACGAAGAAGCAGCCGATGCGGGTGACGACGATCCGGCCGCTCTACCCGGGGGCGCACGCGGTCGACGTGCAGATCAACGGCGTGGTGCTCGCCGCGAGCGGCTTCACGCTCAGGGACGGCGAGAAGCCGCGGCGGAGATGACCGCGGCCAGCTCCTCGTACCAGGGCATCGAGGACGGGGCGGTGACGTGCATCATGCGCGCGTCTTCGCGAAGGGTCGTCGCCTCCTCGAGTGGGACGTCGAGCCGCTCGCGGAGCTCGGCCAGGAGCGCGCCCTCCACGTCGTCTTCGCGTCCGTCCACCACCGCCATCCACGCGGCGCACAGGTAGACGAGGCGGCGATCGGCCCACTTCAGGTCCTCGATGGGCAGGCCCGAGAGATCGGGCGGGCCGGCGTCGAGCGCGTCGAGCGCGTCGCTCGAGAGGGAGAGCAGCTGGCCGGCCGCGCGGACGGCGAAGATCTCCTCGCGCGTGAGGTGCGCGTCGGCCCAGGCCATCGCGACCATGGCCTCGAAGGCTGCCTGACGGGTCTCGTCGGACAGCGCGTCGATCTTCACTCGGCCGCTCCGCTGACCGCCTGGGCCTGCTTCATCGCCGCCTTCGCCTCGCGCGCCATCAGCTTCTCGATGGCCCAGTAGGTCTTCTCCGGCGTGGCGGGGCAGGCGAGCTCCACCGGCTCACCCGCGCTCGCGAACGCGCTGACGGCGTGTCGGATGGCCTCGCGCGCGCTGATCGCGAGCATGAAGGGCGGCTCGCCGACCGCCTTGCTGCCGTACACCACGCCCGGCTCCTCGGCCTTGGGCAGCAACGACACGTGCATCTCCTCGGGCGCCTCGCCGAGGGTGGGGAGCTTGTAGGTCGAGGCGTTCGACGTGCCGAGCCGGCCGTCTTCGGCCCACCAGAGCTCCTCCTGGGTCACCCAGCCGAGCCCCTGGATGAAGCCGCCCTCCACCTGGCCGAGGTCGACCAGAGGCGAGAGCGAGGTGCCGCAGTCGTGCAGGATGTCCACGCGCTTGATCGTGTACATGCCGGTGAAGCCGTCGACCTCGACCTCGGTCACCGCCGCGCCGTACGCGAAGTAGTGGAAGGGCTTGCCGCGGCCGGCCTTGGCGTCGAAGTGGATGCGCGGGGTCTTGTAGAAGCCGGTCGCGCTGAGCTGCACGCGCTCCATGTAGGCCTTCTCGACGACCTCCGCGAAGGGCACCGAGCGGCTCCAGAGATGCGCGCGGCGGACCTCCCCGTCGCCGAACTCCACCTCGTCGGGGTCGATGTCGAGCATGCGCGCCGCGATGGGGCGGAGGCGGTCTTTGATCTGCTCGCAGGCGTCGAGGACGGCGGCGCCGTTGAGGTCCGAGCCGCTCGACGCGGCGGTCGCGCTGGTGTTCGGGACCTTGTCGGTCCGGGTCGGCATGATGCGCACGCGCTCGAGGGGCAGGCCCAGCGAGTGCGCGGCGATCTGCAGCATCTTCGTGTGCAGGCCCTGGCCCATCTCGGTGCCGCCGTGGTTCACCTGCACCGAGCCGTCGCGGTAGACGAGCACGAGCGCGCCGGCCTGGTTGTACCACTTGGCCGTGAACGAGATGCCGAACTTGACCGGGGTGATCGCGACGCCGCGCTTGAGGTGCGCGCTCTTGGCGTTGAACGCCTCGATGTCCATGAAGCGCTCGTCGAACTGGCTGCTCCCGCGGAGCTCGTCCCAGATGCGCTCGATGCGATCGGCCTGCTCGACCTTCTGCTCGTAGTGCGTGGTGTGACCGGGGCGGTAGAAGTTCTTCTGACGCACCGCGTGCGGCGGGAGCTTCACCGCGCGGGCCACGCGATCGATCGCATCCTCGATCATCAGCATGCCCTGCGGGCCGCCGAAACCGCGGAAGGCGGTGTGCGAGCAGACGTTGGTCTTGCAGACGCGGCCGCGTACGCGGACATTGGGCAGGTAATACGCGTTGTCGGCGTGGAAGAGCGCGCGGTGGAAGACCGGGGCGCTCAGATCCAGCGACCAGCCGCCGTCGGAGTAGAGGTCGAGGTCGAAGCCGAGGATCGCGCCCTCGTCGTCGAACGCGACGCGGTACTTGCCGAGGAAGGGGTGGCGCTTGCCGGTCAGCGTGAAGTCGCGCATCCGGTCGAGGCGCACGCGGACGGGGCGGCCGGTGAGCTTGCAGCCGATGGCGGCGACGGCCGCGTAGGGGTTGGCCTGCACCTCCTTGCCGCCGAAGGCGCCGCCCATGCGGAGCGACTGCACGACGACCTGGTTGCGCGGGATGCCGAGCACGCGCGCGACGATCTCCTGCGTCTCGGACGGGTGCTGGGTGCTCGACTGGATGAGCACGCTGCCCGCCTCGTCCACGTCGGCGATGGCGGCCTGGGTCTCGAGGTAGAAGTGCTCCTGCCCGCCGACGTAGAGCTGGCCGGTCGCGGTGTGGGGCGCGTCGCGGAAGGCCGCGTCGAGATCTCCGCGCGCGATCTCGCCCGGCTCGGTGTGGAAGCTCTCCGCCTCGATGGCCTGCTCGATGGTGGTGATCGCCTCGAGCGGCGTGAAGTCGATCTTCGCCTTCAGCGACGCGATCTTGGCCGCCTCTTCGGACTCGGCGAGGACCCACGCGACGGCCTGGCCCCAGTAGGCGGTCTCGCCCACCGGGAAGAGCGCCTCGTCGCGGCGCGCGGCGCCCGTGTCGTTCTCGCCCGGCACGTCGTCCGCGGTGAGCACGGCCACCACGCCGGGGTGACTGCGGACCTCGTCGAGGTGCATCGCGTCGACGCGGGCGCGCGCGGCCATGACCTGGATGGGCCAGGCGTGGAGGCAGCCCGGATAGCGCGGGACCAGATCGTCGGTGTAGAGGGCCGCGCCGGTGACGTGGCCTTCGGCGCTCTCGTGCGAGATGGACTTGCCGACGCTCATGCGCTCGCTCCCGTCTCGGCCCACAGCTTGTCGAGCAGCCGCGTGACCATGGCCGCGCGATAGTCCGCGCTGCCGCGTTGATCGGTCATGGGGGTGAAGGACCTGGCGAGCCGCGTCTTCGCGTCGGCCACCGCCTCGGCGCTCCACTTCTTGCCGACGAGGGCCTTCTCCGCGTCGGAGGCGCGGGCCGGGGTGGCCGCGACGCCGCCGTACGCGAGCCGGGCCTGCTTGACCACGCCCGCGTCGTCGAGGTCGATCGCGAAGCCCGCCGCCACCGTGCTGATGTCGTCGTGCACGCGCTTGCTGACCTTGTAGAAGCGGCCGATGGTCGGGAACGGCTTGGGGATGCGGACCTTCGCGATCACCTCGCCGTCCTCCAGCGCCGTCTTTCGGTACCCCGTGAAGAGCTCGCTCACCGGCACGGTGCGCTCGCCTTCGGCGGACGCGAGGATCACCTCGGCGCCGAGCGCGAGCAGCACGGGGGGCGAGTCGCCGATGGGGCTCGCGGTGGCGAGGTTGCCGCCGAGGGTCGCGCGGTTGCGGATGAGGCGCGACGAGAAGAGCGGGAGGAGCGCCTCGAGCATGGGGAGCGCGCCGTCGAGCCGCTCCTCGATCTCGGCCAGCGGCACCGCGGCGCCCAGGATGAGCGCGTCGTCCGCGTCCTCGAAGACCCGCAGCTCCTCGACCGCCTCGAGCGAGACGATGGCCTCATAGCGGGTGAGGCGCTGGTTCATCTCGACCACCGCGTCGGTGCCGCCCGTGACGAGCTTGGCCCCGGGGTGCTGCGCGAGCGCGTCGAACACACCGGCCAGCGAGCTGGGGCGGAGATAGACGCGCTCGCCCGCGGTGAGCGTGACGTCGGCGTCGGTGGGCGCGGGGCTCTTCAGGCGCGCGGCGTGGCCGTCGCCGTCGGAGACGAGTGGGAGGCGCCGACCCGCGTCGCGGATGGGGCGGTAGCCCGTGCAGCGGCAGAGGTTGCCGGCGATGGCCTCCGGGTCGAGCTCCCCCTCGACCCGGCCGTCGCGGTAGTACTCGGCGAAGAGGCTCATGATGAAGCCGGGCGTGCAGTAGCCGCACTGGCTGCCGCCGAGCTCCACCATGGCCTTCTGCACCGGGTGGAGCGCGCCGTTGGCGACGCCCTCGACGGTGACGATCTCGCGCCCGATGGCGGAGCCGAGCAGGTAGAGGCAGCTGTTGACCGGCTGATAGCGGGTCTTGCCGTCGGGGCCTTCGGTGACGACGACCACCGCGCAGGCGCCGCACTCGCCTTCGGCGCAGCCCTCCTTGGATCCGGTGAGGCCGCGCTCGCGGAGCCAGCCGAGCAGGGTGGTGTTGGGGTCGGCGCCGCTCGCGTCGACCTCGCGTCCGTTGAGTCGGAACGTGAGCATTCGGCCCAGCTTAGCGCGCACGCCCCGGGAGCCCACAAGGGTTTGTCGTGTCTCCCGTGAGACCTCTCGCGGCGTTTCGTGACGCGATCGGACCGCTCGCGTTGCCCGTCGGACGCAAGTCGTCTACAGGCTGCGTCGCCATGCGATTGCAACACATCCTCATCCTCTCTTCCTTCCTCGCCTTAGGCGCCGCGTCCACCGCGCACGCGCAGCGGGCGGTCAGCAGCGGCGCGCCCGTGGTGGAGCGCTTCGATGGCTTCCTCGGCGCGGGCCTCGTCCCGATGCCGACGCTCGGCGCCGAGCTCGACTCGGACGAGTGGCGGGTGACCGGCCTCTCGGACGGCGACACTGCGTACGGCGGCACCTTCACCACCGGCGACTACGCTCGCGGCAGCTCCACGGGCGCTACCGGCACCGGCGGGATCTACGCCTTCGACGTCGGCGTGGGCGGCCCGAACCCCACCCTCGGCCTCCAGCCGGGCGGGAGCGACGTGACGCCGGGCACGGTGGAGCTCCGGGTGCAGAACGGCACCGGCGCCCCGCTGACCCAGATCGAGGTGAGCTACACCTTCTACGTCTACAACGACCAGGCCCGCGCTTCGTCGATGGACGTCGAGGTCGAGCGCGAGACGATGCCGACCCCGGTGGCGGCGCCCAGCCTCTCCGCGACGACGCCGGAGGCGGCGGACGGAGCGCCGGCGTGGGTGGGCATGAGCCTCTCGGCGACGATCGACCTGTCGGCGACGCCGGTCGCGGCGGGCGACAACCTCATCGTGCGCTTCACGACCGATGACGTGAGCGGCAGCGGCAGCCGCGACGAGATCGCCATCGACGACGTGACGGTGTCCGTCCCGGCCGCGATGTCGACCTGCGGCGACGGCATGGTCGAAGGCGCCGAGGCGTGCGACGACGGCAACACCACCACCGAGACCGAGTGCCCCTACGGCACCGCCTCCTGCATGGCGTGCAGCGACGACTGCCAGATGGCGCTCTCGCTCACGGGCCGCAGCTGCGGTGACGGCACGCTCGACGCGGGCGACGGAGAGGTCTGCGACGACGGCAACACCACCACCGAGACCAGCTGCCCGGCCGGCATGTCGACCTGCATGGCGTGCAACGCGGACTGCTCGATGATCCTCACGATCACGACGGGGCTCTGCGGCGACGGCAGCGTCGACCCGGGCGAGACCTGCGACGACGGCAACACTGCCAC
>SHBB01000475.1 GCA_004213565.1 Sandaracinaceae bacterium
CGCGCCCGCGTCGGCGCCGCCCCCGTCGCGGGAGCGCCCCGCGTCGTCGGTCGCGGACTCCCCTCCGCAGGCGAGGAGCAGCACGGAGGCGAGGAGGAGCGAGCGGCGAAACGTCATCCGCGCATTGTACGCGAGCCCGCGTCGTGGGGCGCCGGATCCAGCACGTCGGCCATATGCCGAGGATACCCGATCACTTCTGCCGCGCGCCGGGTGTCACGTGCTGCCGGCTTCGGGGCAGCTGTTCGAGGCGCCTCTGCTCCGCCGCCGCCGCGTGAGGCTGACGGCTCGAGAACCAGGAGCCACCGACGCGGTTGTAGACCTCGCGCTGGCCGCACCCCGTGACGCCCACCTCGGTGGGTCGTCGACCGACCTTGCGGATGAGGTACAGGTCGAGCTCGGCGCGCGGGCAGTCGAGCTCGAACGCGGCTCGACGCGTCACCTGCGCGCGAGCGCGCTGCCAGAGGCTGGCCTCGATCTGGACGCCGTCGATCCGGACGCTGGGGCCGCGACACCCCCACGCGGAGGCGAAAAGGGAGACCAGGAGCAGCACTTGGGGATACAGCTTGCGATCGGACACCCGCGGACGTTCTCACATCCTCGCGGGGGCGACAAGGCGACGAGCCGTCAGATCAGGAAGGGCACCTTGGTGGTGACGCCGGCGCCGTAGAACTGCATCGCGCCAGTGGTGTCGGTGACCACGGTGGTGATGCCGGTCTCGCGGTCGATCTGGAGGAGCTGGCCCTCGGAGCTGAAGCCGTACAGGTCGCGGCCCCAGTAGCCGAGCCCGAAGAGCTTGGTGAAGGTCTCGCCGCCCGCGGTGCGGGTGGTGCCGATGATGCGGATGGTGGCGTCGCCGGAGCTGGGGATGGTGATCTCGGCCACCGCGTCGGGCTCGCCTTCGATGGGGCGGCCGTCGGCGTCGCGCTGCCGGAGCGTGGCGAAGGTGCCGAGCCCGGAGATCGACGTGATGTCGCCGGAGGAGCCCCAGTTGTCGGGGTAGCGGCCGCGCGGGGTCAGGCGCGCGGTGACCGGGTCGACCTCGTAGAGATCGCCGCTGTTCGTCGCGCCGATGAGGATCTCGCGGCCGCTGGGCGAGAGATCGGCCGGGATGAAGCTGAGCCCGAAGAGCGGGTCGATGTCGGGGTCTCGGTCCTCGCGGTAGGTGAAGGAGATCAGCGTCTCCATCGTCTCGGGGTCGACGACGTAGATCTCGGTGAAGCCGACCGTGACGATGCGCCCGGTCCCGTCGACCGCGAGGTCGAGCATGTTGGGGGAGCTGCCGTCCTCGATGTCGAACACGCCCAGCTCGGTCACCGTGTTGGTGAAGGGCGAGAACTCGTAGAGGGTGTCCTCGGAGTGCGCGTAGATGAGCACGTCGTCGAGGCGCGGGCCGCCGTCGATGGGAGGCCCGGAGTCCCGGAGCCCGGAGTCGACCGGGCCGCTGTCGGGGTTGGCCTCGGCGTCACGCGACGGGATGCGCCCGCCGGTGTCACAGGCGGACAGAGCCAAAGACAAGGATGCGAGAGCGACGACAATACGCATGGGAGACTTCCTCGAGGCAACGAGAGGACCGAATCGAGGGTCTGTACCTCATCCCGGGCCGCGAGTCAGGTCGACGCGCCCTCGCTTCTCTCCCGCCGAGGGCTCAGCCCACCCACTCGAACGCGATGTGATCGCGACAGAACGCGAAACGAAGGGCGCGGGCCGGACGCGACGCCTGGCTCAGCGCGATCTCCGCCCCCCCGGGGAAGCGACCCGTGTCCGCTCAGTCTGCGCCGAGCGCGGTGAGGCAGGCGCGGATGGCGGCCTCGATGAAGCGCTGGCTGGCCGCGGGCTGCGACTCGCCGACCAGCTCGGTCCCCGTGAGCACGGCGCCGACCCAGCCCTCGGTGTGCCACCGCCCGAGCGGCAGCGGGGCGAGCGCGGCGGGCGCGGGGTACGGCCACGGCGTGACGTAGAGGTAGGGCTCGGCGTAGCGGCCGTCGCCGGGCGTCATGCCCACGCCGACCGAGCGCGCCTCTTCATCGCCGCGCTCGCCGCCGCCCTCGTCGAGCACGTCGAGCGCGAGGAGGGTGGCGATGTCGAAGTGATGTGGCCAGCAGCGGACGGGGCTCGCGCCGCGCTCGCGCGACACGCCCTCGAGCAAGGCCGACGCGTCGCCGAACCAGCGCGCCAGCTCCTCACGCGCGCCCGGGTCGCCCGCCTCGAACGGGGCGCCCTCTTCGGCCGGGTGCGCCGGCAGGTCGTGCGCGGGGCGACCCAGCGCGGGTCGACGCAGCGCCGCGCCGCCCAGCTGCGCCGCCAGCCACGTAAGCCCCTCCTCGAGGGTCAGGCCCGCGAGCGCGCAGCGCGCCTCGACCGCGTCGTCGGACAGCACCACCAGCGCGAGGTCCGCGAGCGACAGCCCCGCGCGACGCCCATCGGGGAGCGCGACGCCGACGAGCGCGCCGTGCGCCTTCGACCACGAGAGGCTCGTGTGGGAGTGGTCCTCCTTCGCCTCGGCCAACGTCGCGCCCGCCGCGGCGGGGATCTGCGCCGCCCAGTGCGCGGCGAGGCGCGTCTCCGCGAGATCCGTCGGCGCGCGCGCGCCGAGGGGCGCCCAGTCGTCTTCGAGCGTCATGACGTCGCAGGTTACAGCCGTGGTCTGCGCACGTAACCTCGCGGCATGAGCGACGCGACGAAGCGCTGGCTGAAGGTCCTCGACCCCGACGAGCTGCCCGAGGGGCGGGTGAAGGCGGTGACCTCGGGCGCGCAGACCCTCTGCATGACGCACTTCGAGGGGCGCTACGGCGCGCTCGACAACCGCTGCCCGCACCAGGGCGGCCCGCTCGGTGAGGGCTCGATCGAGGACGGCTGGCTCCGCTGCCCCTGGCATGGCTGGGACTACCACCCGCTGACCGGCGCCTCGCCCGGCGGCTTCGACGAGACGCTCACGACCTTCGACGTGGAGGTGCGCGACGACGGCGTCTACGTCGCCCTCGACACGCCCCTCGACGGCGCGCTCTCGCACGTCCGCACCGCCACCGACGTCATGGCCGAGACCATGGTCGCGTGGGGCGTCAGGTGGGTGTTCGGCATGGTCGGCCACAGCAACCTCGGGCTCGCGGACGCCATCCGACGCCGCGCGAACGCGGGAGAGCTCCACTACGTCGGCATCCGGCACGAGGGCGCCGCGTCCTTCGCCGCCTCCGCGTACGGCAAGCTGACTGGACGCCCCGCCGCGTGCCTCTCCATCGCGGGCCCGGGCGCCACCAACCTCCTGACCGGCCTGTGGGACGCGCACGCGGATCGCGCGCCCGTGCTCGCGCTCACGGGGCAGGTCCCGACCGCGCTCGTCGGCCGCGGCGCGTTCCAGGAGGTGGATCTCTCGGCCGCGTTCGGCGGCGTCGCGGTGCACACGGCCACCACCTACCCGCACAGCGACTTCGCGGAGCTGATGACGCTCGCGTGCAAGAACGCGATCCTGAAGCGCGGCGTCTCGCACCTGGTCTTCCCCGACGACGTGCAGACGCTCGAGCGCCCCGACGCGCCCGCGAGCCAGCCCGAGGGCCGCGTCACCCCGCTCGACATCACCCCGCCCGAGAGCGCGGTGACCGAGGCGCTGGCGCGACTCCAGGAGGCGAAGCGGCCGGTGATCATCGTCGGCCACGGCGCCGCGTTCGCGATGGACGACGTCATCGCGCTCGCCGAGGCGCTCGACTGCCCGGTCATCACCACCTTCAAGGCGAAGGGCCTCATCGGCGACGACCACCCGCTCGGCTGCGGCGTGCTCGGGCGCAGCGGCACGCCCATCGCCAGCTGGTTCATGAACGAGGCCGACCTGCTCGTGGTCTTCGGCGCGTCGTTCTCCAACCACACCGGCATCACCAGCAAGCTCCCCACCATCCAGGTCGACTACGAGGCGATGGCGCTCGGCCGCTTCCACGCCGTCGACGTGCCGGTGTGGGGCGAGGTCGGCGTCACCGCGCGGCTCCTGCGCGAGCGCCTCGGCGGCGAGCTCGCGGCCGAGAGTCAACGCGACGAGATCGCTTCACGCTGGGCGCTCTGGCGGGACGAGAAGCGGCGGCGCGCCAGCGAGACGGGCGAAGGCGGCGTGCACTCCGTCTCGGTCTTCGACGCGATGACGCGCCTCGTTCCGGACGACGCCATCCTCGCGGTGGACGTCGGCAACAACACCTACTCGTTCGGCCGCTACTTCGAGTGCAAGGCGCAGCGCGTGCTCATGAGCGGCTATCTCGGCTCGATCGGCTTCGGCTACCCCGCCGCCATGGGCGCGTGGGCGGCCACCCAGGAGGCGGGCTCGCCCTTCCACGGCCGCAAGGTCATCGCGATCACGGGGGACGGCGGCTTCGGGCAGTACATGGGCGAGCTCAACACGGCCGTGAAGTACGGCATGAACATCACGCACGTGCTCCTGAACAACGCGGAGCTGGGCAAGATCAGCAAGGAGCAGCGGGCGGGCCAGTGGGACGTGTGGGAGACCTCGCTCCACAACCCCGACTTCGCCCGCTACGCGGAGCTCTGCGGCGCGCTCGGCGTTCGCGTCACCAAGGCCGAGGCGCTCGACGCGGCCCTCGAGGCCGCCCTCGCCCACCCCGGCCCGTCCCTCGTCGAGGTGGTCACCGACCCCATGCTCATCTGAACCCGGGACCCGCTGATGAGCACGAGTGATCGCTTCGTCGTCCGCGACATCCCCCGCGCCCGGCTCGACCGGGAGTGTCGGCGCGTGCTCGCCCGACTGCAGGACGCCTTGCCGGATGGGGCGGAGGCCCTCGAGGTCGGGAGCACCGCGGTCGAGGGCGTGATCGGCAAGGGCGACATCGACGTGCTGGTCCGGGTCCCCGCCCTCGCCTTCGACGAGACGCGCGCGCGGATCGACGCGCTCTTTCCTCGGAACCCGGAGCAGCTCTCGAACGAGATCTACCAGGGCTACCTCGTCCCCTCGGAGCTCGACGTGGCCATCCAGCTCACCGTGAAGGGCGGCGCGTACGACGACTTCGTGCCCTTCCTCGAGCTGCTGCGCGCCTCGCCCGAGCTCGTCGGGCGCTACAACGCGCTCAAGCGCGCCCACGACGGCGGCCCCATGGATCGCTACCGCGAAGAGAAGGCGGCCTTCATCCGAGCCGCGCTCGACTCCTGAGCCGCGTCAGGCGCTCGCGATCGGGCCGGGCTCGAAGCGCACGGTGAGCTCGCTCGGGTCGCGGTCGCCCGCGTCGTGCGGGAGGTTCCGCATGAAGAAGATCATCTCGGGCACGGTCGCGAAGCCCATCTTCTTCAGCGTGCCCGCGAGGCTCTCCTCGATCCCCGCTTCGGTGTCGTCGAGGGCGAGCGCGGCCACCGCGGCGTCGAGCACCGGGATCGACTCGGGCGTCACCTGGAGCACCGAGGCATCGCGCATGCGCTCGCGCAGGCTCTCCGGGATGGTCCACACGCCGCCGCCGGGCTCGAGATACACGGCGGAGGTGTCGAAGCTCGCATCGTCGAGCATCACCACGGGGAGCTCCCGGAAGCGCGCGCGCACCCAGCCGACCAGGTCGTAGGCGAACATGTCCGGCAGCTCGGGGTCGACGAGCACCAGCACGAACGCCGGGTCCGCCAGCGCCGCCTGCGCGTCGGCCGCGGTCTCGGCCACGTCCATGTCGAAGCCGCCCGCCTCGCGCAGCGCGACCAGGATCTCGCCCCACTCCCGCCAGCGCGGGCTCACCACGAGGGCCGGCGGCCCGCTCGGAGACGACGGCTCGGACGCTTCGTTCATCGCGGGACGATTCCAGGCGCCTCGCCGCAACGCAAGTCGCGCGCGCCCCTCCCCAAGCGCGGCCGCGCACGCTATGCCGCGCGCGGACCTCGGCATGCACGACGACACCCGCGATTCACCACGTCGGCCCCTCCGAGCGGCACCGGCGTCGCTCGCGCTCTGGCTCGCGCTCTCGAGCTGCGGCCCGGCCGAGGCGGTGTCCGACGGCGGCCTCGACGCCGGCGCCGTCGTGGACGCGGCCCGGGACGCCAGGGCGGCGCCTACCGACGCGAGCGACGGCGACGACGCGGCGCTCTCCGACGCCGGCGCGCGATCTCTGTCTCTCGGTCGGTGCGTGAACGAGGCCGGCGAGGACTGCGAGGGCGACGTCGAAGGCGGGCGCTTCGAGGCGCTCGCGCCCGACTCGGTCGTGCCCATCGTGATCGGCTTCCAGGGGAGCCCGATGTTCGTGCTCGCGATCCGCGCCGTCGGCGTCGACCCCGGCGACCCGGAGGACCCGTTCGGGCCCGACAACCCCCAGGTCGAGCTCCTCGTGTTCGACGAGGCCGGGGTCGAGGTCGCCGCCTACCGCGATCGGGCCCCTCTCCACGTCGAAGCGGGGGGCGCCGAGGGGCTCTCGTACTTCGTCGTCCTGGGCGGCGCGACCTCGGAGGTCGCCGACGCGCCGCTGCGCGTCGACGCGTGGCTGCGCGATCGTGCTGGCGTGGAGCTGCGCGCCTCGCTCGACATCGTCGCCGGGCCCGCGCCCTGAGCGCGCGCGGACGGCGCAAAAAGAAGAGGGCCGAGCCCGGCGGTCGCCCACCCAGCTCGGCCCTCGCGGTCACGGCTACGGCTCAGAAGAGCTCGAAGTAGGTCCCCGAGGCTCCGCCCGTCGAGCTGAAGCCCGAGAGCGACGCGCCGGCGCCGCCCTCGACGCGCGCGATCCCCGTCATGGTGCCGGCCGGGGCGAAGAGCTTGATGCGCCCGCCGGCGCCGCCCGCCGAGCTGAACCCGGTGTTGTGCCCAGCCGCGCCGCGCGCGCTGAGCACGCCCGAGACGTCCACGCGCGTCGTGCCTTCGAGGAGGATGCCGCCGCCGGAGCCGCCACCACCCTCGTCGATGGTCCCGTCGTTGCCGCCTCGTCCACCGTCGGCCTCGATGCCGCCCGACACGGTGACCGTGCCGGCGCGGAGCACGACCCGACCGCCGCCGCGCCCGCCCGCGTCGCCGAAGCCGTTCGCGCCGCCCGAGCCCAGCTCCACCGAGCGCGATGTCCGGCTCCCGTAGGCCGGGCCGCCGGCGGTGCAGCTGTCGCCGATGCCGCCGACCCCGCCGTAGCCGGCGCCGGAGCCACGGCACGTGCTGGTGCCCGGCCCCTGCCCGCCGTTGAAGCCGCTCGCGTTCGCGTCGATGAGGCCGGCCACCGTGATGGTCGACGCGTCGATGACGAGGCTGCCCGCCGTCGGCACCGCGCCCGTGCGCGGCTGGACCCGGACCCGCCCCTCGATGACCGCGCCGCCGGAGAAGGCGTGCTCGCCGTACATCGTGACGACCGCGCCGCACGGCACGAAGAGCTCGCCGTCGACCGGCGCGCCGCACGAGGCGTCGCAGGTGTCGTCGAAGTTCACGACGGGCGAGTCGTCGCGGGTGCACTGGGTGGCGCAGCCGTTGTCGACCGTGCCGTCGCAGTCGTTGTCGATGCCATCACACACCTCGGTGCCGAGCGTCGCGGGGCAGCGGTCCGCGCGGCACTCGTTGGTGTCGCCGCAGACCGGCGCCGACGCGCCGCAGTCGCTGTCGCGCTGGCAGCTCGCGCCCGCGGCGCCCGTGGTGCAGAACCCGCCGGTCGCGCAGATCGGCGCGGAGGGGCCGCAGTCCGCGGCCGTGCCGCAGGGATCGCCGAACCCGCCGGGGGGCCCGCCGATCGACATCACGCCGGGGTCGCAGGTCTCGTGCGACTGGACGACGCCGTCGCCGCAGGAGCCGCTCGCGGTCTGGCAGTCCGCCGAGCAGTAGTCGCCGCCGACGGTGTTGCCGTCGTCGCACGCCTCGTTGCTCTGCACGGTGGAGTCGCCGCACGCCCCGGTGACCGTCTGGCAGTCCACCGAGCAGTAGTCGCCCGCCATGGTGTTGCCGTCGTCGCAGGTCTCGTTGGTCTGGACCGTGCCGTCGCCGCAGGCGCCGCTGACGGTCTGGCAGTCCGCCGAGCAGTAGTCGCCGCCGGCCGTGTTGCCGTCGTCACAGCTCTCGTTGCCCTGCACGGTCGAGTCACCGCACGACCCGGTCACCATCTGACAGTCGGCCG
>SHBB01000476.1 GCA_004213565.1 Sandaracinaceae bacterium
AGCGCGCCGTCCGGCCGGAGCAAGAACCGCCGCCCCTCCACGCGCCGCGTGATCGCGTAGACGGCGTTCGGCTCGATGTAGCGCGGCGGGGTCACGCCCGAGCCCACCGCACCCGTCATGCCGATGCCCCATCAAGCAATTCCGAGCACTTACGAGCGCGGATCGGCGGGGGTGGCGGACACGGGGGTGGCGGACGCCGGCCGCGAGGGGGGTCCAGGCCTACTCGACCCTCAGTGCGCGTCGTTCCAGGAGCGGCCCAGGCCCGCCGTGGCCACCAGCGGCACCTTCAGCTCCATCGCCCGCTCCATGCCGTCTTTGACGAGCGTCATCAGGGCGTCCTCCTCGCCCGGCGCCACCTCGAACACCAGCTCGTCGTGCACGGTCAGGAGCATGCGGCTCTCCATCGGGGCGAGGGCGCGGTCGATGCGGACCATCGCCACCTTGATCAGGTCCGCCGCGGTGCCCTGGATGGGTGTGTTTCGCGCCATGCGCTCCGCCGCCGAGCGCAGCCGGAAGTTCCTCGATCGGATGTCCGCGAGGGTGCGCCAGCGTCCGAACAGGGTGCGCACGCCGCCCGTGCGCTTGGCCTGCTCCACCACGTCCTCCATGAACGCCGCGACGCCCTCGTAGCGGGCGTAGAACGCGTCGATGTAGCGCTGGGCCTCGTCCTGCTCGATGCCGAGGTTGCGCGCCAGCGCCCACGCCGACTGCCCGTAGATGACCGCGTAGTTGACGGTCTTGGCCGCCTCGCGCTGCGCCCGCTCGATCTCCGCCTCCGGCACGCCGAAGATCGCGCTCGCGGTCCGCACGTGCACGTCGACGTCGTCGGTGAACGCGGCGATCAGCTCCACGTCCTCGCTCAGGTGGGCCAGCACGCGCAGCTCGATCTGCGAGTAGTCGGCGCTGAGCAGCTGCCAGCCCTCCCGCGCGATGAACGCGTCGCGGATCTTGCGGCCCTCCTCGGTGCGGATCGGGATGTTCTGCAGGTTCGGGTCGCTCGAGCTCATGCGCCCCGTCGCCGCCACGGCCTGGTTGAAGCGGGTGTGGACCCGCCCGGTCTCCGGGTGGATCTGCTTCGGCAGCGCGTCGAGGTACGTGCCCTGCAGCTTCGACAGCAGGCGGTGCTCGAGGATCACCTTCGGCAGGTCGTGCTGCGAAGACAAGGCCTCGAGCACCTCGTGGTCGGTGCTGCGCGCGGTCTTGGTGCGCTTGATCGGCTCGAGCCCGATCTCGTCGAACAGGATCGTCTCGAGCTCGCGCGGCGAGGTGATCTTGAACGGCCGGCCCGCGAGCTGCTCCGCCTGGGTCTCGAGCTCCGCGATGCGCGCGCTCGCCTCCCCCGACAGGCGCCGCAGATACGCGGCGTCGATGCGCACGCCCACCTGCTCCATCCGGGCGAGCACCCGCGCGAGCGGCAGCTCGATGTCGTCCAGGAGCGGGCGCAGCCCCTGCCCCTCGAGCCGCGGCTCGAGGATGCGCTCGACGCTCCGCACCAGATCCGCGCGCTGGCCCGCGTAGTCACGCGCGGGCTCGACGTCGACGTCGCTCAGCGCGCGCTGGAAGCCGCGCCGCTTCTCGGTCAGCGCCTCGTAGGTCGTGAAGGTCGCGTCCAGCTCGGTGCGCGCCACGTCCTCGAGCGCGTGGGTGTGTCGCTCGGGATCCACGACGTAGCTCGCGAGCATCACGTCGAAGACCACCCCCGCGAGGTCCACCCCGTGCCGCCGCCAGAGCAGCCGCTCTCGCTTGGAGTCTCCGAGGCTCTTGGGCAGCGACGGGTCCTCGAGCAGCGGCTTCAGCGCCTCGGTCACCGCGTCCATCGGGATCTGCGGGTCCGCCCCGAGACGCAGATGGCCGATCGGCGCGTAGACCGCCTGCCCCTTCTCCCAGCTCAGCCCCACGCCGACGATGGGCGCGTTCAGCGCGTCGTCCCCCTCCGCGAGGGAGAACATCGCGAGCTTGCCCGCGTCCCGGACCGCCGCGCACGCCGCCTCGAGCCCGGCCGCGTCGAGCGTGTCGAAGCTGGCCGGCTTCTTCGGCCGCGGCGCGATGCGGGAGAGCAGCTTGTGGAACTCGAGCTTGGTGAAGAGCGCGCGGAGGCGCTCCTCGTCCGCGCCGCCATAGCGGAGCTGGTCGAGGTCGAACTCGATGGGCACGTGCTCGTCGAGGGTGACGAGCTTCTGCGAGAGGTAGGCCTCGTTCTTGCGCTCCGTCAGGTTCCGCTTGAGCGCCTTCTTCGTGATGTCGTCGAGGTGCGCGTAGAGGTCGTCGAGGTCCTCGTAGTCGGCCAGCAGCTTCGACGCGGTCTTGGGGCCCACCGACTTGACCCCCGGCACGTTGTCGGAGCTGTCGCCGACCAGCGCGAGGTAGTCCCGCAGCTTCTCGGGCGGCACGCCCATCTTCTCGACGGTCTCCTCGCGCCCGAAGACCTTGTTGCGCATGGTGTCGAACATGACGACACCGTCCTGCACCAGCTGGAGTAGGTCCTTGTCCGCGCTGACGACGACCACGCGCAGCCCCGCGTCACGGGCCCGACGGACCATGGTCGCGATGAGGTCATCGGCCTCGTAGGTGTCGTTGATGAGACAAGGGATCGCGTAGGCCTCGATGACGTCCTCGAGCCGGTCGATCTGCTCGCGCAGGTCCTCGGGAGGCGGCGGGCGGGTGGCCTTGTACTCCGGGTAGAGCTCCTTCCGGAACGAGGGCCCGGCCGAGTCGAGGGCCACCGCGAGGCGCGCGGGCCGCTGCTCGTTGACGAGCGCGAGCAGCATCTGGGTGACCCCGTACACGGCGTGCGTGGGCTCGCCGGAGGCCGTGCTCATGGGCGGCAGGGCGTGGTAGGCGCGGAAGACGTAGCCGGTCAGGTCGACGACCCAGAGCACGTCGGGGTCGCCGGGGGCGGGAAGCGTGGTGGCCATGGGGCGTCGAGGATAGAGCCGACAGCGGGCGCTCACACCCGGAATCAGGGGCGAATTGCCATCTGCGCCGTCTTGCACGCCCTTCGGGGCGCATGCTAAGGCGCGGTGCTCGACGCTGCCCCGAAAGGCGGGTGCGCGAGAGCGAGAGTTCGGGCGCGCCCGCTCGGCCATTGCTGGGGGGCGGGCCCTCTTCGGAAGGCTTCCTCACCCCATGTTCGAGACCCTCACCAAGGGCTTCCGTGCCGCGCGCAACCGGCTGGCCGGCGTCGCCGAGCTGTCCGAGGACAACATCGATCAGGCGCTCCGTGACGTGCGCCTGTCGCTCCTCGAGGCCGACGTCGAGCTCGGCGTCGTCAAGCGCTTCCTCGCCACGGTCAAGGAGCAGGCGCTCGGCACCGAGATCCAGACCCGCGCCTCGGTCGGCGGCAAGAAGGTCAAGATCGGCCCCGCCGAGGCCTTCGTCAAGATCTGCCAGGACGAGCTGAAGGCGATGATGGAGGCCGAGGGCGAGCCCCTCACCTTCAAGAAGAACCCCGCCATCACCGGCATCATGATGGTCGGCCTCCAGGGCTCGGGTAAGACCACGTCGAGCGCCAAGCTGGCCAACCTGCTGCTCAGGCAGGACCGCAAGCCGCTCCTCGTGGCGGCCGACGTCCAGCGCCCGGGCGCCATCGAGCAGCTGCAGGTCCTCGGTGAGCAGATCGACGTGCCGGTCTTCGCCATCCCCGGCGGCCGACCGGTGGACATCTGCGCCAAGGCGATGGGCGAGGCGCGAAAGCTCAAGCGCGACACGATCATCTACGACACCGCCGGCCGCCTCGCGGTCGACGAGCCGCTGATGGCCGAGCTCGCCGAGATCAAGAGCGAGACCAAGGCCGACAACATCTTCCTCGTCGTCGACGCGATGATCGGTCAGGACGCGGTGAAGACCGCGAAGTCCTTCAACGACCGCCTCGATCTGAGCGGCGTGGTGCTCACCAAGCTCGACGGCGACGCCCGCGGCGGCGCCGCGCTCAGCGTCAAGGAGGTCACCGGCGCGCCGGTGCGCTTCGTCGGCATGGGCGAGACGCTCGACAAGCTCGAGGAGTTCCGGCCCGAGGGCATGGCGAGCCGCATCCTCGGGATGGGCGACATCGTCGGCCTGATGAAGGACTTCGAGGAGGTCGTCGACGAGCAGAAGGCGGAAGAGGACGCCAAGCGCATGCTCCAGGGGCGCTTCACGCTCCACGATTTCCTCGAGCAGATCCGCACGCTCCAGCAGATGGGTCCCCTCCAGGACCTCTTCGAGAAGCTCCCCTTCTTCGCCGACAGCGTGCCCGAGGGCTTCGAGGTCGACGAGGGCGAGCTGAAGCGGGCCGAGGCCATCGTCAGCTCGATGACCAAGCGCGAGCGGCTCGAGCCCGAGATCTTCGCCAAGGAGAAGGGCCGCGTCACGCGCGTCGCCAAGGGCTCCGGCCGAGAGGACAAGGAGGTCGTGGACCTCCTCAACCGCTTCTCGTTCATGCGCAAGATGATGGGCAACATCGGCCAGCAGGCCGGCATGCTCCAGAAGATCCCGGGCATGAAGCAGATGGCGATGGCCCGCCGGATGAACGAGATGGTCAAGACGGGCGGCCTCGAGGGCAACCCGATGATGGCCGGGCTCGCCGACCAGCTGCTCGAGGCGGCGGTGGCGGGCGAGGGTCAAGCAGGCCAGGGAGGCCCCGCGGGCCGCAAGCCAGGCAGCAAGGCCAAGCGGAAGCGCAAGCGCAAGCAGCAGCGCCGTGCGCGGAAGAAGGGTCGGAAATAGCGTGGAGATTCAGATGCGAAATGCGATTGTCCTGATGCTGACCCTGGCGCTCGCGGGATGCGTCGAGCGGGCGCCCGAGCTCTCGCCCGCCGACCGAGAGCGGCTCAGCGAGTTCGTGAGCACCGAGCGCCCGACGCCGGAGCACCGCCTGGACGTGCAGTTCGAGCGCGGCGTGCGGCTGATCGGCTACGACGCCCCCGACAGCCTCACCCCCGGCGAGTCGGTCCAGATCACCTGGTACTGGCACGTCGGGCAGACGCTGGGCGAGGGCTGGAACCTCTTCACCCACGTGGCCAACGCGGACGGCGAGGACGTGCTCAACCAGGACGGCGTCGGCGTGGTGCGCGAGCTGTACCAGCCGAGCCGCTGGGAGGCCGGCAAGTTCATTCGCGACGTGCAGCCCCTCACGCTGCCCGAGGACTGGGGCTCCAGCCGCGCCATCTTCTATGTCGGCCTCTGGAACGGCGCCAACCGCCTCGGCGTGCGTCGCGGACCGAACGACGGCGAGGACCGCGTGCGCGCCTTCGCGCTGCCCGTCACGGGTGGCCGCGCGGCGCAGGCGGACCCGGCCGAGGCGCCCGCCGCGCCCACGCGCAGGCCTCCCCCCGGCGCGCGCGCGGCGCACGTCGAGGGGATCGAGATCGACGGCGAGCTCGACGAGCCGGCCTGGCAGGACGCGCGCGCGACCTCCGCGTTCGTCAACACGGTGGACGGCTCGAACACCGAGCTGCGCGCGACGGCCAAGCTCGCGTGGGACGACGACCACCTCTACGTCGCCTTCGACGTGCGCGACGACTTCGTCAAGAACACGCTCGAGGGTCGCGACGCGCACCTCTGGGAGCAGGACGCGGTCGAGATCATGGTCGACCCCGACGGCGACGGCCGGAACTACTTCGAGCTGCAGGTCTCGCCCACGGGGCAGGTCTTCGACACCCGCTACGACACGCGCCGTCAGCCGCAGCCCTTCGGCCACATGGACTGGAACGCCGAGGTGCGCGCCGCCGTCCACGTGGAGGGCACGGCGAACGACGATGAGGCCGACGAGGGCTACACGGCGGAGGTCGCCATCCCGTGGGCGGCCTTCGCGGCCGGCGAGCCTCCGGCGACCCGCCCCGAGCCCAACGCCAACTGGCGCGTCGCGCTCTACGTGATGGACACGCGCCCCGGCAACGGCGGGCAGCGCAGCGCGGGCTGGTCTCCCACCTACGCCCGCGACTTCCACGTCCCGGACCGCTTCGGGCGCGTGAGCTTCGCGCCTCCGCCCGCCGCCCAGGAGGAGGCCCAGGCCGCGGCCCCGACCCCGGGCAACCTGCGTCCCACCGTGCAGCTGAACCCCCAGGCCGTCCAGGCGCTCCGCGAGCACCTCGCCAACACGCCCCGCGACCCCCGCGGCCGCCCGATGGCGCCGCAGGGCATGCAGTAGCGCCTCAGGCGCTGAAGCCGCCGCCGCCGCTCATGCGGGCCGGATCGATCCCGGCGCTCGTCAACGCGGCGTACCAGCGGTCCTCCGCCGGCGTCTCGAAGAGGATCTCGTCGTCCAGGTCGACCGGGATCCAGACCCCACGGCTGAACTCGCCGTCGAGCTGACCTGCCGCCCAGCCGGCGTAGCCGAGCGCGAGCAGGCGTCGCTCCGGGCCTTCGCCGCCCGCGATGCTGTCGAGCAGCCTCCGTGACGCGCTGACGGCCACGCGATCGCTGATCTGGACCGCGTCCTCGAGCACGTCGGGATCGACCGCCTCCGGGTCGAACAGGATCCACCCCGACTGGGGGGCGACGGGCCCGCCGGTGTAGACGGGCGTCCTGTCCGCGATGTCGTCGTCCATGTCCAGGCCGAGCAGCTCGCTCACCTGCTCGAACGAGACCGGCGCCGGGCGGTTGACCACGAAGCCCAGCGAGCCGTCGTCACCGTGCTCGACGATGACGACCACCGAGCGGACGAAGTTCGGGTCGCGGAGCGCCGGAGCCGCGACGAGAAAGCCGGGGGCGATCGAATCCGCCACGCCGGGAGAGTGCCATCATCGGCCGTGACGCGCGAGAACGACGTACGTGGTCGAGCTCGAATAGGGCACGACCCGGACCACGCGGTAGCGCGCTCGGAACCACGCCGTGGACGCCACGCGGTGCTCCACCGGGTGACCGGCGAACGCCAGGAGCCGCCCCGCCTCGTCGACCCGGGGCGGGGCGCGGCTGCTGAGCACGATCGTGTCGGGGTCGCGCGCGGCCAACCACCCGACGTCGAGCTCCTTGGCGGCGTGTCCGCCCGGCAGGTAGGCGACGTCCGGATCGGTGATCCCGCCCAGGTCCACGACCTCGACCCCCGACCGATAGGCGAGGAAGCCGACGTCGACGAGCGCGACGCGGCACGAGTGGCGCTCGAGCCAGGTCGCGAGCCCTTCCCCCGCGGTCTCTCTCGCCTGCCCCGCGTCGCGCGCGAGCGGGAGCACGACGAGGTAGCTGGCCAGGGGCAGGAGCGCCGAGCCCGCGAGCAGGGCCCAGCCACGCCACGCAGGGAGCCGCCGCGCGATGGGGCCCGCCGCGAGGTAGGCGTACAGCGGGATCACGGGCACGAAGAGCCGGAAGCCCGGCATCCAGTCGCCCCCGGCGAGCGCCACCGCGCCAGCGTGGCCGAGCAGCGCCAGGACGAGCGGGCGCGCGGCGCGATCTTCGCGCGCGGCGAGGCCCAGGGGGAGCAGACCGCCCAGGCCGAAGACGACCACCAGCGCGCGCGCGAGGTAGCCGAAGCCGTTCGCCAGATCCGCGGGCTTGGCCGCCGCCGCGAGAGGCAGCGCGTGGTCGAAGAGCGCCAGGCGGAAGGCGACCACGCCCGCGGCGCCACAGAAGGCGAGGCCCCAGGCGAGGAGACGGTGGCGGCGGAGCGAGAGGAGCAAGACGCAGGAGAACACGGCGAGCTCCGGGCGCAGCCAGGCGAGCGCGGCGACCGAGAGGCCGAGCGCGGCGGCGGGTCGCCAGCTCGCTCGTCGGGGAGCGGGGGACTGCACGAGATCCCTGGGGCCGGGGAGCGCCCGGTCCGCTGCCGCGTCGGCGACCGCTGCGCCGTCCGCCGTCTTTGCCGCTCCCGCTACCGCCTCCGCTCCCGTTGCCGCCTCCGCTGCCGCACCCGAGTCCGCTGCCGCCTCCGCTCCCGTTGCCGCCTCCGCGACCGCCCCCGAGTCCGCTGCCGCCTCCGCCTCCGCGACCGCCTCCGCGACCGCTCCCGAGTCCGCTGCCACCTCCGCGACCGCTCCCGAGTCCGCTGCCGCTGCCGCTTCCGCTCCCGCGTCCGCTGCCGCTTTCGCGACCGCTCCCGCGTCCGCTGCCGCCT
>SHBB01000477.1 GCA_004213565.1 Sandaracinaceae bacterium
GTCACCGTCTCCCCGAAGCCGAGCTGCGAGGCCTTGCCGCTGGTCGTCTCGATCTCGCCCAGGAAGAACAGCTCCGTGCGCGCCTTGACCTTCGACAGCTCTGCCTCGGGAACCGGCTCGGCGACCAGGCGGGCCACCTCCTCGTCGATGACGTCGAGCGCGCGCTCGGCCGCGATCCCCTCGCGCATCGAGACCCAGAGATCGAAGAGGCCACCGTGCTGGAGGCCGGAGACGCCGCCTCGGAGCTCGGCCACGATCTCCATGTCGTCCACCAGCCTCCGGCGGAGCCGCGCGCTGCGGCCGCCCGTCCAGAGCTCGTCGATGATCTCGAGCACCGCGTGGTCGAAGCTGGCGTGTGGGGCAGCGTGCCACGCGATCGCGAGCTTCTCCGACGGGGTCGGCCAGCGCATCTCGGCCCGACGCTCACGACGCTGCCGGGTCGAGCGGGGGGCCGGGCGCTCGCTGATGCGCGAGGGCTTCAGCGCGCCGTACTTCTCCTGGATGCGGGGCAGCAGGTCGGCCGGGTCGACGTCGCCCACCACGATCACGGTGGCGTTGTTCGGCGCGTACCAGGTGTCATAGAAGCGACGGCAGTCCTTGACCCGGTAGCCCTCGATGTCGGCCATCCAGCCGATGGTCGGCCAGCCGTGCGGGTGCTCCGCGCCGTAGGCGAGCGCGTGCAGCTTCTCGTCGGCGGCGCCGTGCACGTCGTCCTCGACCGCCATGCGCCGCTCGTTCGCGACGACCTCTCGCTCGGACTCGACCTGCTCCTCGCGCACGACGAGGTTGGCCATCCGGTCCGCCTCGAGCTCCACCGCGAGGCCCACCTCTTCTTTGGGCAAGCTCTCGTAGTAATAGGTCCAGTCGATCCAGGTGGCTGCGTTGGTCTCTCCGCCCGCCGCCTCCATCTTCCGGTCGAACTCACCCCAGGGCAGGCTCTCGGTCTCGTTGAACATCATGTGCTCGAAGAAGTGGGCGAGGCCGGTCTTGCCCTCCTCCTCGTAGCGGGAGCCGACGCGATACCAGGTGTGGTAGCTGACCACCGGCGCGGCGTGGTCCTCCAGCAACAGGACGGTCAGCCCGTTCCCGAGGCGCCACCGGTCGATACAGAGCGCCTCCCCGAAGGGCACGCGGCCCTCGTAGGTGATCCGCGCGTGCTTCTTGCGCACGCCCCGGTTGAGCTGAACGGCGAGCGCCTGTGGCTCGGCGGTTTGGGGGACGATCCTGGCCATGAAGGGGTCGGCCATCGTGGGGTCTGGGCCCTGGAGGGTCAACCGTCTTCGCGTGCGTCCGCAGCGGCGCTCCAGCGCGCTTGCTGTGGGGAGCGGCGATTGCTACTTGCCTCCGACCATGAAGCCTCGCCTCCGCTTCGCGCCCTCTCCCACCGGCTACCTCCACATCGGCGGGGCGCGGTCCGCGCTCTACAACTGGCTCTGGGCCAGGAAGACGGGCGGCACCTTCGTGCTCCGCATCGAGGACACCGACCGCAAGCGCAGCACCGAGGAGAGCGTGCAGGCGATCTTCGACGCGCTGACCTGGCTCGGCCTCGACTGGGACGAGGGCCCCGGCAAGGGCGGCGATCACGGGCCCTACTTCCAGACCGAGCGGCTGGAGCTGTACCGGAGGCACGCCGACGCGCTGGTCGAGAGCGGCCACGCCTACCGCTGCTACGCGACCAAGGAGCAGCTCGCCGAGGCGCGCGAGGCGTTCCAGAAGGAGCACGGCCGCCAGGGCTTCAAGTACCCGGGCTGGTGGCGCGACAAGGGCCCGAGCGACTGGCCGGACGACCAGCCGTTCGTCTACCGGATCAAGGTGCCGAAGGAAGGCGCCACCGGCTGGGACGACCTGGTGAAGGGGCGCATCGAGATCGGGCACTCGGAGATGCAGGACGAGGTCCTCCTCCGCTCCGACGGCGTGCCGCTCTACAACTTCGGCTGCGTGGTCGACGACCTCGAGATGGGCATCACGCTCGTCGCGCGGGGGGACGACCACATGATCAACACGCCGGTGCAGATCCTCCTCTACCAGGCGCTGGGCGCGGAGCCGCCGCAGTTCGCGCACATGCCGATGATCCTCGACGAGCGCGGCAAGAAGATGAGCAAGCGCGACGACGCGGGCTCGGTCGAGGTCTACGAGGAGCGCGGCTTCGTGCCCGACGGGGTGGTGAACTACCTCGCGCGCCTCGGCTGGAGCCACGGGGACCAGGAGCTGTTCACGCGCGAGGAGCTGATCGAGGCGTTCGACTGGGCCTCGGTCGGCAAGGAGGGCGCGCGCTACGACGAGAAGAAGTTCCTCTCCGTCCAGGCGCACCACCTCCGCGAGATCCCCGGCCCCGCGCTGGCGAAGGCCGCCCTCCCCTTCGCGAAGAAGAACGGCCTCGAGATCGACCCTGACGATCCGCGCCTCGTGCCGGCCGTCGAGACCGTGCGCCAGCGCGCCGAGACCCTCGTTGAGGTGGCCCTCATGATCGACTACTACTTCCGCGAGACGCCGACGCCGGACGAGAAGGCCACGAAGAAGTTCCTGAAGGCCAAGTTCGCCGAGCCCGTGCGGAAGTACCGCGCGCTGCTCGCGGCCCAGGACGCGTTCGACCGCGAGAGCCTCGAGGCCGTGACGAAGGCCTGGATGGAGAAGAACGACATCGGCTTCAAGGACTACGCCCAGGCGGTCCGCGTGTCGCTCAGCGGCCGCAGCGCCACGCCGGGCCTCTTCGAGGTGATGGAGGTGCTCGGCAAGGAGCGCTGCCTCGCGCGCCTCGACGCCGGCGTCGCCGCGATGGAAGCGCGCGCCGACTGAGCGGGCCCATGGCGCGGCGGCGAAAGAAGCGGCGCGAGCCCGAAGCTCACCTCGCGCCGATCCCCACGTGGGTGGGCGCGACGACCCGCGTGGCGTGGGCGCTCTTCGGCGCGGGCGCGCTGTCCGCCGCAGTGACGCAAGGCGAGCTGCCAGGGTTGATCGGCGCGGCCGTGATGCTCGCCGCGACGGGCCTCCGCATGCTCGCGCGGGTCCGGCGGGACGCGGACGCGCGCCGAGCCGGCGCCGGGGTCCCGACGGACGTCTGGAGCCTCCCGCTCGGCGTGCTCTTGATCGCCGGGGGCGCGGCTGGCCTCCTCTACCCAGCGCTCGTCGACGTCGAGACCTTCCGGGCCATCGTCGCGGCACACCCCTATGGCCCCTTCGTCTCCATCGGGCTGATCGTCTGCGGCCTGCTCACCCTGCTCGATCACCTCGACCGCGCCGCGCCGAGCGAGCCCGACTTCGCGGTCCCCGACCCGCCCTGGAACTTCTCCTGGGCCGGGTTCGGCGCGATGGTGGTGGCGCTGCTCCTCGCGGGCTGGGGCGCGCACGGCGTGCTCGAGGCGATGCAGCAGGAATCGTCGCCGCCCGGCCTCGAGTACTCGTACATCGCCCTGGGCCTGGGCGTGGTCATGGCCTGCTCGCTCGGCTTCATCTTCCCCATGTGGGGGAGCGGGCGCTGCGGCCTCATCAGCCCCCACCAGCTCCTCATCGCCCCCGCCGCGCTCGTCCTCCCCGAGCTCTGGCGCAAGGTGCCGCTCGCGATGTTCCTCTACGAGTCGTGGGTCGAGCTCGACCGGGAGGCGTCGAAGGAGAAGGAGGCCCGCCGCGAGCAGGGGGAGTACGACTGGCGGCCGCTCGCGGTCTTCTGCCTGGGCGCGGTCTTCCTCTCCTTGATGGAGTACTTCGGCCACGGGCCCGACCTGCGCGATCTGATCGGGACGATGAACACCCCCGCGGAGGGTGAGGACGTCTCGGCGTTCTGGGCCCGCATGAAGGAGATCCAGGACGGCCCGTTCGGGCGCCTGCTCTCGTTCATGTGGTGGTCCGGCTGGCGCCTGCTCGGATTCTTCCTCCTGCCCGCGTTCGTGCTGAAGGTGATGCTCTCGGAGCGCATCGCCGACCACGGCCTGCAGGTCCGCGGCTTCACCGAGCACGCGTGGATCTACGGCCTCTTCCTCATCCCCGTCATCATCGCGGTGGGCGTCGTCTCCTACGAGGAGAGCTTCAAGACGTATTACCCATTCTACTCGGCCGCGTCGCGGAGCTGGTACGACTTCTGGGCCTGGGAGGCGCTCTACGCGGTGCAGTTCTTCTCGCTCGAGTTCTTCTTCCGCGGCTTCTGGGTCAAGGCCTCCAAGTCGATGATGGGCAGCCACGCGATCTTCGCGATGGTGGTGCCGTACTGCATGATCCACTTCGGCAAGCCGATGCCCGAGACCCTCGCCGCCATCCTCGCCGGGGTCGTGCTCGGCACCCTCGCGCTGCGCACGCGGAGCATCTGGAGCGGCTTCTTGATCCACGTGACCGTCGCGATCAGCATGGACCTCGCGGCGCTGATGCAGACGACGGGGCTGCCCACGCGGTTCTGGCCGGACCTGTAGCTCCCGTGACCCCGGGAGCGCCCGCGCGCTACCCTGGTACGCATGAGGCTCTCGAAGTTTGGGAGGGCGCTCGGTTGGGTGCTGATGGTCGCGGGGTGCGCCTCCGAGGGTGAGCTGGTGGTCGACCTGGTGACCGACCTCCGCCCGGGGGTCGAGATCGTCTCCGCGGTGGCCGAGGTCTACGCAGGGCCGCAGCGCGGTGAGGTGATCGGCGCGACGGCGCCCCGCCCGATGACCGCCGATCTCGATCTCGTCGGCGGGACCCGCGTGGGCCAGCTGATTGGCATCCCCTTCGGCGCCCATCTCGTGCGCGTCTCGCTCCAGGACGCGGCCGGCGAGGAGGTCGCGGAGGGTCTCGTGGTGGTGAGCCTCGACGCGCCAGCGAGGGCGGTGACCGTGCGAGTCACGCGGGACTGTCTGGACGTGAGCTGTCCCGGCGACGGCAGCCCCACCGCCGTCGCGTGTCTGGGCGGCGCCTGCGTCGAGCCGACGTGCAGCCCGGAGACCCCCGAGACGTGCCCCGAGCCAGAGTGCGCGGCGGACGCCGACTGCCCGAGCGACGGGTGCGTGGTCGGACGGTGCGAGATGGGCGTGTGCTTCGCGCGCGCGGACGACGCCCAGTGCAGCGTCGGCAGCTGTCACCCCACCCGGGGCTGCGAAGGATGGTCTTCGCTCAGCGTCGGCGAGAACCAGGCGTGCGCCATCCTCGATGGGACCGCGTGGTGCTGGGGCGCGCAGCTCGGCGGGGTCGTGTCGGTCCCCACGCAGGTCGAGGGGCTGCCCTCGGGCGTCACGCAGGTCAGCGCGGGCTGGGCTCACGCCTGCGCCATCGCCGAGGGGCGCGCGTTCTGCTGGGGCAGCGGGGAGGACGGGGAGCTCGGCGACGGCGCCGCGCGCTCGAGCCGCGCCGCGGTGGAGGTGTCGCTCTCGCCTCCGGTGGCCGAGATCTCCGCCGGAGACGGCGCCACCTGCGCGATCGCGGGCGGAGGGCCCTTCTGCTGGGGTCAGGACAGCTACGGGCGGATCGGCAACGGGCCCACACTTGGAGAGACGAGCGAGCCCGGTCCCCTCGACATGCCGGCCGAGGACGCAGACCTCGCCGTCAGCGTGACCGCCTCGGGCGACAAGGGCTGCGTGCGCCTCTCGGACGGGCGCGCCTACTGCTGGGGCCACAACGACAGCAGCGTGTCCATCGGCGTCGGCGAGATCATGCAGGATGTCTTTCAGTCGCCCGTGGAGATCCTCGCCACCGACGTGGCGCGCCTCGCCGTCGGCGGCTGGCACACGTGCGCGCTCTCCCGCGCGGGCGCGGTCTCGTGCTGGGGCGACGGCCGCCGCGGCATGCTCGGCGACGGGCAGGAGAGCAACAGCGGAGAGCCGGTCACGCCCATCGGCCTCGACGACGGAGTCACGGCGCTCGCGGTCGGCACGAACACGTTCGAGCTGGACGCGACCTGCGCGATCCGCGCCGGACAGGTTCTGTGCTTCGGCTCCGGCTGGGGAGGTCGCCTCGGCGTGGGCAGCACGGACAACGCGCTCGAGCCCGTGGCGCACACGAGCTTGCCGGCGGACGCGGTCGACGTCGGCGTCGGGCGAGCCCACGCCTGCGCCTTGCTCGTGGACGGCAGCATCCACTGCTGGGGCCGCGGCAACGAGGGCCAGCTCGGCGACGGGACCATGACGACCTCGCTCGCAGCCGTCCGCGTCGTCGCCCCGTGAGTCGCGCGGCTCGGCCACTGGGATGACCAGCTCCGGCATTGCGCAGCGGCGTGACGCGAGCGACGCTGTTCGCATGCGAATCAGAGCCCGCGCGACCTTCGCAGCCTGCCTCGCCGCCGGCGCCCTCCTCGCCTCCACCGCGCTCGCCGATCCCCCGCGGCGCGTGGCGATCCGCGTCGACGAGCGGGGCTACCACCCTGGCAGCGTCGAGGTCGAGCGGGGCGAGACGGTCACGCTGGTGTTCACGCGCACGAGCGAGCGCGGCTGCGGAGGCACGCTCGTGATCCCGAGCCGCGACCTGCGGCGCTCGCTCCCGGTCGGAGAGGCGGTCGCGGTGACGCTGGAGGTGGGCGAGCGCGACCGGATCGCGTTCACCTGCGGCATGGGCATGTACCGGGGCGCGCTGGTCGTGCGCTGAGAGGTGCGGGCCGCGACGGCGTGTTTGCTCCTCTCGCTGGCCTGCCGCGGTCCCGTCGAGCCGCTGCGCCCGCCCCCGCGAGACGCGGGCGATCCGCTCCCCACGGTGGGCGGACGGTGCGAGCCGTGGCCGGCGTCGCAGTACAACACGAGCCTGATGATGCCCGGGCGCGCCTGCCTGGGCTGCCACGGTGAAGATCCGAGCGACCGCGGCTTGCTCACCGTCGCGGGCACCGTCTTCGCCGACGTCCGACAGGAGGACGACTGTCCGGGCGTCGACGGCGCGGAGGTGGAGCTGACCGACGCGGCGGGTCGGCGGGTGCGGCTGCCGACGAACCTGGCGGGGAACTTCTACCTGCGCACGCCGGTCGTGTTTCCGCTGCGGGCCCGCGTGATCGCGGGCGGCCGCGTCCGGGCGATGGAGGACGACGTGGAGCACGGCGACTGCAACGCGTGTCACACCGCCAGCGGCGAGGCCGACGCGCCCGGGCGGATCGTCCGACCGTAAGCTCGCCCCGCTCGATGCGTCCTCGGGGGGAGGCCACTTCGGCCCACTCACTGGAGGAACGACGTCATGTGCACCACGAACGAACGACGAGAGATCACCCTGGACGTGCAGGGCATGACCTGCGCCACCTGCGCTCAGCGCGTCTCCGGGGCGCTGCGCGCCGTGGACGGCGTGCTGGAGGTGCAGGTCCATGTGCGCGAGGGCCGGGCGACGGTCTCGCACTCCGGGGCGTCCACCGACGCGCTCATCCACGCGCTCGAGCGCGTCGGCTACACCGCGGCCCAGGCGGCCTGAGCCTCCCTGGCCTTCGACTCGACGAGGCGCCCCGGGCCAGTGGCTCGGGGCGCCTCGTCGCGTGGGCTGCGATCTATCGTCCGCAAGTACAGTCGACGCAGCCGCGGCTCGCGCACGCGCCGCACGTGGCGGTGACCTTCTCGCGCAAGGCGGCCCGCGCTCGGAAGACACGCACGCCGGCGTTGTTGCTCGTGATCCCCTCCTCGGTGGCGAACGCCTCGAGGGCGCGGCGCGAGGCGCCTCCGCGTCGCGCGTGGTCCGTGCTGGCGTTCCGGAGCGTGCGATAGAACCAGGCCACCGCCGCTCCCGGGTCTCGGAGATCGGCGAGCTTGTCGAGGCTTCGCACGAACGCGTCCTGCAGGATGTCCTGCGCGAGGGCGCGGTCCCCGAGCCTCCGCTCCAGGAAGCCCAGGAACTCGGGCTGGCGCGCCGCGAGCGCCGTCGCGAGCTCGGTCGGCGTCGGCCGCTCGGATGTGGGCCGCTCGGAGGTGCGCCGCTCGGGCATGACGTCGTTCTCCTCGAATCCAATCTGGGGCTTCGGCGCGGCTCCGCGCAAGGGTGCATCGTGGCTCGAACGCATGGCGACCTCCTCTGTCCCGAGCGGACGGAGGAGGTCGCCGGTCATTACACCCGTCATTACACCGTCATTACACCCCGGGGGGGGCGCCTATCGCG
>SHBB01000478.1 GCA_004213565.1 Sandaracinaceae bacterium
GTCGCTGAGCCCGCCGCGCAGGTTGATGTGGATCTTCTGCGAGCGGCCGCTCGCGGCGTCGCGCGCCTCGACGGCGAGGGTGCCGTCCGCCTCGATGATGAACACGACCTCGATCTCCAGGTCCCCGCGGGCCTTCGGCGGCAGGTCGTCGAGCACGACCTCTCCGACCGCCTCGTTCTCGCCGAACTGGTCGCTCTCCCCCTGGCAGATCCGCACCGCGACCTCGCGCTGCTCGTCCCGCGCGGTGGTGAAGGTGCGGGTCTGCTCGGTCGGCACGGGCGAGCTCTTCGTGATGAGCCTGCGGCAGAAGCCGCCCGCGGTCTCGATGCCCAGGCTGTGCGGCGTGACGTCCATGAGCAGCGGCGGCGGCTGCGGCGGCATGGGCACGACGGGCTGCGCGCGCATCGGCGCGGGGACGGGCGCCTCGGACGGGGCGCGGGCCGGAGGCCGAGGCGGCGGCTCGCCCAGCGTGGGGATGGGGAGATCGGGCGCCGCGGGCGCGGCGGGAGGGGGCGGCGGCGGCGGCAGGCCCGCCCCGCCGGTCGGCTCCGTCCCGAACTGGATGGTCTCCTCGCGTCGCTTCTTGGGCGGCGGGAGCGCGTCGAGCGGCGAGGGCGGCGGGCGCTTCTTGGGCGCCGGGCCTCCGATGCCGAAGGGGTCGTCGAGGTCGGCGCCGCCGAGGCTGCCCTGCGACAGCACCCGGCTGTCGCCGCCCGCGAGGGGCTCGGCGAAGGGATCGTCGGGGGCCAGGTCCGCGAAGGGGTCGGCCGCGGGCGCGAACGAGGGGGGCTTCAGCTCGTCGAGCAGATCGCGCGCGTCGTCCCCCGGCGCCAGGTGGTCCAGATCGATGTCGAGCGTGGTCCTCGGCATCTTGCCCGCGTGCACCTCGACCACGCGCTGCGCGACGACGCTCGCCCCGGGCGGGCGCGACGGCGGCGGCAGGTCGGGCATCTCGCGGGGCGGGGGCCGGGTGGGGCGCTTGGGGCGCTCGGGGGGCGGCTGGGCCTCGGGCAGCTCCGGCGGCGCGAACGCGGGCTGGTTCGGCATGCCGAGCATCGTGCGCTTCTTCCGGCGCTGCTTGCGCTTCTCCTCGAGGTCGGCGCGCGTCATCTTCTTGAGCGCCACGCGGCCGAGCTGCGAGCGGGGCTTCGCGCCGGGCTTGGGCACCGGCCGGCGCGGCTCTCGCACGCCGCCCAGCGCGTAGCCGTGGATCGCGGCGCCCTGGGCCACGACCATGTCCGGGTCGATGTCGGTGCGCGGGGCCTTGCCGAAGTAGCCCTCGACCATCTGACGGCAGAGCGGCATGCGCGTCGAGCCGCCCACGAGGACCACCGAGCCCAGCTCGCTCGCCTTGATGCCCGCGCTCTGCAGCGCCTCGTCGCAGACCGCGAAGGACCGCTCGAGCCAGGGGCGGGCCACGTCCTCGAGCTCCGCGCGCGTCATCTGGAACTGGAGGTCCAGCGCCTTGCCGCCGCGGCCGTGGGTCAGCTCCTCCACCGTCAGCTCGACCGACGCCTCGTCCGAGAGCTGGCACTTGGCCCACTCGCCCGCCGCCTTGAGCCGCTCGAACGCCTGGCGGTCTCCGCGCGGGTCCCAGCCGTGCTGCATCAGGAAGGCCTCGCTCATCACCTCGGCCACCGCGCCGTCGAGGTCCTCGCCGCCGAGGAAGGTGTCGCCCGCGGTGGAGAGCACCTCGAAGACGTCCTTCTCGAGCTCGAGGATGGTGATGTCGAAGGTGCCGCCGCCGAGGTCGTAGACGGCGACCTTCTCGCTGCCGCCGCTGCCGTAGCCGTACGCGAGCGCCGCCGCGGTGGGCTCGTTGAGGATGCGGAGCACGCTCAGCCCCGCGACCTTGCCCGCGGCCTTGGTGGCGCTGCGCTGCAGCTCGTTGAAGTTGGCGGGCACGGTGACCACCGCGCGCTCGCAGGGCTCGTCCAGGGACGCCTCGGCCACGCGCCGCAGCTCTCGCAGCACCATCGCGCTGATCTCGGCCAGGGCGTAGGTGCCCCGGCGCACCTTCACGACCGAGCCGCCGTGCTTGGACTCGACGATCTGGAAGGCGAAGCGCTCTCTCGCGCGGCGCACCTCGGGGCTCTCGAAGGGCCGGCCGATGAGGCGCTTGACCGCGTAGACGGTGTTGGCCGCGTCGACGAGCCGCCGCTCGCGCGCGTCGTACCCCACGAGCGTGTGTCCGTCGGGGTGGAAGGAGACGACCGAGGGCACCATGCGGCGACCGTCCAGATCCTTCAGGACCCGGGCCTGGCCACCATCGGCCACCGCCACCACCGAGTTGGTGGTGCCGAGATCGATACCGAGGACAGGTCCTTCGCTCATGGCGTCGGCGCTCGCACTTCGCTCTGCAGTGACTCGTTCCGCACTACTGGATTATTGCCCCATGACCCCGGGCAGGGGCAACTGGCTAGAGACGACCGTCGGCGCTCTGGAGGGGGCAATTGATGAGGGTGTCGGTGATCTCGAAGTCGACGATCTGCCCGCTCCTCGCGGTGATCGTGTAGTCCGGGGCCACATCGAACATGTCCGACGCCGCCCGATAGTCGGCCACGTCGTCGTCCGACGCGGTGTCGATACTGGCGTACCCCGCCGGCACGGTCACGGCCACCATCTTCCATAGCGGCGTGTAATCCTGATCTTCGAGTCCCACGCCGAAGACATTGTTGGAGTCGAGCATGTCTCCGTCGCCCGTGAGGTCGGCCATGCGCATCGGCTCCGCGATGGGCATGTCCTCGCCCTCGCGGGTCAGCACGTAGACGTGGCGCTGGAAGAGCGCGCCGTCGGGGAGCAAGCGGCGGTTCTCGCGGCTGGCCGTGAAGTCGAAGCAGAGGGCCTGCATGCCGCGCACGTGCACGGGCGTCTCCGGGCCGAGGGTGGCGTCGTCGGAGACCTCGATCGCCGCGTCCTGGGCCGCGATGGGGCAGTGCCAGAGCAGGGTGGTCGCGCGCGGCGGCTCGAGGCCCTGCGCCGCGATCAGCGCGTCGACCTCCTCGAAGCTGCCCAGCTGCCCGCTCCAGCCGGCGGGCACGGTGACCCAGTGCACGCGCCCGAAGGGGCTGTAGCCGGCGTCGCCGGGGAGAGCGTCGACGATGGGCGGGTGATCGAGGGGGGCGCAGTCTTCCTCGCCTTCGGGGCGGCAGAGGAGATACACGGGCATCGCCGTCGACGCGGTGCCGGGGATCGTCCAGTAGCGCACCGACTCGCCGTGCACGAAGGCCTGGAACCGGGGCGAGACGCCCTCGAAGCCGTCGTTGTCGGCGATCTGGGCCGCGAGCGCGGCGTCTTCGTACACGGCCGGCAGCGGCGCGGGCGCCTCGGCGCATCCGAGGGTGGACGCGAGGGCCGAGAGGACCAAGCTCACGCGGATGAAGATGCCGAAGCTCAGCCTCGACGTGGGGTTACTGGTTCTGCGAGTCACCATCGGCTCCATGATGCTCCTCGGGCACGGTTTGCCCAAGCTGATGACGTTCGGGGAGAAGCTGCACCGCTTCCCGGACCCCATCGGCGTGGGCTCCGAGGCGAGCCTGACGCTCGCGGTGTTCGCGGAGGTGGTCTGCGCCGGGCTGATCGCGGTGGGCTTCGCGACGCGGCTGGCCACGATCCCGCTCCTGGTCACGATGCTGGTGGCGGCGCTGGTCATTCACGGCGACGACCCGTGGGCCCGAAAAGAGTTCGCGCTCTTGTATGCCGTCCCCGCGCTGACGTTACTGCTGACGGGCCCGGGCAAGCTCTCGGTCGACGCTGCGCGCGGCAAAGAGCAGCGCCTCTTGCCCTTCTGAGGGGTCATCCGCTATGCCCCCGGCATGCGCTGGGGGATCTTCTTTCTCATGCTGCTCGGCATGCTGCTCGGCTGTGGCGCCGAGAGAGGCCGCGGGAGCGCGCGCGACGGGCGGACGGTGGATCTCCGCCCCGCCCCGCGACCCGGGGTGGTCTACGAGATCCTGCACCGCGAGACGCGGCAGGTGGACGACGAGCCGCCGCGGGTCATCGAGACGCGCACGCTCGCGGAGGTGCTCGAGGTGCGCCCCGACGGATCGCGCGCGATGCGAGCGCGCATCTTCCGGGAGTACCGAAACAGTGACGACGAGCCCCAGCTACACAGCGGGGTGGTTCAGCTGGTGCTGTCCAGCACGGGGCAGCTGGCGGACGCCCAGGTCGCGTGTGGTGACGACGCGGAGCTTCGCGTCAGCCGCTACCTCGCCCATGTCCTCGGCGCGCGCGCCGTCGTGGCCAACGGGGTCGGGGAAGGGAGCCGCTGGCGCGGTGACTTCCTCTCGGACGCGACCGAGCTGGTGAGCCCGGCGACCTTCCGACTCGATCGGATCCGTGCCGGACGGCTCGTCGAGGGGCGACTGATCGCGCGGGTCCGCATGGAGGAGGGGGACGTGGGCGGCGTCCGGGTGACGGGCGAGGGGCGCGTCCGGGGGCGCTTCCGAGTGGGACTCCGGGATGGGTTCTCGGGTCGGACGGACCTGCGTGGTGATGTGCGAGGACGGGTTCGCCGGCAGAGCGGGCGAGCGCGACCCGGACGCCTCCGCACGCGAACTCAGATCATCGTGCGACGCACGGCGGACGAGGTGGAAGGCATGTTCGACTGTGTCTTCGACCCGACGCGCGTCACCGCGTACATCCGCGAGAACCTGGCGGCCATCCAGGCTTGCTATCATCGCGCCCAGCAGCAGGATCCCGACCTGCGCGGGCGCGTGGTGATGCGGTTCGCGCTCCAGCCCGATGGGCGCGTGACCGGCGCGCATGCGACCGAAGACGAGATCCCGTCCTCCGGAGTCGCGGCGTGCCTCGCCGACGTGATGAACCGCTTCCAGTTGCCGGCGGGAGCCATCGGTGGCCCCGTGCATTTCGCGTATCCGTTCGTCTTCCTGCCGCAACCGTGATCACTCGGCGGGCGAGGGCGTCTCCGCCGGGGGCGGATCCTCGCGCCCGCGCAGCCCGGTGCGCACGTAGCGCGCCGTCTTGCCGAACCCGCGCTGCAGGTCCTCGAAGAAGAGGTAGAGGCAGGGCACGAGCAGGAGCGTGATGAAGGTGGCGAAGAGCACGCCGAAGCCGAGGCTGATCGCCATCGGGATGAGGAAGCGCGCGCCGACCGAGGTCTCGAGGATCATCGGTGACAGCCCGAGGAAGGTGGTCAGCGAGGTCAGGAGGATGGGCCGGAAGCGGCGCGTGCCGCCCGCCTTCACGGCCTCGAGGATGCTCAGCCCCTCGTCGCGCCGATAGTCGTTCACGGCGCTCACGAGCACGAGAGAGTCGTTGACGACGACCCCGCTCAGGGCGACCACCCCCATGAAGCTCATCATGCTGACGTTGTAGCCGAGGGCGAGGTGGCCGAGGATCGCGCCGACGATGCCGAAGGGGATGGCGGTCGCGATGACGAAGGGCTGCACGTAGCTCTTGAACGCGATGGCGAGCAGCGCGTACATGCCGAAGAGCGCCATGGCGAAGCCCATGCCGAGCGCGCTCATCGTCTCCGCCTGGCGCTTCTGCTCGCCGCCCAGCTCCACGCGGAGCTGCGGGAAGTCGGCGAGGAGCTGCGGGACGAGCTCCTGCTGGGCCTGCTGGAAGATGCGGTTCCCGTTGGCGCCGAAGGCGACATCGGACGTCACGTTGACGCGCCGCCGCCCGTCGAGGCGCTGGATCTCGGTGTAGCTGCGGCCGCGCCGGATCTCCGCCGCCTCGGCCAGGGGGATCTCGCCCCCGTCGGGGGTGCGGATGAGGAGCTGCTCGACGTCGGCCATGCTCTGCCGCTCCTCGAGCGGGCGGCGTACGTAGACCCGGAGCTCGTCGCGCCCGCGCTGCTGCCGCACCGCCTCGGCCCCGAAGAACGCGTCGCGGAGCTGGCGGGCGAGCATCTGCTCGGTGATGCCCAGCGCCCGCGCCTCCGGCCGCAAGGTGAAGTCGAGCTGCTCCTTGCCCTGCTCGAAGCCGTCGTTGATCTCGATGGTGCCCGCGTAGCCCCGGAGGCCCTCGGCCATCTGGGTGGCGGCGCGCTCGAGCTGCTCGAGGTCGGGGTGGCTGAGCTGGAAGTCGATGGGCGCGCCGCCCGGGCCACCGGTGTTGTAGAGGAAAGCGAGCGACTCGACGCCGGGGACGTCGCCGACCTCCTCACGCCAGGCCTCGGCGAACTCACGGGACGTGAACGGGCGCTGGTCGCTGGGCACGAAGAAGAGCGTCACCTCGGCGACGTGACTTGCGCCGCCACCCGTGCTGCCCGGCCTCGGCCCTCCGCCGAGCGCGCCGTGCGAGCCGAGCAGCGCGAAGCGCCCCCGCACGACGTCCTCGTCGGCGAGGCGCGCCACCATGCGCCGGCTCGCCTCGAGGAGCCGCCGCTGCACCTCCTCGGTGCGCTCGGCCGGCGTGCCGAAGGGCATGACGAGCTGGGCCGAGACGCCGTCGCCGTCGATCTTCGGGAAGAACTCGCTCTCGACGCGGCCGCCCGCGATCAGGCCGAAGCCGCCGATCAGCAGCGCGACCGCCGCCGCGATGGTCACGTACCGATAGCGCAGAGAGAGGGCGAGGATGGGCGCGTAGGTCTTCGTGATCAGCCACTCCACCATCCGGCTGAAGCGTTGCTGGAGGTTCCCGAAGGCGCGCACGCTGACCGCGAGGAGGAGCGCGAGCGACGCGCCGCCCACGAAGAGGACGGGGAAGCTCCACTCGCCCGTGATGCGGTAGACGACGAAGAGCGCGATGCTGTCGAGGGCCAGGATGCCGATGAGCCAGCCCCGGGTGGTGCCGAGGTGGCCGAGGTGGGCGGGCAGGACGAGCAGCGACTCCACCAGCGACAGCAGCAGGACCAGGATCACCACCACCGGGATCTGCATGAAGAACTTGCCGAAGGTGCCCGGCACCAGCAGCAGCGGCGCGAAGAAGATGCAGGTGGTGATGATCGCGAAGATCACCGGAGTGGCGACCGACTTGACCCCCTCGATCGCCGCGCGCATCGGCGGCATGCCCTCCGAGAGCTTCGCGTACACCGCCTCGCCGACCACGATCGCGTCGTCGACGACCATCCCCAGCGTCAGGATGAACGCGAAGAGGGAGATCATGTTGACGGAGATGTCGTCGCCCGTCAGCGGCAGGAAGAGCAGCGAGCCGATGAACGAGATCGGGATGCCGAGGGTGACCCAGAAGGCGAGCCGGATCTCGAGGAAGAGCCCCAGGCAGACCAGCACCAGGATCAGGCCGATGTAGGCGTTCTTGAGGAGGAGGTCGATCCGGTCCTCGTAGAACTCCGAGCGGTCGTTCCAGGTCGCGAGGTGTACGCCCGGCGGCATGTCCGCCTCGTGCGCCTCGAGGTAGTCCTTGACGGTGGCGGCGAGCTCGAGCGGGGTCTGGTCGCCGACGCGGAAGACCTTCACCATCACCGCGCGCTGTCCATCGTAGCTGGCCGCGGTGTCGACCTCGCTGAAGCCGTCGGTGACGGTCGCGACGTCGCCCACCGTCACGCGCGAGCCGTCGGGCCGCATGCGGACCACGATGTCCTCGAACTCCCGGCCGCGGTCGCGCCGCTCGGTGGTGCGGAGCAAGATCTCGCCGCCCGGCGCGTCGATGGCGCCGCCCGGCACGTCGAGCGAGGCGGCGCGGATCGCGTTGGCCACGTCCGAATGGGTCAGGCCGTAGCGGCGGAGGTTCTCCTGCGGAACGTCCACGGCGATCTCGAGCGGCCGGACGCCGCTCAGCTCGACCGTGGTGATGTCGTCCTCCGAGAGAAGATCCTCTCGCACCCGCTCGGCGAGGCTCCGGAGCTGCGCCTCCGACGCGTCGCCGTAGACGATCACGGAGATCACCTCTCCCCGCAGCGCCGGTCGGCTGACCACCGGCTCCTCCACGTCGGTCGGGAAGGAGGTGATGCGATCGACCGCGCTCTTGACGTCCGCGAGCACCCGGTCGGCGTTCGAGCCGAGCAGCAACTCGAGGGTCACCACCCCGACGCCCTCCGTCGCCGTGGAGCGGACCTCCTTGACCCCGTCGACGGCGC
>SHBB01000479.1 GCA_004213565.1 Sandaracinaceae bacterium
CCGGCCCGAGGGACCACCCCACCTCGGCAATCACTTCGTCGACGACCAGCTCCTGGAGGTCGATCTCGCGCGCTGGCGGATCCGGGGCACGCGACACACCGCCACGCGGACCGCGCGCCAGCGGGCCCCAGGCGACGTCGACCGCGGCGTCTCACCGATGGGGATCGACCTCGCGGCCGACGGGCGCCGCTGGGTGGCCTTCGCGGGCACGGACGACGTCTGGGGATACGCCGCGGAGCGCCTCCCGGTGATGATCGCGCTCGAGGACACCCTCCCGACCCCCATCTCGGTCGCGCGGCTCGAAGGCGCGCGGCTCGCGGTCGCCTCTGCCGCGTTCGGCGCGATCGGGATCTTCACCGAGGGCGGCCGGCGCGTCGCGCTCGCGCGGTTCGCGCCCGACGACGACACCCTCATGCGGGACGACGAGCCCGCCCTCATGCGCCGCATCGGCGAGCGCTCGTTCCACGAGAGCACCCGCAGCGGCGTGTCGTGCCAGAGCTGTCATCTCCACGGCGGCAGCGACGGCCAGCGCCACAACATCGGCGGCGGCACGCTGGTGGCCACGCTCGACGCCCGCGGCGCGCTCGGCACGCCGCCGTTCCTGCGCGACGGCGGATACCCGACCCTCGGCAGCCTGGACGAGCTCGCCCGCACGCTCTACCGCGGCTACCTGCGACGGCAGGGCGGGCGGCGGGTCGGGCTGGCGCGCTACCTGGCCTCCGCGCCGCGCGAGATCCCCTCGCGCCAGCTGCGAGGGCGCGACGCGGCGCGGGAGCGACGCGGCTTCGACGCCTTCGTGCGCGCGCGCTGCCCCCTCTGTCACACGCCGCCCGCGTTCACCAACCTGGGGCAGCACCCGGCCGAGACGCTCTTCCCGGACTTCGCGGCGAGCCACCCCGGCTACGAGCTCGACACGCCTTCCCTCTTCGGCCTCGAGGGCAGCGCGCCTTACCTGGTGGACGGCCGCGCCGAGAGCCTGCGCGCCATCTTCGAGGCGCACGATCCCGAGCGGCGACACGGGGACTTCGCCCGCCTCTCGCCCGACGCCCAGGCGGACCTCCTCCACTTCCTGGGGGGCCTGTGATCGCGACGCGCGGCGTGTACGTCGGGGTCGGGCTCGGGCTGAGCGCGCTCTTCGCCTTCGGATGGGCGGAGGCCTGGGCCTTCGAGCGTGAGCTGTTCTGGGTGCGGGCGAGCGGGTGGGCGGGCGCGACCCTGCTCCTGGCTTCGATCGTGACGACGCCGATCGGCCGGCTCGCGGGCCGGTTCATGGCGAAGCCACCGTCCTTCGGGCCGCTCCGCCGCGCGCTCGGGCTGAGCGCCGCCGCCTGCGCGAGCCTTCACGCGGGCGTGGCGCTCGCCACCTACCTGGACGGCGCCTGGGGGCAGCTGCTCGCGCTGGCGTGGCTTCGCGCCGGGGTGCTCGCGCTCCTGTTGCTGCTCGCGCTCTGGCTCACCAGCTACCCGCGCGTGGTCCGCGCGCTCCGGGTGAAGCTCTGGAAGCCGCTCCATCGCCTCGTCTTCGTCGCGGCGCTGCTCGCGCTCCAGCACGCGCTGCTCTCACCCATGGCCGACCGCGCGTGGGTGCTCGGCGTCTTCGGCCTCGCGGGCGCGCTCGCCCTGCTCCGGCTCGTGCCTCAGGCGCGCAGGTCCACGCCGTCCCAGGCGAGCAGCCAGTCGCACACCTGATCGACCAGCGCGGTGGCGCCGGAGGTCTTCGGGATCGCGGCGTCCGCGCCCGAGCGCTCTCGCGCCTCGTCCAGCGCCTCGCGGCCGAGCGCGGACCAGAACACCACGCGCGTCGCCGCCAGCTCGGGGTCCCCACGCACCAGCTCGACCACCGCGGGGCCGTCCAGCCCGGGCATCGTGACGTCGAGCAGGACGACGACCGGGCGTCGGCTGGCGATGGCGGTCAGCGCGCCGAACCCACCGTTCTGGGTGACGACGGTCGCGGCGGTGCGACGAAATGCCAACGTGACGAGCCGGAGCATCTCGTCGTCGTCGTCGATCACCAGGATCACGGGAGGGGCAGACGACATCCCAGTGTCGACCTTACCAGCGCTTCCCACCGCATCTGGCCAGATTCCGGGCGCGTACCTGATATACTCCTCCGCATGACACGCGGCCTGGGCGCGGTGGCGTCGTTACGCGTCAGCGGAGCCGGCGACACCCACATCGGGGGACGAGAGCACAACGAGGACGCGGTCCTGCTGCGCCCTGACCTCGAGCTGTACCTCGTGGCCGACGGCGCCGGCGGGCACAACGCGGGGAACGTCGCGTCCACCCTCGCCACCGCGACGGTGGCTCACTACTTCGAGTCCACCATCGAGCAGGCCAAGAAGGCGCCGGCGTACGACGACATGGGGCTCTCCTGGGCCGCGCGCCGCCTGGCGACCGCCTTCCAGAAGGCGAACCGGGAGGTCATCGAGATCGCCCAGAGCTCCGAGCAGAAGAAGGGCATGGGCACCACGCTCGTGGCCGCCTACTTCGATCTGGCGCACTCGATGCTGGTGCTCGGTCACGTGGGCGACAGCCGCTGCTATCGCCTGCGGGGCGGGCTGCTGGAGCGGCTGACCCAGGACCACACGCTCATCAACGACGTGCTGGAGCTGAAGCCGGACATCGATCCGGACAGCGCCGCGAAGCTCCCGCGGAACGTCATCACCAACGCCCTGGGCATGGACGACAAGGTCCGCGTCTCGGTGCGCACCCATCAGGTCGCGCCGGGCGATCGCTACGTGCTCTGCTCGGACGGCCTGACCGACGAGGTCGACGACGGACAGATCCAGCAGGCGGTCCAGCTCGCGAGCACGCCCGACGAGGCGGTGCGGCTGCTGATCGACCTCGCCGTGGACCAGCAGCCCCGCGACAACGTCTCCGCGCTCGTGCTCATGTGCGGCCTCGCGCCCGGCGTGGGGCGGCTCCCCGAGCAGACCGTCCCGCCGCGCCGCAACTACCCCGAAGAGCAGGAGGCGGTGCTCATCGTCGACGAGGACGACGACGAGGAGTCCATGGAGGTCCTCATCATCGAGGATCCCGACGACGACGACGCGCCGGAGATCCAGATCGTCGAGGATCGCGCGGCCACCGACGCCGGGAAGCGCCGCCGGCCGGACGAGACGATCGTCCACAAACGCAAGCCCTGATCAGGCGGCGCGGGCCTCGAGGCCGCAGGCGTCGGCGAGCTCTCGGCAGTCCGCGAAGCGATCCCGCGGGGCCTTCTCGAGCGCGCGCATCACGCCGGCGGCCAGCGCGGGTGGGATCGCGGGCCGGAGCGACGCGAGCGGCGTCGGCGGGCGGACCATCGCGCCCAGCACGTCGCGGATGTCGCCGCCGTCGATGTCGTGCGGCGGCCTGCCCGCGAGCATCTCGTACAGCGTGGCGCCCGCCGCGTAGACGTCGGTCCGCGGGGTCGGCTCGTCCCCGAAGAGCTGCTCGGGCGCCATGTAGCCGACGGTGCCCACCACCACGTCCGGCGCCGTCACGCGGCTGCGCGGATCGCCGAGATCACGCCCGATGCCGAAGTCGATGAGCTTCGGCGCGGCGGGACGCCCGCCCTGCAGGATGAGGTTCGCGGGCTTCACGTCGCGATGGATCACCCCCGCGTCGTGGGCCGCGCTCAGCGCATCCAGGAGCACACGGGCCAGCGCGCGCGCCTCCTCCAGATCCATCCAGAAGCGCCCGTCCAGGTGCTCCTCGAGGGTGATCCCGTCGAGCCGCTCCATCACCAGGTACGCCATGCCGCCCGCGAGCGGCCCGCTGTCGTGCACGCGCACGATCGCGGGGTGGCGCAGCTGCTCCGTGATGCGCGCCTCGCGAAAGAGCCGCTCGCGCTCCGTCGCCCGGTGCTCGGGCTCCGGGTCGAGGATCTTCACCGCGACGGGGCGCCCGTCCGGATCGCTCGCCGCGTAGACGATGGAGGAGCCCCCACGCCCGAGGGGACGACCCAGCACATAGCGCCTGGCGACACGTGTGCCGGGAGGCAGGGTCCGTCGCTCCGAGGTGACGTGCATGACCCGGCGGGTCCGCAATAATCGCGCCCGCCAGCGTCCCGGGCCAGTGAGCCTCCCGCGTGCACCCGGCTGCACAACTCGGCACACCCCGCGTGAACCCCGCGCACGGTTCGGGACGATCGGTCGGCAGCTGGCGTTCGTGTGGCTGTGATGGCTCGCTCAGGGGCGGGTGCGCACGAGGTCGCTGATGTCCGGCGGGGCGGACCAGCGGTCGTGCGGGTCGTCGAAGGCTCCGCCGCGGCGGACGGCGCACGCGAAACAGAGCACCTCTTCGTCGGAGATGGGAAAGGTGCGGTCCTCGGGCGCCACCTCGGCGCCGCACGACGCGCACTGCTCGAGCTCCTCGGCTTCGGATCGGTGCATGGCCTCGAAATAGACACCCCGACTCGCCGCGCGAGGGGATTCGGTGTAGGGCTCGGCGCCGATGGAACAGACCATCCCCGTCGTGTCGCTCGCGGACGGTGAGCGCGACCCGGAGCGCTTCGAAGCGCAGCTCGGCGAGGCCCTGCGCGACCTCGGCTTCGTGGCCGTGGAAGACCACGGGATCCCGCAGCGTGTGTTCGACGCGGTCTACGACCACTTCGCGCGGTTCTTCGCGCTCGACCACGCGCTCAAGCGACGCCACGAGCGCCCCGAGCTGGGCCGCGCCCGCGGCTACACGTCGTTCGGGGTCGAGCACGCCAAGGATCGCGACGTCCCGGACCTGAAGGAGTTCTTCCACGTCGGGCGCGAGGTCGACCCGGCGCACCCGCGCCGCGCCGCGCTGCTCGCGAACGAGTGGCCGGACGAGGTGGAGGGGCTGCGCGAGAGCACGCTCGCGCTCTTCGGCGCGCTCGACGACGTCGCGCGGCGGCTGCTCGCGGCGGTGGGCGCCCACCTCGGCGTGGGCCGCGCGCTGCTCCCGGACCTCGCCGAGGACGGCAACAGCGTGCTGCGCGTCATCCACTACCCCGTGTGCGATGGGTTCGACGCGCCCGGCGCGATGCGCGCGGCGGAGCACGAGGACATCAACCTGATGACCCTGCTGCCCCCCTCGCCGCAGAGCGGCCTCGAGCTGCTGACGCGCGAAGGTGAGTGGCGGCCCATCCGGGCCATCGAGGGGCAGATCATCGTCGACACGGGCGACATGATGAGCCGGATCACGAACGGCGCGCTGCCCGCGACGACGCACCGCGTGGTCAACCCGGAGGGCGAGCCGGAGCCGCGCTACTCGATGCCGTTCTTCGTGCACCCGCACGTGGACGCGGTCCTCGAGGTGCTGCCGCCCTGTCGCGGAGACGCCGACCCGCCGCCGGTCCGGGCGCAGGACTTCCTGATGGAGCGCCTCCGCGCGATCGGGGTGGCGTCGTGAGCCTGCTGTCGTTCGGGCCGCTCGCGCTCGAGGGCGATCGATGCACGGTCGAGGTCGAAGTGCCCGAGGACGTCGACTACTGCGAGGGCCACTTCGAGGGCAACGCGATCCTGCCCGGGATCGCGCAGCTGCTGCCGATGGTGCACGACCCGGTGCGCGCGGCGTGGCCGGACCTGGGCGCGCTGACGGACGTGCGCCGCCTGAAGTTCAAGGACGCGATCCGACCCGGCCATCGGCTGTTGGTGACGCTGAGCCGCAGCGGTGAGAGAGTGCGCTTCGAGATCACGCGCGGCGAGACGACCTGCAGCACCGGTAGCCTCTCGTTCAAAGAGACCTAGAGAACCGCCAGCACCCCGGGGGGGACACGAATGCGGCTGCTGATCGAGAACGCGCGGATCGTCGACGGCACGGGCGCCCCGGCGCGAGAGGGCTCGCTGCTCGTCGAGGACGCGCACATCGCGGAGCTGGGAGAGACGAGCCTCGCGCCGGATGAGGTGCTCGACGTGGGCGGCGCGGTGATCGCGCCGGGCTTCCTCGACATGCACTCGCACTCGGACTTCACGCTCCCGGGGCAGCCCGACGCGAGCGCGAAGGTGCTGCAGGGCGTGACCACGGAGGTGGTCTGCAACTGCGGCCTCGGGCTGACGCCGGCGAACGCGCAGGTCGAGAAGTTCTACGAGCTGATCCAGCCGATGATCTTCGGCGAGCAAGGCGGCGGCTGCTACCGCGACCTCGACGCCTACGCGGACCGGCTCCACGCGGACGGCGTGTCCGTGAACGTCGCGTGCCTCGTCCCGCACGGGAACGTGCGCGGGGCGGTGATGGGCATGGAGGAGCGCAAGCCGACCGCGAGCGAGATGGCCTCCATGCGCGAGCTGACCGAGTCCCAGCTCTCCCAGGGCGCGTTCGGGCTGTCGACCGGGCTCGTCTATCCGCCGGGCGCGTTCGCCGAGACCGAGGAGCTGGTCGAGCTGGCCAAGGTGCTCCACCCGTTCGGCGGCTTCTACGCCACGCACATGCGCGACGAGGGCACGCGTCTCGTGCCGTCGGTCAAGGAGGCGCTGACCATCGGGCGCGAGGCGCGGGTGGGCGTCCAGATCAGTCACCACAAGGCGGCCGGTCGCTTCAACTGGGGCAAGACCAAGGCCACGCTGAAGCTGCTCGAAGAGGCGCGCGCCGACGGCCTCGACGTGCACAGCGACGTCTACCCGTACACCGCGGGCTCCACCGTGCTCAGCGCGATGTTCGTCCCGCTGTGGGCCTTCGAGGGCGAGCAGGGCGCGCTGTTGAAGCGGCTGAGAGACCCCGCGATGCGGGCGCGAATCGTGGAGGACAGCAAGCGTCGTCTGCTCGGGTTCGCGAAGCTGCCCGGCATCCTGGACAGCATCTTCCCCAAGCGGCTGCTCTTGCCGCTCCTGCTTCGCGAGTTGAGCAAAGTGATCGTCATCAGCTCGACGAAGCGCCAGCACCAGTACGAGGGCATGAGCCTGGCCGACATGGCCAAGTCGCGCGGCCAGCCGCTCTACGAGGCGATGATGGATCTCCTCATCGAGGAGGAGACGGCCGTGGCCGCGATCGCGCACGTGATGGACGAGGGCGACGTGCAGCGGGTGATGAAGCACCCCCACACCATGATCGGCACCGACGGCTTCCCGCAGCGCGAGGGCAAGCCCACCCGCGCACCCACGGCACTTATCCCCGGGTGCTCGAGCACTACGTGCGCGAGCTGGGGCTGCTCACGCTCGAGGAGGCGGTGCACAAGATGACGGGCATGGTCGCGGCGAAGCTCGGGCTGACCGACCGCGGCGTGCTGCGCGAGGGAGCCCACGCGGACCTGGTGATCTTCCGCCCCGCGGCGGTGAAGGATCGCGCGAGCTACGCCGACCCCCGCAACCCGCCCGAGGGCATCGATCACGTGTTCGTCAACGGCGCGTGGACGGTGAAGGACGGCGCGCACACCGGGGCGCGGGGCGGGCGCGTGCTCCGTCGCGTGGCGCAGGGCTGAGAGACTGCCCGGTTGAATCCGGACCAGCGCGGCGTGCACCATCCCGCGATGCGCCTGCTCTTGAAGCCGCCGTCCGGTCGCGACGAGGTGGACTCGGCCGCGATCGCGCTCGGGTGGTCGCTCGCCAACGTGTTCCCCCAGCGCGAGGGGCGACCGCGTCAGGTCATCTACGCCACGGCCGAGGGCTTGATCACGCTGGTCGAAGATCATCGGATCGACGCCCGCTACCTCGTGTTCTCGGGGCACGACCCGGAGGGGCTCGCGGCGCAGGCGCGCGAGGTGGTCGAGACGCTCGACGAGGACGCGGTGCTCGAGATCCTCGGGCGCGAGCCGGCGCGCGGGCTGTGCTGGCTGGGCATCGTCGGCGCCTCGCGGGAGGCCTCGGAGAAGGCGCTGCGCGACGCGCTCGGAGGCGAGGCGCCGGAGCTCCGCGCGGCGGCGCGCTTCGCGGCGGAGGCGCTCGGCTGGGAGGTCGAGGCGTGAGCGTGCCCGAGCGACCGCGCCTCGCCCCCGAGGTCCTCGCGCGCCTTCACCTGGCGGACGGAGAGGCGAAGGTGATCCTCCAGGACCCGCGCCGCGGCGTGGTGCTCGAGATCGAGCCCGCGAGCTG
>SHBB01000048.1 GCA_004213565.1 Sandaracinaceae bacterium
GCATCCAGTACGCGCTCGCCCTGATCAAGAACCTCACCACACCGGGCGTCTGGCTCTCGTTCGAGGTGAAGGACGAGTACGAAGAGCTGCCGCCGGCGGGGGGGCTCTGATGGGGTTCGCGATCCTCGCCCTGATGCTCGTGCTGCTCTTCCTCGGCTACCCGATGAAGGTGCCGCTCACGGTCGCGGCGCTCTTCGTCGTGACGCTCTGGTTCCCCGGCGCGGCGCCCGAGACGCTCGTGCAGCAGATGATCGGCGGGGTGCAGCCCGCCGCGCTCATCGCGGTGCCGATGTTCATCTTCGCCGCGCAGATCATGACCCAGGGGCAGGCCGCCGATCGGCTGCTCGACATGGTGATGCGGTTCGTCGGACACGTGCGCGGCGGGCTGCCCATCGCGACGGCCGTGAGCTGCACGCTCTTCGGCGCGCTCAGCGGCTCCACCCAGGCCACGGTGGTCGCGATCGGCGGGCCGCTGCGCCCGAAGATGCTCCAGGCGGGCTACTCCGACTCGTTCAGCACCGCGCTGATCATCAACGCGTCGGACATCGCGCTGCTGATCCCGCCGAGCATCGGCATGATCGTCTATGGGGTCGTCAGCGGCACGTCGATCGGCGAGCTCTTCATCGCGGGCATCGGTCCGGGCGTGCTCCTGCTCGTGCTCTTCTGCCTCTACTGCTTCGTCGCCTCCATCCGCATGGAGGTGGAGCCGGAGCCGAAGGCGACCTGGGCCGAGCGCCGCGCCGCCACGCGTCGCGCGCTGCTCCCGCTCGGCTTCCCGATCATCATCATCGGCGGCATCTACGCGGGCATCTTCAGCCCCACCGAGGCGGCCGCGGTCAGCGTGCTCTACGCGGCCATCCTCGAGATCGCGGTCTTCCGTGAGCTGTCGTTCCGCGATCTGCCCAAGCTCGCGCTCGACACCGGCCTGGTCACGTCGGTCGTCTTCGTGCTCGTCGCGGCGGGCGCGGCGTTCAGCTGGGTGATCAGCTACGCGCAGCTCCCGGCCGAGATCGTCAGCGGGCTCCTCGGGCCCGACGCCGGCTACACGCAGATCATGGCCACGATCGCCGTCGCCTTCTTCGTCGGCTGCATGTTCGTCGACCCCATCGTGGTCATCCTCATCCTGACCCCCATCTTCCACCCGGTGGCGGTCGCGGCGGGCATCGATCCGGTGCTGGTCGGCACCGTGGTGACGCTGCAGGTCGCGATCGGCAGCGCCACGCCGCCCTTCGGCTGCGACATCTTCACGGCGATCGCGATCTTCAACCGGCCGTACCTCGAGATCATCCGCGGCACGCCGCCGTTCATCGCCATCCTCGTGTTGAGCTCGGTCTTGCTCATCGCCTTCCCCGACATCGCGCTCGTCCTGCGCGACCTGGCCTTCGCCGAATGAAGCGACTCGCGATCCTCTTCGTGCTCCTCCTGCTCGGCTGTGAAGCGCAGCCCGAGGGCGAGATCTGGCGCTTCGCCATCGAGGAGACGTCCGGCTCGGTCCAGGACCAGTACGCGCAGCGCTTCCGAGAGATGGTGCACGAGCGCACGAACGGCGAGGTGCGGGTGATCGTCTACCCGTACGGCGCGCTCGGCACGAGCGATCACATCACGGAGCAGCTCCACAACGCGACGCTCGAGCTCGCGATGAGCTCGCCCGGTCACCTCGGCAAGCTGATCCCGGAGGTGCAGGCGTTCCTGCTCCACTACCTGCTGAGCGACGATCCCGAGGTCAACGCGCGCGCGCTCCGCGACCCGGCGCTGCGCGCCTTCCTCGACGGGCTCTACGCGGAGAAGGGGCTGTCGTTCCTGACCGCCTTCGGCGAGGGCCGGATGGCGTGGACCACGCGCGAGCCGGTGCGCCGCCCGGAAGACTTCGACGGGATGCGCTTCCGCGTGATGACGTCGCCGCTCCTGCTCGCGAGCTACGAGGCCTACGGGGCGAGCCCCACGCCGCTGCCGTACTCGGAGGTCTACTCGGGGCTGCAGCTGCGCATGATCGATGGACAGGTCAACCCGGTGTTCGCCATCGAGGAGATGAGCTTCTACGAGGTCACCGATCATCTGATCTTCCCGGGGCACGCGGAGTTCGTGACGACGCTGGCGGCCAACCCCGACTGGCTCGAGAGCCTGCCGAGCGAGCGGCGTCGGCTCATCGAGGACATCGTGGACACGCTGCAGACGGAGATCTACGAGGTCCAGTCCGCCCTGGCCGAGGAGCGGCTCGAGGCGATCCGCGCGCGCAGGCCGGAGATGCAGATCGTGACCCTCGACGCCGAGGAGCGCGCCGCCTTCCGCGCGCGCGCGGAGCCGGTGCGCGAGCGCTACGTGGAGATGGCCGGTCCACGTGGGCAGCGCCTGCTCCAGCTGATCGAGGCCGCGGTGCGCGGCGCCGATGGGGCTTTCGCGGGCGACGATTCAGTTGCACAATGAGGGTCGGTGACCGCCCATGAGGTGAAAGGGGTCTGGTTCATCACCGCCCGGGCGGAGGTGGAATCGACGTTCGGCAAGGACGCCCTCGAGGTGCTGGTCGAGTCGGTTCCGTCGAAGCACCGCAAGATCATCGCCGAGCCCCTGACGAGCGAGTGGTACCCGGAGGAGGCGCTGCAGGCGTGCCTCCGATCGCTCCGGCTGGATCTCATGCGGGGAGAGTCGACCCGCTTCGCCCAGTTCCTCGAGCGATGCACCGAGCGAGGCGTGGGCACGTTCTTCTCCGCGCTGCTCCGGATGAGCACGCCGCGCTTCGTGCTGGGCCAGGTGCCGACGATGTGGAGGCACATCCGGCGCGGCCCCGGCTTCGTCGAGGTGGAGCACGGCGAGCACCAGTCGGTGCTGCGCTACCAGTCGTTCCCGTACTTCGACGATCCGATCTACGAGGAGCTCACGGTGGCCAGCGTCGGGGCGGTGTTGCGCGTCTGCACGAAGTCGGAGCCCGACCTGACCGTGGACCGCGTCACCCACGACGCGCTCGATCTCCGCGTGCGCTACTGAAGCCGGTCAGGCCGGCGGGACCAACGAACGCCGGGCCGCGACCAGGCGCGGCGAGACGGCGTCGTCGGGGCACGCGGGCCCGTTCAGGAGCGCGTCCATCAGCTCGAGCGCCAGCTCTGGCTCCCCCGTCTTGGCGAGGAGGCGCAGCACCCGCTCCGCGAGGATGGCGCTCCGCGCAGGGATGGGCTGGCGGAGATCGGCGAGGATGGCCCAGGCGCGTCGAACGTGATCGGCGACGAGCTCTCCGTCGGCGCACCGCGTCGCTTCGAGCTGCGCGAGCCAGAGCTCCGCGTCCACGGTGACCCTCGCGTTGTCGCTCGCGCTCGCCCACTCGCTCGCGCGCTCGAGGTGCAGGCGGGCGTCGTCGTGGCGACCACGCCCGACCGCGACCGCACCCGCCATCATCGTCAGCTCCGCCTTCTCGTTCACGGGCAGCGCCGGTCGCTCGAGCGCCTCTCGCAGGAGGCCCTCGGCCGTTCGGTGGTCGCCCGACTTCAGCAAGAGCTCCGCCGCGTGACGAGCGAGGCGCGCGCCCGCGCGGCTGACCGCCTCCTCGCCGTCGAGCGCCGCGTGGCGGATGCGGTTGAGCCCGCGGGTCAGCGCCTCGAGCGCGCCCGACAGCTCCTTCCGCTCCACGCACACACGCGCGAGCATGTCGAGCAGGAGAACGGCCGTGCTCAGGTCCCCCGCGTGCGCGGCGTGCTCGGCCCGCAGCTCGAGGGGCGCCCCGGTGGAGGCGTACCAGGCGAGGGCGCCGTCGTGCAGCTGCTCGCGCTCGCCCGACTCGATCGCGCTCTCGACCCGGTCAGCCATGTCCGGGTCGACGAACACGAGCTCGCCCTCGACGCGCTCGAGCAAGCCACGCGCCGCGAGCCGGTCCGGCTCTCCCGCGAGCGGGCGCTCGAGCACCGCCTCCACCGCCTCGACCCGGCAGCGCCAGCCCAGGACGGCGGCCGCGTGCAGGACCTGGCGGGCGCCCTCGTCGAGGTCCTCCTCGAGCTCCAGCGCGCGCGGCGGGACGCCGAGCTCGGGGTGAAGCAGGCGCGTCACCGCGCCCGGCAGGTCGCGCGGCTCGGTGGGCGCGCGGAAGATGACGCGCGCGACGCCGAGCTTCGCCAGCTCCGCGAGCACGGCCTGGCTCCGCCCGCAGAGCCGGTGCGCGCGATCCACGATGATCGCCGCGTTGCCCTCCGGCGCCGCGACGAGCAGCGCCTCCGCGACCTGCTCGGCCACGTCCGCGAGGGGCGGGGAGGTCTCGCTCTCCAGCCGGGCCAGCCAGGGGATCGCGAGATCCCGCGCGTCGGTCTCGGCCAGCTCGCCGAGCAGCTCGCGCACCGCGTGCCAGGGCACGCGCGCCCGGCTGGGATGGCTCGCGGTCTCGATGAGGAGCCGGCCCTCGGAGCGGCACGCGACTCGGCAGCGATCGAGCAGCTCGCCCGAGCGCTCCAGCAGCACGATCAGGCGCAGGGAGTGGTCGGTCCAGAGCGCGTCGAGATCGTCGAGCACGGCGCGACCGCCCGCGGGCACACCCGCGAGGGTGGCGCCTCCGGCCGCGGCCCGCGGGGTCCGGCGACGGCGGGTCGCTCTGCGACCGCACACGGGACAGATCACGCGGCTCGAGTCGAGCGAGGCGCCGCACCCGCGGCAGCACGTGCCGCTCGAGCGGCCGTCGAACGTGTCGGGGACGGGCGCGCCCGGCACCGGGCATCCACAGCCCTGGCAGAAGCTCGCGTCGGCGGTCAGGTGCACGCCGCACGCTGCGCACTCGCTCGAGCTCCCCGATCGTGAGACTGCCTCGCGCACTCCGCTTCACCCCCCTCGACGCCCGAGAGCATACCGCCATTGGCTGCGCATGGAACGTACAGCAGGCCTTTTTCGGCCAGCGGCATGAATTCCCGTTCAATGGCGGGCGTTTTGTCCCTGTTTCTGGGTACGCTGGGACCATGACACCCCGGGCGGCGATCGTCCTGCTGTTTCTGGCAGCGGCCTGCGGCGCGGCGGGCGCGCGTCCGGCTGGACCGCAGGAGCGCGGCGCCATCGACGCGGTGATCGACGGCTGGCACGCCGCGGCGGCCCGATCCGACGAGGACGCCTACTTCGCGCTGATGACGCCCGACGCCATCTTCCTCGGCACCGACGCGACGGAGCGCTGGACCCGGGACGCGCTGCGGGCCTACGCGCACCCGCACTTTGCGGTCGGCAACGGCTGGGTGATGCGCGCCACGCGTCGAGACGTCTACGTGCAGGGCGACGTCGCCTGGTTCGACGAGGACCTCGAGACCGAGAACCTCGGCCCCGCCCGCGGCAGCGGCGTCCTGCGCCGCACCCCCGACGGCTGGCGCCTGGCCCACTACAACCTCGCCATCACCGTCCCCAACGATCGCTTCCACTCGGTCCGCGAGCTGCTGCACGCCCCCGAGTGAGCCGTCAGGCGGCGCGGGGCGAGGAGGGGAGGGACGAGACGCCCATGAGGTGCGCGTCGACGGCGCGGGCGGCCTCGCGGCCCTCCCAGATGGCCCAGACGACCAGGCTCTGACCGCGGCGCGCGTCGCCGCAGGCGAAGACGTCGGGGGCCGACGTGGCGAAGTCCTCGAGCGCGGCGGCGACGTTGCCGCGGGCGTCTGTCTCGAGGGGCGCGCCGGCGACCGCGAGACCGTCGTGGACCTCGGGGTGCACGAAGCCCATCGCGAGGAGGCACAGATCACACTCGAGCGTGGTCTCGCTGCCCTCGACCTCGCGCATCTTGCGGCGGCCGTCGTCGTCCTCGAACCACTCGAGGCGCACCACACGGAGGCGCTTCAGCTTGCCGCCTTCGCCTTCGAACGCCTTCGTCATGATGGACCACTCGCGCTCGCCGCCCTCCTCCTGGCTGCTCGAGGTGCGCATGATCATCGGGAACTCGGGCCACGGCTGCGCCTCGTCGCGGCTCTCCGGCGGCCGCGGCATGAGCTCGATCTGGGTGACCGACGCCGCGCCCTGACGCAGCGACGTGCCGAGGCAGTCGCTGCCCGTGTCGCCGCCGCCGAGGATGACGACGTGCTTGCCCTTGGCCGAGATCGGATCCGGGATCGGGTCGCCCGCGTTGGCCTTGTTCTGACGCGTCAGGAAGTCCATCGCGAAGACGACTCCGTCGAGCTCTCGCCCCTCGATGGGCAGGTCGCGCGGCGCCGTCGAGCCGATCGCCAGCACCACCGCGTCGTGCTCGGCGCGCAGCGCGTCCATCTTCACGTCGACGCCGACCTCGACCTCGGTGCGGAAGACCACGCCCTCGGCCTCCATCTGCGCCACGCGTCGCTCGACGTGGTGCTTCTCCATCTTGAAGTCCGGGATGCCGTAGCGCAGCAAGCCGCCGATGCGATCGGAGCGCTCGTAGACCGTGACCGCGTGGCCGGCGCGCGCGAGCTGCTGGGCGCAGGCGAGGCCCGCGGGGCCGGAGCCCACCACGCCGACGCTCTTGCCGGTCTGCACCTCGGCCGGCTCGGGATGGACCCAGCCCTCTTCCCAGGCGCGGTCCGCGATCTCCATCTCGATGTGCTCGATGGTGACCGGGTCGTCGTTGATGTTCAGCACGCAGGCCTCCTCGCAGGGCGCGGGGCAGATGCGGCCGGTCATCTCCGGGAAGTTGTTCGTGGCGTGCAGCGACACGATCGCCTCGTGCCACCGATCCCGGTAGACCAGGTCGTTCCAGTCGGGGATCGCGTTCCCGAGCGGGCAGCCCTCGTGACAGAACGGGATGCCGCAGTTCATGCAGCGCGCGCCCTGCTCCCGCGCCTCGATCACGGGCAGGTGGCGCTCGAACTCGCGAAAGTCCTTCACGCGCTCGTCGACGGGGCGCCGCTCGGGCAGCGTGCGCTCGTGCTCCAGGAAACCGGTGGGCTTGCCCATGTCAGGCGGTCCTTCCTGCGTGCGAGGTCGAGCGGCGCAGGTCGCCGCGCTCCGTCAGCACGCGCTTGTATTCGGTGGGCATGACCTTCACGAAGCGGCGGCTCTCCTTCTTCCAGCCGCTGAGCACGCGCCAGGCGAGCGCGCTCATCGTGCGCTCGTAGTGGCGGTGCACGAGGCTCCGCACGAAGGCGAGGTCCTCGGAGGTGAGCGACTCGAGCTCGACCATCTCCTTGTTGACCCGGCTCGCGAAGCTGGCGTCGACGTCGAGCACGTAGGCGATGCCGCCGCTCATGCCCGCCGCGAAGTTCCGGCCCGTGGTGCCGAGCACGATGACGCGGCCGCCGGTCATGTACTCGCAGCCGTGATCGCCCACGCCCTCGACCACCGCGTGCGCCCCGCTGTTGCGGACGCCGAAGCGCTCGCCGGCCATGCCGCGGATGAACACCTCGCCCTTCGTCGCGCCGTACAGGCTGACGTTGCCGATGATGATGTTCTCCTCCGGCGGGAAGTCGGAGCCCTCGGGCGGGTAGACCACCAGGCGGCCGCCGCTCATGCCCTTGCCGAAGTAGTCGTTGGCGTCGCCCTCGAGGGTCACGTCGAGCCCGTCGGCCAGGAACGCGCCGAAGGACTGACCCGCCGAGCCCGTGAAGTGGATGCGCACGAGGCCATCCGGGAGCGGCGCGTCGAGCCTCGCGATGCGCGAGCTGAGCATCGTGCACGCCGTGCGGTGCACGTTGCGGATCGGCATCCGGATCTCCACCGGCTCGCCGCGCTCGAGGGCCGGCCGCGCCTGCTCGATGAGCACGGTGTCCATCGCCAGCTCGAGCTCGTGGTCCTGCTCCTTGATGGCCCGGATGGGGTGCTCGACCGCCGGCTGGTGCAGCAGCTTCGAGAGATCGAGGTGCTTCGCCTTGGGGTGGTCGATGTCCTGGCGCGGCTTCAGCCAGTCCACGCGGCCGATCAGCTCGTCCATCGTGCGCACGCCGAGCGACGCCATGATCTCGCGCACCTCCTGGGCGACGAAGGTCATGAAGTTGATGACGTGCTCGGGCTGCCCCGCGAAGCGCGCGCGCAGCCTCGGGTCCTGCGTGGCCACGCCCACCGGGCAGGTGTTGAGGTGGCAGACGCGCATCATGATGCAGCCCATCGTGATGAGGCTGATCGAGCCGAAGCCGTACTCCTCCGCGCCGAGCAGCGCGGCCATCACCACGTCCCGGCCCGTCTTGAGCTGACCGTCGGTCTCGAGCTTCACGCGCCCGCGCAGGTCGTTGAGCACGAGCGTCTGCTGCGTCTCGGCGAGGCCGATCTCCCACGGGCTGCCCGCGTGCTTGATCGACGTCAGCGGCGAGGCGCCCGTGCCGCCCGAGCCGCAGCTGATCAAGATGACGTCCGCCTTCGCCTTGGCCACCCCGGCCGCGATGGTGCCGACGCCGACCTCGCTCACGAGCTTGACGGTGATGCGCGCGTCGGGGTTTGCGTTCTTCAGATCGAAGATGAGCTGCGAGAGATCTTCGATGGAGTAGATGTCGTGGTGCGGCGGGGGGCTGATGAGCCCGACCCCCGGCGTCGAGTGGCGCACCTTCGCGATCTTCTCGTCGACCTTGTGGCCGGGGAGCTGACCGCCCTCGCCGGGCTTGGCGCCCTGGGCGATCTTGATCTGGATCTCCTCGGCCGCGTTCAGGTACTGGATGGTCACGCCGAAGCGGCCCGAGGCGACCTGCTTGATGGCGCTCCGCCGCCAGTCGCCGTTCTCCTCCGGCACGAAGCGCGCGTCGTCTTCGCCGCCCTCGCCGCTGTTCGAGCGCGCGCCGATGCGGTTCATCGCGATCGCGAGGCTCTCGTGCGCCTCGGCGCTGATCGAGCCGAAGCTCATCGCGCCGGTCTTGAAGCGGCGCACGATCTCGCTCGCCGGCTCGACCTCCTCGAGCGGGATGGGCTCGCGGCCCGGCGCGAGCTCGAGCAGGCCCCGGATGGTGCTCTTGTCGGCGCTCTCGTTCGCCTTCTTGCTGAACTTGCGGAACTTCTCGAAGTCGCCGCTCCGCACCGCGTGCTGCAGGGTCGCGAGCGTGGTCGGGTTCCACATGTGGTGCTCGCCGCGGCGCCGGAACTGGTAGCTGCCGCCCGGGTCGAGCTGCTCCTCCACCACGTCGAGCCGCACCTTGCGCCACGCCTCCTCGTGCCGCGCGATCGCCTCGGCCGCGATGACGTCGAGCCCCACGCCGTCGAGGTGCGTGGGGGTCCCGGTGAAGTGCCGGTCCACGAAGGACTGACTCAGCCCGAGCGCCTCGAAGATCTGCGCGCCGCGATAGCTCTGCAGCGTGGAGATCCCCATCTTGCTCATCACCTTGAGGATGCCCTTCTCGACCGCCTTGACGTAGTGGCGGTGCGCCTCCTCGACGCTGACCTCCTCGACGATCTTCTCGCGCACGAGCGCGCTGATCGACTCGTACGCGAGGTACGGGTTGACGCCCCCCGCGCCGTAGCCGATGAGCAAGCAGAAGTGCATGATCTCGCGCGCCTCGCCGCTCTCGACGATGAGGCCACAGTTCTTCCGCAGCCCGGCGCGGATGAGGTGGTGGTGCACCGCGGAGACCGAGAGCAGGCTCGGGATGGGCGCCCGGTCTCGCCCGTGACCGCGATCGGAGAGGATGAGCAGGGTGCCGCCCTGCTGCACCGCGCGCTCGGCGTCCCGACAGAGCCGCTCGAGCGCGATGCCGAGGCCCTTCGGCCCCGCGTGCGGGTCGAAGAGCGCGGTCAGCGTGTGGGCGCGCAGGCCCGGCCGATCGAGCGCGCGGATCTGCTCGAGCTCCTCGTTCTCCAGGATCGGGCCGTGGAGCTGGAGCTTGCGGCAGTGAAGCGGGCTCTCCTCGAAGAGGTTGCTCTCCGGCCCGAGGGTGGTGCGCAGGGTCATCACCAGCTCCTCCCGGATCGGATCGATCGGCGGGTTGGTGACCTGCGCGAAGAGCTGCTTGAAGTAGTTGAAGAGGAGCTGCGGCCGGTCGCTCAGCACGGCGAGCGGCGTGTCGTTGCCCATCGAGCCGATGGCCTCTTTGCCGTCCTTCGCCATCGGCGCCATGAGGATGCGGAGATCCTCCTTGGTGTAGCCGTGCGTCATCTGTTGACGTCGCAGGCCGCTCGGATCGAGCGGGGGCGGGACGGAGCCGCGGGGCGCGGGCGGGACCTCGCCCATCGTCACGATGCTCTCGTCGAGCCAGCGCTGCCACGGGCGGCGCGTCGCCTCTTCCTCCTTGATGATCGCGTCGTCGACGATCACGCCCGCGTCGGTGTCCACGAGGAACATGCGGCCCGGCTGGAGGCGGTTCTTGGCGCGCACGTTGTCGGGCGGCACGTCGAGCACGCCGGCCTCGCTGGCCATGATGACGAAGTCGTCCTTGGTCACCGTGTAGCGCGCGGGGCGCAGCCCGTTGCGGTCGAGCACGGCGCCGATCTGCTTGCCGTCGGTGAAGGTGATGCAGGCCGGCCCGTCCCAGGGCTCCATCAGGCACGAGTGGTACTCGTAGAACGCGCGCCGCTCGGGAGGCATGGAGGCGTGCTTCTGCCAGGCCTCGGGGATCATCATCATGATCGCGTTCGGCAGCGAGCGGCCGGTGTGCACGAGCAGCTCGAGCACGTCGTCGAACATCGCGCTGTCGGAGCCGCGCGGATCCACCACGGGGAGGATCTTCTCGATGTCCTCGCCGAAGATGGGCGCCTCGAGCACGGGCTCGCGGGCCTTCATCCAGTTGACGTTGCCGCGCAGCGTGTTGATCTCGCCGTTGTGCGCGATGCGTCGGTAGGGGTGCGCGCGCGACCAAGACGGGAAGGTGTTGGTGCTGAAGCGCTGATGCACCAGCGCGAGCGCGGTCTCGGTGCGCGCGTCCGCGAGGTCGGCGTAGTAGCTCGGCAGCTGCTCGGGCGTGAGCAGCCCCTTGTAGACGATGGTCCGGCGCGAGAGCGAGCAGAGGTAGGGGTACTCGTCCTCCTCCAGGCCGCGCCGCTGCGCCTCGTTCTCGATGCGCTTGCGGATGACGAAGAGCTTGCGCCCGAGCGCGTTCGGATCGGCGGTCAGGGTCCCCGGGCCGACGAAGAACTGCTTGATGACCGGCATCGTCGCGCGCGCGTTCGGGCCGCACGCCGTGAGATCCACGGGCACCGGGCGCCAGCCGAGCAGGTCCTGCTGCTCCTCGTGCACGATCTCCTCGATCAGCGCCTCGACCTGCTCGCGGAGGTCGTCGTCGGAGGGCAGGAACACCATGCCCACGCCGTAGACGCCCGGGCGGCGAGGCAGCGTGAAGCCGAGCCGCTGCGCCTCCGCGCGGAAGAGCCCGTGCGGCACCTGGATGAGCAGTCCCGCGCCGTCGCCGGTCTGCGGATCGCTGCCCTCCGCGCCGCGGTGCTCGAGGTTCTCGAGGATCTGCAGCGCCTTCTGGATGACGGTGTGGCTGGGCTCGCCGCGCAGATGCGCGATGAACCCGACGCCGCAGCTGTCGTGCTCGTGGTCGGGACGGTAGAGGCCGCGGTCTCGGGCGCGCAGCCTGATTTCGGGAGGCACGTAGGGCATCGGAGGATCCTCTCGCGCGGGGGTTCAGCTGGCGCGTCGTGAACGGGTGCGCTTGGGCGTCGGCATCGACTCGAGCTCGGCGAGCGAGACGCGGGATCGCTCGCTCGCGGTCGAGAGCACGACCATGGTCTCGGTGCGGGTCACCCCCTCGACTTCGCGGAGCGCGCTGATCACGCGCTCGAGCGAGGCGGTGTTTCGGGTCTTCACCTTCAGCAGCAGGGTGTGGCCCCCCGTGATGTGGTGACACTCCTGGACCTCCGGGCGCGCCCCCAGCTCGCTGAGGAAGCGCTCGATGTCCTTGGGGTAGTTGATCGACACGCCGATGAAGGCGGTGATGTCGAGCCCCACCTCCTTGGCGTCGACCGCGGCGTGGTAGCCGGTGATCACCCCGGCCGCCTCGAGCTTGCGGACCCGCTCCATGACGGCGGGCGCGCTGAGGCCGACCCGGTCGCCGAGCTTGTTGAGGGGGGTCTTGCAGTCGTCCTGGAGCGCGTCGAGCAGCTCCCGGTCGATCGGGTCCAGGGCGGTGGTCACGATGCGAAATCTGACGTCTGTGACGCAGCGTGTCAACAACGATCTTCTGTCAAGTGGGCGTATGACCTAATGAGATTAGGTTGAGGGCGGGCTGCTGGTCATCCCCTACGCCCTGTCGGGCCCACGCCACATGAACCCCGTACCGGGCGCGTCAATCACCAGGCCGGGGACCTGGCACGACCTTTCCAGAAGGGAACGACGCCCGGCCGGGAGCCGCGTGAATGCTCCCCCCGACCTGCTCGATCGTGGTTCCCGGCCGGTCAATCTCCCCGCGTGCTAGTGTGACCCCCTCGGGGACCCCCTTGGCCGACGACGCGCACATTCGGACGGCGGAGTCCAAGCTCGCAGCGCTCCGAGCCGGCTACGGCGTCGCGCTCCGGGCCAAGCTCGAGGAGATCGCGAGCCGGCTGGCCGAGGGCGAGCGAGACGAAGCCAAGGGGCTCGCCCACAAGGTGCGCGGCACGGCTGGATCCTATGGGTACGCCGAGGTCGGGCTGCTCGCGGGCCGGCTCGAGGACGCCCTCGAAGCCGGGGAGGACGTCGCCGAGATCGCCGCCGCGCTGGTCGAGCAGGGCGCCGCGATCGAGGTGCCGGAGCACGACGCGTCGGAGGAGCCGACGGGCCCGGCGGTGCTCGTGCTCGAGCCGGACGAGGCGGTCCGTCGACGCTGTCTGGAGTCGACGCGGCCCGGGCCGCGGGTGCGCTTCGTCTCGGACGCGATGGAGGCGCTCGAGGCCGCGATGGACGAGGCGATCGTGGGGGCGGTCTTGCCGGCGGGAGGCGGCGCGCGCGGCGGCTTCGCCCTCGCTCGCAGCCTCCGGACGCTGGAGGGGCTCGCCGCGCTCCCGATCGCGTTCACCGGCGTCGACGAGACGGTGGAGGCGCGCGTGAAGGCCGTGCACGCAGGCGGCCGCGTGCTCTTCGGCGAGGGGGTGGGGCCGGGCGTGCTGCGCGTGCTCGACGAGGTCTTCTCCGAGCCGGACCGCGAGGTCCCGACCGTCCTGCTCGTCGACGACGATCCGGACATGGGCGGCGTCGTCCGGCCCATGATCGAAGGGCGCGGCTGGGGCTTCGAGCACCTCGTCGACGCCACGCGCATCTTCGAAGCGGTGGCCGCGCACCGCCCCGAGGCGATCCTCCTCGACGTGCAGATGGAGCCGACCGGCGGCTTCGACGTCTGCCGGGCCCTCCGCGCGAGCGCGCCCCACCGCGAGCTGCCCATCCTGTTCCTCACCGCGAACGCGTCGCAGGAGGTGCGGGTGGCCTGCTTCGAGGCGGGCGGCGACGACTACCTGCAGAAGCCCGTCCTGGCGAACGAGCTGCTCGCGCGGCTCGAGGTGCGCATCGAGCGCCTGCGGCTGCTGCGGGAGCGGGCGCGCCGCGACGCGCTGACCGGGTTGGACATGCGCGGCGCCGCGTACGAGGCGCTCGAGGCGGCGCTCGCGCACGCGGCGCGTCACGCGCGGCCGCTGGCGGTGGCGCTCCTCGATCTCGACCACTTCAAGCGCATCAACGACGAGCTCGGTCACGGGGTCGGCGACCGCGTGCTCGCGGCGGTCGGCAGCATGCTCCGCGCAGAGCTGCGCCCGAGCGACGTCAGCGGGCGCTGGGGGGGCGAGGAGATCGTGCTCGCGCTGCCCGAGACCGGCCCGGATGAAGGCAAGGCCGCGGTGACCCGCCTGCTCGAGGTGCTCCGCGCGTCGGTGATCCAGGGGGTCTCCGATCGGGAAGTGACCTTCAGCGCCGGCGTGTCGTACCTTTCGGTCGATGGAGACGATCTACGGACGTTGCTGAGGAAAGCCGACACCCGGCTCTACGCGGCGAAGGCGGCCGGCAGGGCGCGGGTGGTCGACACCGATCCGGAGCGCACCCAATGAAGCAGCCAATGAGGCAGCAGGTGAACACCCCATGAGGCACTGCTCGGAATGTGGCGCGGTGAGCCCCAGCTCGGCGACGACGTGCGTCGTCTGCGGGGACGAGCTCTCCGTCGAGCTCGGCAAGGAGCTGGTCGACGGCCGCTACCTCACCCAGCACGAGGTGGGGCGCGGCGCGATGGGCGTGGTGTGGCAGGCCGAGGACGTCGCGCTCCAGCGCCCGGTCGCGCTGAAGTTCCTCGCGCCGCGCTACGTGCGGCGTCCTCAGGCGCTCCGGCGCTTCCAGCGCGAGGCGGCCGCGCTCGCCTCCATCCGCTCCGACCACGTCGCGCAGGTCTACTCGTTCGGGATCGACGGCCAGTCCTTCTTCTTCGCCATGGAGCTCGTCCTCGGGCAGAGCTGCGACCGGATCATCGACCAGTACGAGCGGAACCGGGCCCACGTGCCGATCCACCGCGCGCTCGTGATCTTGCGCGAGGTGGCGCTCGGGCTCTCCGCCGTGCACGCGGCCCGGATCGTCCACCGCGACGTCAAGCCGGACAACGCCGTGGTCGAGCGCGGGAGCGGCCGCACCGTGCTGGTCGACTTCGGCCTCGCCGCCCCCGAGACGGGCTCGCGCGACAGCGGCACGGTCGGGACGCCGGCGTACATGGCGCCGGAGCAGATCCGCGGCGGAGAGCGGATCAGCCCGCGCACCGACGTCTACGGGCTCGGCTGCACCGCGTTCCATCTGCTGACCAACCGGCTCGTCTTCGAGACCGACAAGGTGCCCGAGATGCTCCAGCAGCAGCTCGAGAAGGCGCCTCGCAGCCTGTCGGCGCTGCGCCCCGAGCTGGCGCCGCTCGACAGCGTGGTGGCGCGCGCGCTCGCCAAGGATCCGGCCGAGCGGTTCGCGTCCTGCGCGGAGATGGCGAGCGCGATCGAGATCGCCGGCGCGCGCTGGCTCAGCCGGCCCGAGCCGATCGTGGCCGAGCCCACCCTGGAGGACGCGGTCCCGGTCGCGGCGCGCATCCTCGTGGTGGACGACGACGACGACTTCGCCAAGCTCTCGGTGCGCGCGGCGCAGCTCGCGTTCTTCGGCACCGCGGCGCGGGTGGCCCGCGCGAAGACGGGGGAGGAGGCGCTCGCCAACGCGTCGCGCAAGCCTCCTTCCCTCGTGCTCCTGGACTATCAGATGCCCGGCATGGACGGCGTGGAGACGCTCTCCCGCCTCCGCGAGCTGCCGGGCGCGAGCCGGACGCGGGTCGTGGTCATCAGCGCCACGGCGGGCGAGGAGGAGCGCTGGCGCTTCGACGCGCTCGGCATCGACGGCTTCCTCAAGAAGCCGATCGAGCTCCGCGAGCTGGTCGACGTGATCACCGCCATCGGGCGCGCGCGCGGCTGGATCCCGGTCGACGAAGACGAAGCGGCGCAGTGAAGAAGCCGGAACCGCACTCCCGTGAGGTCGAGCGGCTGCTGGCGCTCGAGTCCTACGACGTGCTGGACACACAGGCCGAGGACGCCTTCGACGACATCGTCGAGCTCGCCGCGCACATCTGCGGCACACCGATCGCGCTGGTCTCGCTCGTGGACGAAGGGCGGCAGTGGTTCAAGGCCCGGGTGGGGCTCGCCGCGCCGGAGACGCCGCGCGACGTGGCCTTCTGCGCCCACGCCATCCACCGGCCGGAGGTCATGGTGGTCGAGGACGCGCGCGACGACGAGCGCTTTCACGACAACCCCCTCGTGACCGGGGACCCCAACGTCGTCTTCTACGCGGGCGCGCCGCTCGTGACCGACGACGGGCTCCCGCTGGGCACGCTCTGCGTCATCGACGAGAAGCCCCATCGACTCGACGGCAAGCAGCGGTTGGCGCTCGCGGCGCTGAGCCGCCAGGTGATGCGTCTCCTGGAGGCGCGCGCGCGCAACCTCGAGCTCGCCGACGCGCACCGGGCGCTGGCGCTGAGCGAGGCTCACTTCCGCGTCTTGACCGAGGTGGCCGAGGAGGGCGTCGCGCTCGTCCAGCACGGCCGCGTCATCGACTGCAACACCGCGCTCGAGCAGATCCTCGGCCGGCAGCGGTCGGAGCTGATCGGGATGGAGCCGTCGCAGGTGGTCGTGCCCACGGAGTCGACGCGGGTGGCGCGCAAGATCCGGGAGGGAGAGCAGGGCTCCTACGACACGTGGATCCGGCGCCCGAACGGCACGCAGCTCCCGGTGCGGGTCACGGCGCGACAGCTCGATGAGCAGACGCGGGTGACCCTCATCCGCGATCGCACGGAGGAGGAGCAGCTCGATCGGCTCAAGGACCAGCTCATCTCGACCATCAGCCACGAGCTGCGAACGCCGCTGACGTCCATCCGCGGCGCGCTCGGCCTCGTCGACGGCGGCGCGGCGGGGGAGCTGACCGAGCGCGCGGCCCAGATGGTGCGCATCGCCAAGCGCAACAGCGATCGGCTCGCGCGCCTGGTCGATCAGATCCTCGACGCGGAGCGCCTCCGGAGCGGGCACCTGAGCATCGACATGGCGCCCCATCGACCGGTCGCGCTCGTGGAGGAGGCGGTCGAAGATCTCGGGCAAGCGAGCCGCCTGGAGATCGACGACACGCTCCCGGCCGAGGCGCGCGTCCACGTCGACGGAGATCGCATCGTGCAGGTGCTCACCAACCTGCTGGCCAACGCGTTCAAGCACGGCCCGGACGACGCGCCGGTCACCGTGCGGCTGCGGCCGGGAGAGGACGACGCGGTGCGCTTCGAGATCATCGATCGCGGGCCGGGGATCCCGCTCGAGGACCGAGGCCGACTCTTCCAGCGCTTCACGCAGCTCGACGCGACCGACGCGCGCGCCAAAGGAGGCAGCGGGCTCGGTCTCGCCATCTCCAAGGCGCTGGTCGACGCGCACGACGGTGAGGTCGGCGTGGCGTGTCCGCCCGACGGCGGCTGCGTCTTCTGGTTCGAGCTTCCGTCGGTGTGAGCCCACGGGCTGTGGGGTGGGCCCGACGCCCCGAGCTGTCACCGGCCCAGGACGCGGCGGCCGGGCTCATGGCATGGGGACTGCTCTACCTCGCCCGATGCCGACCGGATCACCGCAGCTTGTGCTTGCGCAGCATGTCCCAGAGATGCGACCGGTCCATCGCGCAGTCCCGAGAGGCCTGCGAGACGTTGCCGTCGGCGCGCTCGAGGATGTGCGGGAGGTAGTGCGCCTCGAACTGCTGGAGCACGTTGGCGCGCGCCTCCTTGTAGGGGAGGTCGAGCACCGCGTTGACGGGGATGCTCGGTCCACCGGCCGCCACGCCCGGGTCGCCGCCCTGGGAGAGCCCCGCCTCGAGTTCGGGCGTCTCGCCCATCGCGACCGTGGCCTCGACGTAGTTGCGGAGCTCCCGCACGTTGCCCGGCCAGTGATGGCGCTGCAGCCCGGCCATCACGGCGGGGGGCACCACCTCGCCCATGGGCGCGGTCTCTCCCGCCTCACGGAGGAAGTGCTCGATCAGGATCGGGATGTCCTCGGGGCGCTCGCGCAGCGAGGGCACGGCGAAGCGCACCACGGCGAGGCGGTAGTAGAGGTCGAGGCGGAAGGTGCCGGCGTTGACCTCGGCCCGCAGGTCGCGGTTGGTGGCGGAGACCACGCGCACGTCGACCTCGATCTCGTCGCGGCCGCCGAGGCGGCGGAAGCGCCTCCGCTCGAGCACGCCCAAGAGGTTCGGCTGGAGCTGCTCGGGGAGCTCGCCGATCTCGTCGAGGAAGATGGTGCCGCCGTCCGCGCGCTCGAAGGCACCCTGGTGGCGTCGATCGGCGCCGGTGAACGCGCCCTTCTCGTGACCGAAGAGCTCGCTCGCCACCAGCGTGGGCGTCAGCGACGCGCAGTCGACGACCACGAACGGGCCGTCCGCGCGCTTGCTGTGCTCGTGCACGGCGCGGGCGAAGAGCTCCTTGCCGGTGCCCGACTCACCCACGAGCAGGCACGGCACGTCGCTGGCCGCGGCCTTGCGGACGCGAGCGAAGAGCTTGCGCATGGAGGGGTTGGTCCCCTTGAGCGCGCCCAGCTCCTCTTCGAGCGCGATCTCGACCGAGACGCGGGTGCCGTCCTCGACGCGGATCGCGGTGCGCCCGACGCGCAGCTCGGTGCCGGGCGGCACGACCGCGCGCTCGATGCGCGCTTGCCCGAGGAAGGTGCCGTTCGTCGAGCCGTTGTCCTGGACGAGGATCCCGTCCTCGCGGCGGGTCAGCTCGACGTGGAAGCGCGAGACGGTGGGGTCCTCGGAGAGCCGCAGGTCGTTCCCCTCGGCGCTGCCGATGTGGAGCCCCTCGTCCTCGATCTCGACGGTCTCACCCGCCTGGGCGCCGTCGACCACCACGACGCGCAGCGCCTGAAGGGGGCGAACCGATTCCTCCGGGTAAGGGAGGGTCTTTTTTCCAGCAGACACGTGGCGTTGTGCTCCGCGGCGAACGATACGGGGCGCGTGAGCATTGTTCAATCGATCAACGGAGGGTCCCGTGGCTGAGGCAGAGAAGCCCGCGTTCCCGCTCCGGATGAAGCTGGGGCTGCTCGCGGCGGTGCTCGCGACGACGCCGCTCCCCGTGGTGGGCTTCGTGCTCATCGGCGTCGCGCAGGGCGCCATCGAGCACCAGAGCCGCGAGCTGCAGCTCGCGGTGGCGGACGACGTGGCCGGGGCCATCGCCGCGCAGCTCGACGCGGCGCAGGACGGATTGGAGACGGTCGGGCGGCTGCTCACGAGCGACGACCTGCCCGAGGCCCAGGCGATCGCGGCCGCGCTCCGCACGGTGGAGGGGGAGGCGACGCTCGACCACGTCGCGATCTACGCCGCCGACGGCGCGCTGATCGACGTGGTCCGCGAGCGCGGCGCGCCGCAGCTCGAGACGCCGGCCCGGATGGACGCGTCGCTGCTCGACCGCGCGACCGAGCGAGGCGCGGCGCTCGGGGAGGCAATGCCGGGCGAGGTGGCGCCCCGCGTGCCCGTCGCGGTGCCGCTTCGCCCCAGCCCCGCCGCCGCGCCGACGGGCTTCGCGGTGTCCTTCGTCTCGCTCGAGGGCCTCCAGCGCCGGGTCGAGCGCCTCGCGGAGCATCGCTTCGGCCAGACCGAGCGCGCGGTGATGGTCGTCGACGCGTCGGCCTTCGTGCTCGCCCACGCCGATGGCCCGGTCGCGCCCCGGCAGCGCCTCGAGGGCCACCCGCTCCTGACGACCTTGCAGGGGGCGCGCTTCGACTCGGAGTTCGCGCACCAGCGGGTCTACGACGCCGACGAGGAGCGGCTCGGCACGCTGGTCAGCGTCCCGTCACGCCGCTGGGGCGTCATCGTGCAGGTCCCCACGCGCGTCGCCTTCGCGTCCATCCGGAAGATGCGCTGGGTGGTCGGCGCGACCGCCGTCGCGGTGGTGCTCCTCGCGCTGCTCGTCGGCCTCTGGACCGCGCGGACGCTCACCGCGCCCATCGCGTCGCTCGTGGAGCTCGCCCGCAAGCTCGGTCGGCGGGAGCTCGGCGCGACGGTGCGGATCTGGACCAACGACGAGCTGCGCGTGCTGGGAGACGCGATGAGCCAGGCGTCGACGGACCTCGCCAGCTCGGAGGCGCGCATCCGTCACGAGGAGGCCATTCGAGGTGACCTCGGGCGCTACCTCCCGCGGGAGATCGTCGAGCGCGTCGTCGACCGCGAGCAGGACATGGCGCTCGGCGGGGCGCGCCGCGAGATCACGGTGCTCTTCGCCGACGTGGTGAGCTTCACCCCGCTGACGGAGAGCCACAAGCCGGAGGACGTCGTCACGATCCTCAACGAGCTGTTCACCATCTTGACCGAGATCGTCTTCCGCCATGGCGGCACCGTCGACAAGTTCGTGGGCGACGCGGTGATGGCGATCTGGAACGCGCCGAGCGATCAGAGCGACCACGCGGAGCGGGCGCTGGCCGCGGCCGAGGACATGATGCGCTGGCTCGAGACGGGCAACGCGACCTGGCAGGAGCGCTTCGGCGTCAAGGTCCAGCTCGCCATCGGCGTGCACACGGGCGAGGCCGTGGTGGGGAACATCGGCAGCGAGACGCGCATGACGTACACCGCGATCGGCGACGTGGTGAACGTCGCGGCCCGGCTCGAGGCGATCGCGCGCCCGCAGCAGATCCTCGTCTCCGCGGCGACCAAGGCCGCGGCGGGCGAGCAGTTCGAGTACATCGACGCGGGCGAGCGCGAGCTCTCCGGGCGTAGAGGCACGGTCCATCTCTACGAGGTGCACGCATGAACCTGCAGGGCTGGAAGGCGGGCGACCAGATCGCGGGCCGGTTCGAGCTCGTCGAGGAGCTCGGCGTCGGCGGCATGGGCGCGGTGTGGCGCGCGACGCAGCTCAACCTGGGCCGCGACCTCGCGCTGAAGCTGCTCCTGCCGGAGTACTCCGCGTCGCCGGGCGCGCGGGCTCGCTTCGAGCGGGAGGCGCGCGTGGCCTCGGCGCTGAAGCACCAGAACGCGGTGCAGATCTTCGACTTCGGCGAGGACGACGGCCAGCTCTTCATCGCGATGGAGCTGCTCGAGGGGGTCACGCTCCGCTCCATCGTCGACGAGCACTTGCCCGTGCAGCCGCTCGAGCGCGTGGTTCGCATCCTCTCGCAGATCTCCGAGGTGCTGCTCTTCGCGCACGAGATGCACCTCGTGCACCGCGACCTCAAGCCGGAGAACGTCTTCCTCGAGCGCACGCCGCAGGGCGAGGATCGGGTGGTCGTCGTCGACTTCGGCCTCGCCTTCATCCGCGGGCGCAAGAACTCGGGGCGGCTCACACAGGCGGGTATCGCGATGGGCACGCCCGACTACATGTCGCCCGAGCAGGCGGCCGGCGACGACGACGTGGGGCCGCCGACCGACGTCTACTCGCTCGGGTGCATGCTGTATGAAATGCTGACGACGCGGGTCCCCTTCACCGGCAACTCGGTGCAGGTGATCACGCAGCAGCTCTTCAGCGCGCCCACCCCGCCCAGCGAGCTGCAGCGCGACGTGCCCATCCCGCGCGAGCTCGAAGATCTCTGTCTGCGCATGCTCTCGAAGCGCGCGGCCGAGCGACCCGCGATGGACATCGTGCACGGCCTCCTGACGCACGCCGACCCGACGAGCGACGCGCGCGAGCGGGGTCGAGACCGGACCTACCTCGAGGGGCGCGCCGCGCGCATGATCTCGACCGTCCGCCCGGCCAAGCACGCGCAGACCCTCTCGGACGTGCACGCGGCGCCCTCGGGCATGGAGCCGGTCCAGCTCGCGGTGGTGGGCGAGCTGTCCGGAGATCTCACCCTGGGCCTCGGGGCCAACGGCCTCCTCGCGTACATCGTCTCGGACGAGCAGCCCCTCGACGGAGCCGACGCGATCTTCGCGCCGGACGCGACGCCCGAGGCGCTGCAGGACCTGAAGGAGCGCGGGGTGCCGCTGCTGACCGACGCGGCGACGGGCGACATGAGCCGGGTCACGGAGCTGCTCCGGGCCGGCGTGGACGAGGTCGTCAATCGGCCCATTCGAGCCGAAGACCTCTCGAAGAAGGTGTGGCGCGCCATTCGCCGCCACCGGAGGAGAAACACGGGATGAAGCCGCTCATCACCCTCGCGCTCATCGCGCTCGCGCCGCTGCCCGCGCAGGCGCAGTTCGCCGGCCGCGATCCTGCCGACTGCGCCGCGATGAGCAGCGGCGACGTCGAGGTGATCCCCTACGAGATCCAGCGGGGCGACAGCTGCGTGCGGGTCGCGCGCCGCGTGTTCGGCGATCGCGGGCGTCACGATCTCATCCACGCCTACAACCCCGGCATGGGCCCGCCCCCGCATCGGCTCACCGCGGGCACGTACCTGTGTCTGCCCCGCACGGCCCCGCCGCGTGGGAGCGGGCCGGCCGCGCGCATCACGGCGCTGCGTCAGCGCGTGCGCTCCCGACCTCCCGAAGACGCCGACTGGCTCCCCGCCCGCCTCGGTCAGGGCGTCGACCGCGGCTCGCGCGTCAACACGCTCAGCGCCGCCTTCGCGGAGCTGACCTTCCAGGACACCTCGGTGGTGACCCTGCGCGGCGACACGCTCGTCGTCGTCTACGGGGCGACCGAGGGCGCGGTGCGCCGCGGGGGCACCGAGGCCGTGCTCGAGCGGGGCGCGCTCCGCAGCCGGCTCGGCGAGCTCCGCGGCGCCAACTCGCTCTCCGTCCGCACGCCGAGCTCGCGGGTCGCGCTCTCCGGCGGGAGCGCGGTGACCACCGTGGACGAGGAGTCGACCACGCGCGTCTCGAACCACAGCGGCGGCGCGGCGCGGGTGTCGGGGGAGAGCGGCGGCGCCGCGGTCGCGGTCGCCCCGGGCATGGGCTCGAAGGTCCGTCGCGGCGCGCGCCCCAGCCGGCCGAGGCCCCTGCCGGACGCGCCCGATTGGTCCGCGGATCAGCCCGCGCGCTTCCTGGGCGTGGCCGAGCTGACCACCGTCCGCGGCGCCTGGCAGCCCGTCGAGGGCGCGCGCGTCTACCGCGTGGAGATCAGCCGCCAGCCCGACGGCCGTGAGCTGGTGGCGCAGGTGGAAGTGCCCAGCGACGTGACGCGCTTCGAGCTGCACCGCCTGCCGCCCGGCACGTACTACGCGCGCCTGTCGACCATCGACGGAGACTTCTTCGAGAGCCGACCGTCGGACGTCTGGTCCTTCGGCGTCGAGCTCGGGCAGCTGATGCGGCCCGGGCAGGCGCCGACCGAGGAGGCGGCGTTCGACTTCGGCGACGCGTCCGAGGAGCCGCAGCCGCTGGTGCTCTTGCCGGGCGCGAGCCTGACGGCGCCGGACGGCGTGGTCTGTGGAGTGCAAGGCGTCGACCCGGTGGCCGAGCTCGCCTTCGCCTCCGCGGGCGACGCGATGGTGGCCTGCGCGGACGCGACCGGCGCGCCGGTGGGCGGCTTCGCGGTGCGCGTGGCCGAGGTGACCCTCGGCTCGGCCGAGGGGGCGAGCGCGTCGTTGACGGCCACGCGCGGGCGCGAGCTCGTCCTGCCGCTCCGCGTGGGCAGCGGCGCGACGTTGCCCGCCTCGCTCACCGTGCGCGGCGGAGAGGGCGTGGAGGTGCTGGGGACCGAGCGCGAGGGCGACGTGCTGACCGTCCGCGCCCGCGTCGCGGACGACGCGCCCGACGTGGTCTCGCTCGCGCTCGCCGCGTCCGAGGATGGCCCCGCGCTCGCGGAGACGCGCGTCACGGTGGTCGAGGCGGAGGCGGTCGCGGAGGCGCCCACGCCCGCGCCCCCGGAGCCCGAGCTCCCCGAGCGACCGACCTGGGGGCAGCCCTTCGGCGCGAGCTTCTTCCCGAGCGTGGTCGGCCTGCGCGACGTCAGCCGGGGTGGCGTCGGCGCGTGGATCGCGGCCGGCTGGCTCGCGGCGAACGACGCCAGCCAGCCCGATCGCTTCCGGGGGAGCGCGGGGGCGCGCGCCGCGCTGCTCGACCGGCAGCTCCACCTCGAGGCGGGCGCCTCCGTCGACTTCGAGGGCACGCACGAGCGGACCGCGCAGCGCGGCAGCGGCGACGTCTGGGGCGCCGCCGGGTATCGCCCCGACTTCGGCGACGGCGTGGACGTGCTCTTCGAGGCCGGCGCCTTCTTCCCGACGCAGCAGGACGCGAGCGGGCTCGGTGTGGTCCGCCTCGTGCCGAGCGTGCACCTCAGCCTCCCGTTCGAGGAGCGCTGGCTCTTCCGGACGCGGCAGGGCGCCGCGTTCGACCTCGACGACTCCGGCAACGCGCTCTGGGTCTCGGCCTACGGCGTCGACGCGCGCCTGGTGGGCCCCCTGATCGCGGGCGCGGAGGTGTCCTTCAGCCTCGGCCAGGAGGACGACGACCTGCTCGTCTTGCCGCTGGCCGGCGCCAGCCTCGGGATCGCCGCGGGCCCGCTCGTGCTCAGCATCGGCGCGCGCTTCGGCCTGACCGAGGAGGCGTGGGACACGATGGGCCCGTACTCGGTCTTCTTCACGCTCGAGGCGGGCGCCTGGGATCTCGAGCGCATCGCCGCGACCCGTTGATTCACACCGCTGCGTATCGGCGCAGACGGTGAAATCGTGCGGCGCCGTGGTCGGTGCGAGGGTGACCTCGATGCATCGGCGGATCGGCGCTCGACCACATCTGGGCCTTCGATCTCGAGACCCTCACCTGGCGCAACACGGGCGCCGAGGTGAATGACCCGCACAGCGGCACCGCGCACTTCGACCCCGCGAGCGGCACCATGATCCTCGCCGAGAACCGCCGACACGCGGCGGGCTACGCGGAGATCTTCCGGTTCGACCCCGTGACCGCGGACAAGACGCTGCTCCAGATGTGGGGTCCGACGATGCGCCAGTCGACCGGGGCGCTCGACACCGCGGACTCCCAGATCGTCTGGTGCGGCGACGGAGGTCTCGGGCGACACCCGTCTACACGACGTGCTCGGGCCGGGCCTGGCCTACGACTCCCGGCGCGATCGCTTCACCGGCTGGGGCGCGGGGGACACGCGCGTGCTCTTCCACCTGAGCAAGGGCGACTGGGCGTGGACCACCGAGACCCCAGAGGCTGGCGCCACCCCTCCGCCCATCAACGATCACGGCGTGTACGGGCGCTTCCAGTACGCGCCGGAGTACGACGTGTTCATCCTCGCGGTGACCGTCGACGGGCCGGTCCTCATGTACGAGCCCGTCGACTGGTCGCCTGATCAGGCGGTGGCGCGTGCGTGGGCCGCGCGCGACGTCGCGGGCTCACCCGGCGCCTCCTCCGCGTGGCCGAGGCCGCTCAGCTCGCGCCCGTAGGCCTCGACGCCGCACTCGGACAGATCCAGCCCCTCGATCTCGTGCGCCTCGGAGACACGCACGCCGACCGTCTTCTTGAGCGCCACCCAGAACGCGAACCCCGCGCCGAAGGCGAAGGCCACGCCCATCGCCGCGCCGATGGCCTGATCGGCGAGCAGCGCCGCGCCGCCGCCGTGGAGCAGGCCGAGGGTCTCGCCCGAGTTCGCGAAGAGGCCGACGGCCAGGGTCCCGAACACGCCGCAGAAGAGGTGCACGGGGATCGCGCCGACGGGGTCGTCGAGGCGGAGCTTGTCCAGCAGGAAGACGCCCTCGACCACCAGCACGCCGCCGAGGAGGCCGACGATCATCGACTCCACCGGGCCGATGACGTCGGCGCCCGCGGTGATGGAGACCAGGCCGGCGAGCGCGCCGTTGAGCGCCATCGACAGGTCGAGGCCGCCGGTGCGGAGCCGGGTGTGGATGAGCGCGGCGAGGAAGCCCGCCGCGGCCGCGAGGTTGGTCACCAGGATCACGGGCGCGATCGCGTTCGGGTCGGCGGCCAGGGTCGAGCCTCCGTTGAAGCCGAACCAGCCGAGCCAGAGGATCAGCACGCCGAGCGCGGCGAGGGGGAAGCTGTGCGCGGGCATGGGGCGCGGGCGCCCCTCGGCGTCGTATCGGCCCTTGCGCGCGCCGATCACGATGACGCCGGCGAGGGCCATGGCGCCGCCCACCGCGTGCACGACGGTCGAGCCCGCGAAGTCGTGGAAGCCGGTCGTCTCCGCGAGGTAGCCGCCGCCCCAGACCCAGTGCCCGACGATGGGGTAGAGCAGCGCGCTCGCGACCGAGGTGAAGATCAGGAACCCGGTGAGCGACACGCGCTCGGCCACGGCGCCGCTGACGATGGTGGCGGCGGTGGCGGCGAAGACGAGCTGGAAGAAGAGGAAGACGAACAGCGGCATGTTGCCGGGCGCGCCCGCCACCGAGGCGTCGGCGGCCGGGGAGAAGCCGTTCATGCCGAGCCAGGGGCTTCCGTCCCCGAACATCAGCCCGAAGCCCACGAAGTAGAAGAGGATCGAGGCCACCGAGACGACGGCGACGTTCTTCAGCAAGACCATCACCACGTTCTTCCGGCGGCAGAAGCCGCTCTCCACCAGGGCGAAGCCCGCGTGCATGAAGAAGACGAGGAAGGCGCTGACGAGCACCCAGACGCTGTCGAGGAGGGATTCCATGGGCGGGATGATTGGCACCCATTGTTTCCGGTCGATTTCCTGGGATGAACAAGCGCCGAAAAACGTCCCCTTGATCTGCAGCCTCATCGCCCCCAAACCACGGGCGATGACGCAGGCTGCCCTCGACCGGACCGGCGGAGACCGGTCCTTCTATCTCTTCAACGCGGTGCTCTCGGCCGGCGCGCTCGCCTTCCTGGCGTGGCTGCTGCTCCTGAACGAGGGCGGCGGGGTCGACGCCGACCTGTCTTTCCTGCCCGCCGTGAACGCGGGCCTGAACAGCACCGCCGCCGCGCTCCTGCTCGCGGGCTGGATCGCCATCCGGAGCGGGAAGCGCCGCGTGCACCAGTACCTGATGGTCTCGGCCTTCGCGGCGAGCGCGCTCTTCCTCGTCAGCTACGTCATCTACCACTACGCCCACGGCGACACGCGCTACGCGGGCGAGGGGGCGATGCGCACGGTCTACTTCGTGGTGCTCATCAGCCACGTCGTGCTCTCGATGGCGGTGGTGCCGATGGCGCTGAGCGCCTTCTACTTCGCGTGGAAGAAGCGCTTCGCCACCCACAAGAAGGTCACGCGCCTGCTGGCGCCGATCTGGCTCTACGTCTCCGTCACCGGCGTCGTCATCTATTTCATGCTGCGGTCCGCGAGCTAGCAGTCCGTTGAAGAACCTCGCTCCTCGTCTCTCGGGCGGGACGACCCGTCTCTCGGCCCGTGTCTCCTCGAAAATGCTGAAGCATTTCCTCGTCGCCCCGAACCGAGAACCGGGCCGTC
>SHBB01000480.1 GCA_004213565.1 Sandaracinaceae bacterium
CACCGTGCTCGTCACCGGCGCCGCCGGGACGGTCGGCCACTACGCCATCGCGCTCGCCGAGGCGGCGGGGTACCGCGTCATCGCGAGCGACCTGACCGCGAAGGGCGTGCAGCAGCCCGTGCGCGGCGAGGTCCGCCCGGGCGACCTCCGGGACGGGGAGTTCGTCACCCGGCTGGTCCAGGGCTGCGACGCGGTCATTCACACCGCGGCGCTCCTCGACGTCGGCGCTCCCGAGGACGCGCTCCGCGAGGTCAACACCGAGGTGGTCGCGCGCCTCTACGAGGCCGCGGCGGCGGCGAACGTGCAGCGTTTCGTGCAGGTGTCGACGGCCATGCTCTACGCCGAGCGCGCCGACCAGCCGCTCTCCGAGACGTCCGAGATCGCGCCCCGCGGCCCGTACGGGCGCAGCAAGCTCGGCGCAGAGGAGGTGCTCCGGGCGCGGGCGGGCGACGGCCCCGCGTGGACCATCCTGCGCGCGGCGCCGCTCTACGGCAGGCGCGGGCGGCACTTCGCGGCCGCGATGCTCTCGGTCGCGCCGACGCTCCGCCTCGTCACGCCCATCCTGCCGCAGCCCTCGGGCGGGCCCACCGCGACCATGGTGCACGCGGAGGACGTCGCGCGGGCGGCGATCTTCGTGCTCGGACGCGAGGACACCAAGCACGAGATCTACAACGTGGCCGACGAGGACGCGCTGACGCTCGGGGACCGGATCACCGAGACGATGCGCGCCTACGGGCTGCCCACGGTCGGGACGGGCGCGTTGCCTCGAGGGGTGCTCGACCGCATCGCGAAGATCTTCGTGCAGCCGGGCGCGTACCACGCGGCGGACTCCGTGGCGCTGGGCATGTGGAAGCTCGTCGTGCTCCGCCACGGGCTCAAGCCGGCGCTCCGGGTCCGGCTCGATCGCGAGGCGCTCACGCTCCTCTACGACGACCTGATCCTCGACACCTCCAAGCTGCGCGCGCTGGGCTGGTTGCCGCGCTATCCTCGGTTTGCCGAGGGCTGGCGTCAGGTGTTGCGCTGGTACCAGGCGGAGCAGTGGGTGCCGCGGTTTGCGTGAGAGGCTGAAGATCCTGGGGCGCGAGGCGAGCGCGGTGGCGCGCCAGGGGACCTTGATGTTCCTCGGCCGCGGTCGGCCCCGTCCCGCGCTCGACGCCCCGCGGGTGGTCGCCTTCGTGCACGGCTACGGCGCGGGCGGCGCCGTCTTCGACCCCCTGCGCCGCGCGGTCGAGGGCGAGCTCGGGCTTCCGACCCTCGACTTCACCTACCGCTCGAGCTGGCCGTTCTCGCGCGTGCTCGACGCGCTCGACGCGGAGCTGGCCCGCGTCGGCGACGCGGAGCTCGATCTCGTCGGTCACTCCCTCGGCGGCCTCGTCGCCCGCTGGTGGGTCCAGGAGATGGGAGGCGCCGAGCGCACGCGTCGGGTCGTGACCTTGGCCACTCCGCACGCGGGCACCCGCAGCGCCCGCGTCGCGCCGGGCCCCCTCCGCGCCGCGCTGATGCCGCAGGGGGCCATCGTCCGCCGCCTCGCCGCGGGCCGGCACCGCGCGACCGCCGTCTCCCACACCGCGCTCGTCGCCGCGGCCGACCTCATGGTCACGCCGCCCTCGAGCGCCGCGGCCCTCGAGGACGCCGACGTCGAGTGGTTCGACGGCCTCGGGCACAACGCGATGCTCTTCGACCCTCGCGTCCACGCCCGCGTCGTCACCGCGCTGCGCTGAGCCGCTGGATTCGTTCAGCCGTGCTCGCGGCCTCGCGCTTCGGCCGCTGGCGCCTCGGCCCCTGGCGCCTCGGCCCTTGGCGCCTCGGCCCTCGGCGCCTCGGGGGGCAGATGCACGCGGAACGTCGCGCCCTCGCCGGGCTGGCTCTCGACGGTGATCGCGCCACCGTGCGCCTCGACGATCTGTCGGACCAGGGCGAGGCCGAGGCCGACGCCGTGCTGGCGCCGGCTGTAGAACATGTCGAAGAGGTGGGCGCGATCCTCGTCGGAGATGCCCGGGCCCTCGTCGCTCACCGCCAGGCAGGGGCGCGCGTCGTCGTCCCAGCCGACCTCCACCCGGACCATGCCCCCGGGGGGCGAGAACTGGAGCGCGTTCTTCACCAGGTTCCAGAGCACCTGGCGGAGCTGGTCCGGGTCGGCGTGCACGCGGACCGGATCGGCCGGCGCGATCACCTCCACCCGGCCGGAGACCCCTGGCCGCGCGACCTTCGTCACTTCGCTGGCCAGGGCGCACAGGTCCACGCCGATCGGGTCGGGGGTCCGCGGTTTGCCGACCTCCAGCATGGTGCTGACGAGGTCGTTCAGCCGGTCCACCTCGCCGAGCACGAGTGAGAGCAGCTTGCGATCCTCCGGGTCGAGCTGCCGCGCCTCGCGGACCATCTCCACCGATCCGCTGATCGAGCTCAGCGGGTTGCGGATCTCGTGCGCGAGGCCCGCGGCGAGGCGCCCGAGCGCGGCGAGGCGCTCGGCCCGCTCGGCCTTCTCCCGGAGCTGACTGAGCTCGGTCAGGTCCTGGAAGAGCACCAGGCTCCCGCGCACGGCGCCCTCCGCGTCGCGCAGCGGGGAGCAGCTGAACCCCACCGGGAAGCGCGTCCCGTCGACCCGGACCGCCTCGCCGTCGCCGCGGTCGATCATCGAGACCCGCGGCGGATCGAGCGGCAGGTGCGCGTCGATCGAGGTCCCCTCGAACTCGCCCTGTGCGCCGCCGAGCAGCGCCGCCCCCGCGGGGTTGATGCGGGTGACCACGCCCTCGAGGTCGGTGGTGATCAGCCCCGAGATCAGCGAGCGCAGGATGTCCTCGTTCAGCCGCGCGAAGCCGGCCGCGCTCTGGACCGCCTCCTCGAGCTGTCCTCCGGTGCGCCGCAGCCGCTCCGCCAGCGCGCCGGCCAGCAGCCCCACCAGCACGAAGCCGACCAGGTTCCGCAGCACGGCGAGCGCCAGCTCGTCCAGGGGGAGCAGAGCGTGGGAGTCCGTGGCCGGGGGGAGCCAGCCGTTGGCCACGGCCAGCGCGATGCCCACGAACGCGATGAGGGCCGACGCGGTGGTGACCTGCGCCGCGCGGGAGCCGAGGGTGAGGGCGGCGGCCAGGATCACCACGCCGTAGAGGAAGCTGAAGCCGCTCGCCGCGCCGCCGAAGGCGTAGACGAGGGTGGTCACCAGCCCGAGGTCCCACACGATCTGGATGCCCGCGAGCAGCGTCGGCCGGCGCGTGCGCGGCAGCAGCACCGCCACGACGAGAGACATCGCGAAGGTCCCCGCGATGGAGACCATGAGGGCGTCCGCGACGAACGCGCCCATGCTGGTCTCGTCTGCGAGGACGAGGCTGCCGCCGAGCAGGAGCGTCGTGACGACCAGACGCCCGCCGAGCAAGAGTAGCTGACGGGAGATCGGCGGCCGCGGGGCCTCGTCTGCTGCGCCTGCGGCGCCCTCCACGGCTACTCCGATTGGATGTTGCCGGCGATGCTGAAGATCGGCAGGTACATCGCGACGAGGATGAACCCGACCATGCCGCCCACGACGACGAGCATGATCGGCTCGAGCATCGAGGTGAGCGCGGCGACGGCCACGTCGACCTCGTCTTCGTAGAAGTCCGCGATCTTGTTGAGCATCTGATCGAGCGCGCCGGTCTGCTCACCGACGCCGATCATCTGCACCACCATCGGGGGGAAGACCTTCGTCTCCATCAGCGGCTCGGCCATCGTGCGGCCCTCGCGGATCTTCTCCGACGTGACGAGGATGGCCCGCTCGACGATGACGTTGCCCGCGGACTTGGCCACCACGTTCATCGCGTCGAGGATCGGGACGCCCGACGAGAGCAGGGTGCCGAGGGTCCGCGTGAAGCGCGCGACCGCGATCTTGCGCATCACCGGGCCCAGGACGGGTACGGTCAGCAGCAGGCGGTGCCAGAACTGCTTGCCTCCCTTCGTGCGATAGCTGCCCACGATGCCGACCGCGATCGCGATGAAGAGGGGGATCAGCCAGTAGAGGTTCCCGACGAAGCCCTGGCTCACGTCGATGACGAACTTCGTGATGCCGGGGAGGGCGTCCTCGCCGCCGAAGTCCATGAACATCGCCTGGAACGAGGGGATGACCCAGGTCAGCAGGACGAAGAGCACGATGCCCGCGACGAACGCGATGATGCTCGGGTAGACGAGCGCGCCGCGCACCTGACGCTTCAGCTTCACGCGCTTCTCGATGTAGACCGCGAGCCGCTGCAGGATGGTGTCGAGGATGCCGCCCAGCTCGCCCGCCGCGACCAGGTTCACGAACAGCTCGTCGAACACCTTCGGGTGACGCTTGAGCGCATCGGAGAACGTGCCGCCCTGCTCGACGTAGTTCTTGATGTCCTTGAGGATGTTCGTGAACTGCTTGTTCTCGCCCTGGGCAGCCAGGATCTCGAGGCACTGCACGAGGGGCAGGCCCGCGTCGATCATCGTCGCGAACTGCCGCACGAAGACCACCAGCTCCTTCTCGCTGACGGGCGAGCCGAACTGGATGTTGATCTCTTTCGGCTTCTTCTTGACCTTGACCGGGTTGAGGTTCTGCGCCTTGAGGCGGTTTTGCACCGCCTCGACGCTCTCGGCCTCCATGACACCCTTCTTGGTCTCACCGGTCCGAGCCTTGGCTTCGTAAACGAATTCGGCCATCTGGTCTTTCGCAGCCCGCGCAGCGGCGAGCGCCGGGGAAGCTTAGCCGGGGCGTTCGCTCGTGGTCAAAAACGGCTGGCCGATTCCAGCGTGAGCGGCCCCATCCTCAGCGGGCCGGCCGACGGCCCTGCGCCTGGTTCTGGGCGTGCGTGATCATGTTGCGGAGCTCGCCGGGGTCGTTGGACCGCCCGATCGCGTCCTCGAGGCTGATGATCCGCCGCGACAGCAGGGCCAGCAGCGACTGGTTCATCGTCTGCATCCCGCTCGTGGCCTGCCCCGTCTGCATGGAGGAGTAGATCTGGTGCACCTTGTCCTCGCGGATCAGGTTCCGGATCGCGGCGTCGGGGACCAGCACCTCGAGGGCGAGCGCCCTCCCGGGCCCGTCGGCGCGGGCGATCAGGTTCTGGCAGAGCACGCCCTGCAGCACGAACGAGAGCTGCGCGCGGACCTGCGACTGCTGGTAGGCGGGGAACACGTCGATGATGCGGTTGATCGAGCTGATCGCGCCGTTGGTGTGGAGCGTCGCGAAGACGAGGTGACCCGTCTCGCTGATGGTCAGCGCCGCCTCGATGGTCTCGAGGTCGCGCATCTCACCGACGAGCACCACGTCCGGGTCCTGACGCAGCACGTACTTCAGCGCCTCCTTGAACGAGCTCGTGTCGGCGCCGATCTCCCGCTGGTTGACCACGCAGAGCTTGTTGGGGTGGAGGTACTCGATCGGGTCCTCGATCGTGAGGATGTGCTGCCGCCGCTCCCGGTTGATCTTGTCGATCATGGCCGCGAGCGTGGTCGACTTGCCCGACCCGGTCGGTCCCGTCACGAGCACCAGCCCGCGCGGCAGGTTGGCCAGGTTCGAGACCACGGCCGGCAGCCCCAGCTCCTCGAACGTCAGCACCTTGAAGGGGATGGTGCGGAAGGCGCCCGCGACCGCCCCGCGCTGCATGAAGAGGTTGGCGCGGAAGCGGCTCAGGCCGCGCACACCGAAGGAGAAGTCGAGCTCGTTCGTCTTCTCGAAGCGCACCGTCTGCTCTTCGGAGATCACCGAGTAGCAGAGCTGCTTCGTCTCGATGGGATCGAGCGGCGGCGTCTTCAGCGGCACGAGCGATCCGTCGATCCGCAGCTGCGGAGGCGAGCCCGTGGTGACGTGGAGGTCCGAGGCTCCGCGGTCGATCATGACCTTGAGGAGCTGGTGGATGGTGAAGCGCGGCTGCCCGTCCATGGGCCTCAGTCTACCGCGAAGGCGCGCTCACAACTCCAGCTTTCCCCAGCGCCCTCGCCGCATCCACTCCTTCTTCTTGTCGGAGCGGCTGATCACGCGGGCGGCCGACCACGCGGCCAGGAAGCGCCCCTCGAGGCCGAGCCCGGGCACGACCTGGTCGTTGCAGATCACCAGGCGCTTGATCGGGGCGCGGACCGGAAGGCTGCACACCCCGAGGGAGGTCGTGACGGGGTAGCCGTAGACGGGGCGCATCGTGTGCGGGCCTCGGTTCCATGGCTCCGGCGCGGTGCGATCGAGCCCCGCCCGCAGGTCCTGGACGCCGCGCAGGTCGTGCGGAGAGTCCATCACCTCGACGTGCTCGCCGAGGAACGGCACCAGCTCGCCCAGGCTGGCCACGATGCGCTCGCGCAGCCCCTGCACGTAGTCGGGCAGGTCCTCGACCCCGCGCCGCGGGATGAGCGCCTCGACGCAGAGCTGGCGCTTGCCCTCCGCGTCCACCGGCTCGACCTGGATCCGGAGCGCGTTGGCGGCCATGCGTGGCCGCTCGGGATCGCGCAGGTAGAACACGTCGCGGCTCATGCCCTCGGGCACCCCCGCCGCGTCCACGCGGAGGTTGAGCGTGTAGCGGTAGTAGCGGACGACGGGCTCTCCGATGCGCTCGAAGAGCTCCTCGAAGGGCGCGCGGTCGGGCACGAGCCGCACGAGCGAGGCGAGCGGCGCGCCGACGATGATCCAGCTGGCGCCGATCTCCTCGCCGCTCGCCGCGACGCGCACGCCCTGGGCGGTGCCGCGCTTGACCCGGATGGAGTCGATCTTCTCGGGGTCGCGGACCTCTCCGCCGTGCGTCCGGATGCTCTCGACGAGCATGTCCCGGAGCGCGGCGTAGCCGCCGTCGAGCGCGGCCGCTCCGCGCCGCCAGCTCGTGAAGAGGCGCGTGGTCCTCAGCCCCGTCGTGTGATCGGGATCCATCGCGTCCGAGAAGCGCGCCGGGAGATCGACCATCCAGCGGAAGGGATGATCCTCGGCCAGCTCCGCGAGCGGGTCGACGCCGTCTCCCTCCTTGCCGAAGGGGTGCTCGGCCATCGCGCGCGCCGCCTCGCGGCGCTCGAAGAAGCTCTGCGGCGGCCACATCAGGTCGCGATCCACGATCCGGTCGAGCAGCGCGTCGTAGCGGTCCGCGGCCGCGAGGAACTCCTCGACCGGGCGCTTCACCTCGGGCAGCTCCCGCTCGATCTCGCGCTCGAGCAGCGCGTCCTCACGGGTCAGGTCGAGGCGGTGGCGCGGACCACACACCTGGAAGGCGGGGTCGACGGCCACGGCGCGGCGACGGAAGAGCTGGTGCAGGGCGAGCTCGGCGAGCACGCGCCGGGCGGCGGGGGAGCCCGACGCGGTGAAGGTGAAGGGCTCGCGCGGGAAGACCACGCCGGGCATGGCCTCGTAGGTCGGCGGAAGCTCGTCTTGCGCGACGAGGAGGACGCGGAAGCCGCGCTTCGCGAGCAGCGCCCCGGCGAGCAGCGTCGGCAGCTGCGCGCCGACGCAGACGACGTCGTAGGCGCGGTGGGTCATCCCGCTTCAGCGTAGCGGACGCGGGCTTCGCCCTCGGCGTCGGGCATGGCCACCACCCGCCCGAGCAGGAACGGCTCCTCGCCCTCCGCCTCGAGCGCCGCGCGCAGCTTGCCTTCGTCGCTCGACGGCGCGGCGATCACCAGGCCCGTGCCGAGGTTGAAGGTGCGGCGCATCTCCGCGTCGGCCACGCTCCCCGCCTCGCGGATCCGCTCGAAGATCGCGTGCGCGGGCGGCGCGCCCGGGTCGACCTCGGCGCCCAGCCCTTCGGGCAGCACGCGCGGGAGGTTGCCGGGGAGTCCGCCGCCCGTCACGTGGCAGAGGGCCCGCACGTCCGCCGCGGCGAGGGCGGCGCGGACCGCCTTGCTGTAGATGCGGGTCGGCGTGAGCAGCGCCTCTCCGAGCGGCGCGTCCAGCCCCTCGAGCCGCGCGTCGACGCCGTGCCCGGCGCGCTCGAAGAGGACCTTGCGCGCGAGCGAGAAGCCGTTCGAGTGCAGCCCGCTCGAGGGCACGCCGACCAGCACGTCGCCCGCCTTCACCC
>SHBB01000481.1 GCA_004213565.1 Sandaracinaceae bacterium
GGTCGACGGGCCCTCGGCCGCCGTCGTCGGCGACGGGCCCGGCGTCCTCCAGCGCCCCGCCTTCGCAGGCGACCAGACCGGTCGCGACCAGGAGGAGCGCCCACGCCAGGTGTCGATTCGCCATGGGGATCGTCTACCGAGCCCCGATGGTGGAGACCACGCCAGCGCCGCAGAGTTAAGCCGAGATCAGGCTCCGGCTCACGCGACGAGGGTCGCGTCCACGAGATAGCGCGCCGCCCTCGAGGCGAGCTCGGAGCGCGCGAGAAAGCGCAGGCGACGACCGAGCGGCTCCTGGTCGAAGCGCTCGGTGTACATGGCCACATCGTCGTGGATGCGCCGCTGCGCCGCGTTCACCGCCATCATCGAGAAGATCGGATCGCGCACCGAGGCGCCCGGCCGCGGCGTGAACAGCACGGACTGGATCACGGCGAGCTCGTCGGCGAGGCCCGAGCGCCACGCGTCCATCGCCCCGGGCAGACGCGATTCGCTCCGGTAGGCCGAGGGGACGGCCAAGGACGGCGCGAGCTCCAGGAACTCGGCCAGCTCTGCGAGAGGGGTCACGGGGGAGCCGAAACGACGCGCGCCGGCAGATCTGAAGGGTGCATCGCGCTCCGTGACCGGCGAGCCACGCGCGCCACCGGGACCGATCCCGAGGCGCTGCGATCCGCGCACACCTGTGCCAGCATGGGCGCGCATGCGTACCTCCCTCCTCGCTTTGCTCACGGTCGGCGCGCTCGCTGGCTGCGCCGACGAGACCAGCCTCCTCGTGGAGGTCACCTCCCCGGATCTGGTCGTGCCGGACGACGTGGACGCGCTGCGCTTTCAGGTCGCGGGCGAGTCCGGGTCGATGCTGGACCAGACCTTCTCGATCCAGGGCGCGTGGCCCCACAGCCTCACCGTCTTGCCCAAGGACTCCACGTCGGAGGCCGTGACGATCACCGTGACCGCGCTGAAGGCGGGCACCCTCGTCGTCGAGCGGCGGGTGAACGCCGGCTTCACCCCGGGCCTGCAGCGACGGATCGACGTGGCGCTGACCGGCTCGTGCGTGGGCGTGATGTGCGGCGCGGGAGAGACCTGCTCGGACGGCCGCTGCGTGCCGGACCTGCTCGACGGCGGCGTCGACGGGGGCATGGACGCGGGCATGGACGGCGGGGAGATCGTCGACACCGGCGTACGCGACACCGGCGTGCGGGACACGGGCGTCGACGACACGGGCGTGCCCGACACGGGCGTGCTCGACACCGGCCTCCCCGACACGGGCCTCCCGGACTCCGGGCTCGCGCCCCCCGAGCTGCTCTTCACCGAGTACATCGAGGGGAGCGGCAACAACAAGGCGCTCGAGATCCAGAACCTGGGGAGCATGCCCTTCGACCTCGGACGCTGTCAGATCCAGCGCTACACGAACGGCGCCACCACCTTCTTGAGCATCCCGCTCACGGGTACGGTCGCGCCCGGCGCGCTGCACGTGATCTGCAACACGTCCATCGACGTCTCCACCTCCTGCGATCAGACGACGGGCTCGCTGAACCACAACGGCGACGACGCGCTCGCGCTCCACTGCGACGGGGACGCGACGCCGATCGACAGCTTCGGGCGCGTTGGTGAGGACCCGGGCACCGAGTGGGGCACGTCCCCGTCCTCGCTCGATCACGTCCTGACGAGGCAGTGCGGGCTCACCATGGGCGACACCAACCCGAGCGATCCCTTCGATCCCGCCACCGAGTGGACGGGGCGGGCGTGGGTGAGCTCCGCCGACCTCGCCGGTCTCGGCACCCGCGCCGAGTGCCCCTGAAGCTCAGCAATCGTCGATGACGCCGTTGCAGTCGTCGTCTTCGTCGTTGCCGCAGATCTCGGGCGTGGGAGCGACCACCGGGACGCAAGGTCCCCAGAAGCCGGCCGCGTCGCAGTCCTGCAGGCCGCGGCAGCGGCGCACCCCGCACTCCCTCGGGCCCATCATCGCGCACTCGCCGCAGACCACGCGCTCGTCGGCGCCCGCCCTGCAGTTCTGATCGATCCCGTCGCCGCACGTCTCCGTCGCGCCGGGGAAGCTCCCCGCGTCGTCGTCGTCGCAGTCGCGGTCGGTCACCACCGAGCAGCCGTCCCCGGCCACGAAGCCGTCCCCGTCGCGATCGACGCAGAGCGGCACGCACGCGCACGCCTCGCACTCGAAGTCGCGGCCACACTCCGCGTCGAAGAGACACGCGCAGCCATCGGGGCGGCACGCCGCTCCGTCGCAGGCGGGCGCCGGCGCGGCGCAGCCGATCACACAGAGAACGACCGCGAAGAGACGCACGGCGCGATCATGCCACGACGCCCGGATCGGTGTTCGACCCGCTCAGGGCGCGAAGGCGCACTGGCCGGCGTCGCAGAACAGGCTCTCCGGGGGCGGCGCGCAGTCGCAGACCGCGGTCGTGCAGCCGAGCGCGTCGAACTCTCCAGCGAGCGTGTCCAGGGTGCTCGAGAGGTCCACGTTCAGCGCGTAGTAGCACCCGCCCAGGCCCACGCCGCAGTGGCCGAAGACGGCCTGGCAGTCGGAGTCGCTCTCGCAGCCGCGGTGGTCCTCCACCATCGCCGTGTAGTCGTCGAAGATCTCGTCGCAGCGATCGGGCCGACCCCGGTCGACGCGCACCGTGATGGCGGCCTGGAAGTCAGCCTCGACGACGCAGAACATGCCCGGCTCGGACTCGCTGGAGTAGCCGGGATACTGCGCCGCGCCGCCGAACCACACCGTGAGGTCGTCGTTGCGTCGGCTCTCGTCCGCGCGCAGCGGGTCCCCCTCGAGCTCGAGCGCGTAGAGCGTGATGAGCGAAGCCGGCTGCCCACATCCCCCCGAGCTGCCGTCGCTGCGAGTGCAGTCCGAGACCAGCCGCATCGCCGGGCCACCCTCGAACGCGAGGGGGGAGCCCACGAGGTCACTGCCGGTGAAGGCGTGGTACTGGAACGCCCAGAGCTGCACGCGCGCCGTCTCGAGCACGAGCCACTCGCCTTCGCGCCGCACCTCGGCGTCCTCGCCGGCCGTGATGCCATCCAGCGTGGAGCCCCGCCACGCGAAGCGCACCTCCTCGCCGGCCAGGACGAGATCGAGCCCCGCTGCGTCGACGCCCGCCACCGAGCCGCGCCATGGCCCCTCGCCGCTCACGCCGCGACGGGGTCCGACTCCGCTCGTGACCGGCGTGGGGACGGAGGCCGGACAGGTGCCCGTCCGTACACTCGCGTCCTCCGCGACGCTGGCGTCGCGCGTCGGGCGGACCTCCGCGTCGCCTTCGCCGCGAGCGTGCGAGCCGCTACAGCCGGAGACGAGCAAGAGGGAGAGCGTGCCCATTCGTGCCAAAGAAGTCATGGCGCGCAGCCCGATGCACTTGGCGCGCCAGCTTCAGAGGATGGCGCGCTTCAACCGACGTAGAACATCGGCTTGCGGTGCCGCGCGAACGTGCGGATGAGGCGACGCATGCGCGTGTCGAGGCCGCAGAGCTGGAAGCCGATCCCGGCCGGCAGGCCCGGCTCGGCCGCCTCGGGCGGGCGCACCCACTCCACCACCGCGGGCGTGCGGAAGCGGTACCCGGCCGGCATGTAAACGTCCAGATAGACGGGCTCGCCGACCTCCATGGTGCCGTAGGTGGCGAAGAACAGGCCGGTCGGGTGGGACTCGTCGAAGCCCGCGTAGAAGTTGCTGTCCGACTGCGGCGCGAGCGCGACCTCGAGCTCGGGGAGCGTGGTCAGCACCTGCTCGAGCTCCGCGAAGGTCTTCGGCTCGTCGATCTCGATGTCCAGCTCGAGGTCGTCGAGCGGGTCGACCTCGTGCGCGTCGTAGGCGGGCGGCGCGATCGCGGCGCGGAGCGCGGGCGCGGGCGGCGTCGGGGTGGGCCGGACGCCGGAGGCCTCGCGAGCCTCCGCTTCGCGCAGCTTCGTGCGCAGCTCGTCGAGCATGTCCTGCGTGAACATGGTGCGGTCGGTATCTTCGCGCCGCATGACGGCGCGCACGTCGCTCTTCGGGCGGTCGCTCTTCGGGCGGTCCTCGCGGAACGTCTCCACCGAGGTGCGGTCTTCCGGGCGCGGAAACTTCGCGCGGGCGGTCCGGTCGTCCTCGGGGTGAGTGGCGTAGCCGATGAAGGTGTCGTCGAAGGACATGGCTGCTGCTCCGTGGCGGGTCACGTCGGAGGCATACGCGCCCGTTTCCGGAGTCTTCCCTGGCGCCCGTGGTAGCGTGTCCTCCGCCATGCGCATGCGATTTCACTGCGTTTTCGCGACTTGCCTCACGCTCCTGCCAGCGTGGGCCAGCGCGCAGGATTCGGGCGGAGAGCTCCCCGCGACCTTCACCTCCGACCGGCCCGGGTTCGCGAACACCACCGGGATCGCCGCGCAAGGTCGCCTCAGCACCGAGCTGGGGGTCTCCGCCGCGTTCGGGGACACCCCGGAAGGGTCGCTCCCCCTCCTCTCCATGCGCTTCGGCGTCTTCCACTGGCTCGAAGCGCGCGTCCGCGGACCGAACGCGGTCGGCCGCTTCCCGGACACCGGAGACCGCTACGGCGTCGACGATCCCTCCATCGGCTTCAAGATCGGCGGCCAGCTCCACGACACCCTCGCCGTCAGCTCGGTGTGGGAGGTCAGCCTGCCCCTCGGCACCGACGGGTTCGGATCTCGCGAAGCGGGCTGGTTCGCGGACCTCAACATCGACTGGAGCTTCTGGGGCCCGCTCACCCTCACCCCGAACGCCGTGGCCCACGTGCGCGTGACCGTCGACGAGACCACCGGCGAGACGGTGCGCTACTTCGAGGGCGGCGGCAGCCTGAAGTTCACCTGGCAGCTCCTCGACGTGCTCGGCGCGTTCGTGCAGGGCTACGCCATCGCGAGCGAGCGAGCGGACATCGCCATCCAGGTCGGCGGCGGCCTCATGTGGATGGTCGCCCCCAACGTCCAGGTCGACGCGCAGTTCAACGCGGGCGTGACAGACGCGAGCGAGCCCCCGACGGCCGGCATGGGCACGACGATTCTCTGGTGATCGTCAACCGACCTCGCGAATGACCAGGCGGCGCACGGTGGGGTCCTCCGGGGGCGCGGCGCGCGCCGGGGAGGGCATGCCGCGCAGGGTCGCTTCGGCGCCGGGCTTGCGCATCGTGCCCGTCTCGGGCTTCCGCTCGCGGGCGACGAGGCGCATGGCCCAGTCGCGTCTGCGGGTGAGGTGCACGTCGCCGGGAGAAGATTCGAGCAGCTCCTGGTAAATTCGGAGGGCCCGCTCGACGTAGCCCTGCTCGAGCAGGAGCTCCGCCTGTTCCTCCGAGCTCAGCTGGCGGTGCTGTCGAGCAAGGCCGTGAGATCGGCGTAGGGGTTCCGGACGGAGCGCACGAGCTCCGAGCTGTGCGAAGATCGGGCCAGAGCAGCATGGACGGCAGATCGACGGGGCGGAGCCCCGGGCTCGTGAATCCGCGTTCACGGCTGCTCCTGTGCGCGCTCCTGCCCGGAGGCCGCCTGCCCGATCTCGACGCCTACGCCATCGTGGGGGGCGACGCTCCCGAACGCGAGGCCGAGCTACCTCGCGTTCGGGGAGTGATCACTCGTCGGGCCGGCGCTCGCGCATGGTGACGAGCTCCTCGGCCGCGGTCGGGTGGAGGCCCACGGTCGCGTCGAGCTGCGCTTTGGTCGCGCCGCACTTCAGCGCCACGGCGAAGCCCTGGATGATCTCCGCGCTGTCCGCGCCGACGAGGTGCACGCCGAGCACGCGGTCGCTCCTGGGCTCGACCACGAGCTTCATGAAGGAGCGCTCCTGGCTCCCGCTCAAGGTGTGCTTGAGGGGGCGGAACTCGCTCGTGTAGACATGCACGTCGCCATGCGCCGACCTCGCGTCGGGTTCGGTCAGCCCCACGGAGGCGAGCGGCGGGGTGGAGAAGACGGCGGTCGGGACGTGCGCGTAGTCGAGGGTGCGCGGCGTATCCGAGAACTGCGTCGAGACGAAGGCCATCGCCTCCTCGATCGCGACCGGCGTGAGCTGCACGCGGTCGGTGACGTCGCCGAGGGCGAAGATGCTCTCGACGCTCGAGCGGTAGAAGTCGTCCACCACCACCGCGCCACGATCGTTGAGCGTCACGCCCGCCTCCTCGAGCCCCAGCCCCTCCGTGTTGGGGCGGCGGCCGATCGCGTAGAGCGCGGCATCCACGGTCAGCACCTCTTCGTGCTCGAAGACCGCGTCGATCGCGCCGTCTTCCCCCTCCTCCAGACAGAGCACCTTGGTGTTGAGGTGGAGCTTCACGCCCTTCTTGCGCAGCTCCTCGCAGAGGAAAGTGCGCACGTCGTCGTCGAAGCCGCGCAGCGGGTGCGGGCCGCGATAGGCGATCGTCACTTCGGTGCCGAGCCCGTGGAAGATCGACGCCATCTCGAGCGCGATGTAGCCGCCGCCCACCACGAGCAGGCGCCTGGGCAGGCTCTCCGCGTAGAAGACGTCGTCGCTGATCCACGCGCGCTCGGTGCCGCGCTCGGTGGGGCGCACCGCGCGGCCCCCCGTGGCGACGAGGACGCGCTCCGCGGTCACGCGCCTGGGACCGTCGGGGAGCGCGACCTCCACGGTGTGAGGGTCGATCACGCGCGCCCGCCCCTCGAGGATGTCCACGCCCGCGCCGTGGAGGAGCCGCTCGTAGATCTTGTTGAGCCGCGCGATCTCCTTGTCCTTGTTCGCGCGCAGGGTCGGCCAATCGAAGGCGATGTCCCCGACGCTCCAGCCGAAGCCGGCCGCGTCCGCGAAGTCCTCACGGAAGTGCGCCGCGTAGACGAAGAGCTTCTTGGGGACACAACCGACGTTGACGCAGGTACCGCCGAGGAAGCGCTCCTCGGCCACGGCGACCTTGGCGCCGGTCCGCGCCGCCATGCGGCTGGCGCGTACGCCGCCCGAGCCCGCGCCGATCGTGAAGAGGTCGTAGTCGTAGCCCATGATGGGCACACCTACGGCCGAACGGCGCTCACGTCACGGCTTTTGTCGGCGGCTTGCGCTGGAGCGGCTCCCCGCTGAGGCACCCCTCGGTCAGCTCGAAGGAGCAGCGCCGACAGACCGGCCGCTGCCTGGCCAGCATGCGCAGGGAGCTGCCCGCCACGAGGTAGAGCATCATGCTGGGGATGATCACGCAGAAGTCGTAGGCGAGCAGGGGCGTGGCCGCGAGCATCACGCACGCGCCCGCGACCCAGGCGCGCCAGCACCACTTCCACCCGCTCCACTCACGAAGCACCCCGACCGAGTCATCGCACCGAGGGCAGTACAGATCCCCACCTGCAGCCATGAGATTGAGGGTGGGTGCGTCGGGCGGCCTCGACAAGCCCCTCACTCGCCGCTCATGAGCCCTCGAATGGTGCCGTCGTCCAGAACGCGCACGCTCAGCGCGGCGGGCTCGTGAGGGAGGCCGGGCATGGTCATCACGTCTCCGAGCAGCGCGACGACGAAGCCGGCTCCCGCGCTGAGGCGCGCGTCGCGCACCTGGACGCGGAACCCCGTGGGGCGGCCGCGCTTCGATCGGTCGTCGCTCAGCGAGCGATAGGTCTTCGCCACGCAGACGGGCAGGCCAGGGCTGCGCGCGTCGAAGCGCTCGAGCGCGCGTCGCGCGTCACGGTCGAGGTCCACGCCGTCGGCCCCGTAGACGCGGGTCGCGATGGCCTCGATCTTCTCCGGGTAGGGGGCGTCGAGCGCGTAGAGGAAACGCGGCGCGGGCGGCTCGACGTCGCCGATCGCGTCCCACACGCGCCCGGCCAGCGCCTCGGCGCCTTCGCCGCCACGCGCGAAGCCGTCACAGAGCGCGACCTCCACGCCGCGGGCCTCGCAGTGGGCGCGGACCACGTCGAGCTCACTCTCGGGATCGCCCTCGAAGCGGTTGAGCGCGACCATGGCGGGCAGACCGAACTCGCCGATCGCGTCGAGGTGCGCGTCGAGGTTGGCGAGCCCGGCGCGCAGCGCGGCCTGGTCGGGATCGCCCGCGGCGCCCTTCT
>SHBB01000482.1 GCA_004213565.1 Sandaracinaceae bacterium
GACCGACGGATTCGGCAGCAGCCCGGCCCCCTGCGCTTCGCCCTCGGCGAGCCGCGCGCGGGCGTCCGCGGCGAGCACCTCGACCGCCTGCGCGCGGGCGCGCGCGGTCACGTCGTCTTCCGTCCATCGCTCCTGCGCCGCGGCGGGCGCGACGCTGAGCAGCGTCAGGCAGAAGATGGTCCGATTCGCTATCGGAGTTTTTCGCATGATGATGTCGGCGCGTTCCAGCTGGGAGCGGGGTCAGGCCCCGAGGAGGTGAACCGAGACCTCCACCGCGTGGTGGATGGAGGTGGTGAGCGCGCCCATCGCGGCGGTGGTGACGAGGGTCAGGCCGGTGACCTGGCCGCGGGTGGGGCCGGCGACGTAGCGCGGCGCGTCGAGCAGCACGCGCACGCGGTGATCGAGGTCGCCCTCGTCGAAGCCCACCCCCATCATTGGCGGCCTCGCGGGCGAGCGCTGAGACGCGCGCGCCCAGGCGACGATCTGCCGCGCGACCTCCACCCGGTCTCCCAGCGCGAGGGCGGCCGCGTCGTCCGCGGCCAGCTCCTGCGACGCGACCAGCCGGCGGTCGAGACGCGCGCCGATCCAGGGCGCGTGCAGCGCGTCTCCGAGGCGGGTCAGCAGGCGCATCAGCGGGTCGCGGTGCGCGGCGTGGTCGCGCTCGTGCGCCATGACGGCGCCCCACTCGGGGAGCGCGGCGGTGGCCTCCGAGACGAACACCTGCGGGCGGAAGAACCCGGCCGTGAACGCGAGCGGCGCGTCGACGGGCAGGATGACCGCGTCGCCGACGCGTCGACCGCCGCCGAGCCGGCGCACGAGGCGCCCCGCGCGGACGCCGCGGAGCAGCTCGGGGGTGACCCGCCAGAGCGCGCGCAGACAGAAGAGCCCGGCGAAGACGCTGAGCGCGAGCGGCGGCGCGGGGACGCCGCAGAGCAAGCAAAGGTGCAGGTGACCGGCGTCGATCAGGCAGTGGTCGGGCAGCCCGAGCCAGGGATGCGGCACGAAGACGGCGAGGGCGACCAGCAGGCCTCCGAGCGCGGGGAGCAGGGCGGCGATGGTCAGCACCCGGGCCCGCGGCCGGGGGTGCAGTCGGCCGAGCGGCGCGAGCGCGACGGGCACGCCGACCGCCAGCGAGAGCAGCACGCAGCTGACGCCGAAGACGCCGACCACCCAGACGAGCTCCGCCATCAGTCGCCCTTCCGCTGCTTCAGGGCCTCTTCGAGCCGGTCGAGGGTGGACGCGTCCGCTTCGGCCACCGCGTCGAGGAACGCCGCGAGCAGCCCCGTGTTCGCGAGCGCCGACGCGCCGCCCGCCGCCTCGACCATGCGCCGCGCGTGAAAGCTCTCGCGGTCGATGGACGCGCGGTAGCGGAACGCGTGGCTGACCTTCCAGCGCTCGACGAGCCCCTTGCGGTGCAGCCGCTCGAGGGCCGAGCCGACGGTGTTGAGGGTGATGTCGCGCGGCTTGCCGACCCGGGCGTGGGTCGACGCCACGTCGGACTCTTGCTCGGTCCAGAGATGCTCCAGCACCGCCAGCTCGAGCTCCCCCAGCACCGGAAGGGCCTCGTCCGTCATGCCCGGGATCCTGCGCCCCAATCTCCGATTGTCAATCGGAGATTGGGCTCAGGGCTCCTCGAAGGCGTTCTCGAGCGCCGCTCGCTCCGCGTCTGCCGCATCCGCGGGCACGTCGGGGGCGGCGGCCGCGCCGTGGAACGTGCGATGGATGGCCTCGGCCTGGCGCTTGTTCGCGCCCGCCTCCTGGAGCGCCTCGAGGTCGGCCTGCGTGACCGCCTTCAGCGAGCCGAGCCTCTTGAGCAGCGCGGCGCGCGTCTTCGGGCCCACGCCCGGGATGTCGTCCAGACCGCTCTTGAGGCGTCGTCGTTTGCCCAGCTTCAGCCGCAGCTGGTTGCTCCGCCGGTGGGCCTCGTCCCGCGCGAGGGTCAGCAGGTGGCGCGGCGCGCTCCGCTCGGGGAGCACGATGGCGTTCTTCTGGCCGGGCAAGAACACCCGCTCGACCACCTTCGTCTCGCCGCCCGCGCTCCGCTCCTTGGCGAGGCCCGCCAGGTTCAGGCCCTCGATGCCCAGGTCGCGCGCGGCCGCGATCGCCACGTTGAGCTGGCCCTTGCCGCCGTCGACGACGAAGAGATCCGGCAGCTCCCAGCCTTCTTCTTCGTCCCGACCACGCCGGAAGCGTCGCGACAAGACCTCGTACATCGCGCCGTAGTCGTCGCCCCCGCTCGCCTTCTTCACGCGGAAGGAGCGGTAGCGGCTCTTGTCGAGCTCTCCGTCCGTGATCGCCGTGATCGCGGCCACGGTGTCGGCGCCGCCGAGGTGGGAGACGTCCACGCACTCGATGTGGCGCGGCAGGATCGGCAGGCGGAGCTTCTTCTGGAGCTGCTGGAGCCGCTCCTCGAGGTTCTCCTTCGCGCGCGCCTTCTCGCGGTAAGCGTGCTCGGCGTTCTCCTTGGCCATCTCGAGGAGGCGCACGCGCGGCCCGCGCTGCGGCACGAGCACCTTCATCTTCTTGCCGCGCTCCTCGCCGAGCCAGGCCTCCATGCCCTCGGCCGCCTCGACCTCGAGCGGCAGCAGCAGCTCGTCCGGGATGGTCCCGCCCAGCCGGTAGTACTCGCTGACGAAGCTCGCCACGAGCTCGTCGTCGGGCAGGGTCACGCCCTTCAGATCGAAGGTGCGCACCTGCTTGAGGTGCCCGTCTCGGACCTCGAGCAGCGCCACCTCCACCTGGTCGCCCGCGCGCACGAAGCCGATCACGTCCTGGTCGACGGCCTTCACGGTCGCGATGCGCTGGGTCGTCCGCACCCGCTCGACCGCGCGCAGCTGGTCCCGATAGACCGCCGCCTGCTCGTAGTCCTGCGCGTCCGCCGCGTCGCGCATGCGCCGCTCGAGGTCGTCGACGAGCTGGTCGTGCTTGCCCTCGAGGAAGAGCCCCGCGAGGTCCACCTGCGCGCCGTACGCGTCGCGGTCCACCTCCAGCACGCAGGGCGCGGGGCAGCGCTTGATCTGGTACTGCAGGCACGGCCGCACCCGCGCCCGGAAGTCGGTGTCGCGGCAGGTGCGCAGCTTGAAGAAGCGGTTGATCTGCCGGAGCGTCTGCCGCGCGCTGGTCGCGGAGTCGTAGGGGCCGTAGTAGCGGGCGCCGTCGGGCTTCGGCCGCCGCACCACGCTCAGCCGCGGCCAGGCATCCTCGGGCTGGATGCGGATGGAGAGGAAGTCCTTGTCGTCGCGGAGCTTGACGTTGTAGCGGGGCTGGTGCTGCTTGATGAGCTCGTTCTCGAGCAGCGCCGCCTCCTTCTCGTTGCCGACCACGAACGTCTCGAGATCGCCGAGCTCGCGCTCGAGGTAGCTGATGAAGAAGCGGTCGTCGCTGTTGCCGGCCTGGAAGTAGCTGCGCACCCGGCTGCGGAGGCTCCCGGCCTTGCCGACGTAGAGCACCCCGCCCGCGCGGTCCTTGAACAGGTAGACGCCTGGGCTCGCGGGGAGCGCGTCGAGCTTCTGCTGTACGTGCTCGGGCAGCATGGTCGGCGAAGGGTAGCTCGACGGAACGCGAACGCCCCCGACCGGGAGGGTCGAGGGCGCGGAAGGGATTCGAGTGCGTCAGCGGTTCAGGCGGCCTCGGCGAGGCGGCTGTTGAGGTGCTCCACGGCGCGCTTCTGCAGCTGGCAGACGCGCGACTCGCTGATGCCCATGCGGCGGCCGATCTCCTTGAGCGGGAGACCCTGGAACAGGCCCAGCTCGAGCGCCTGGCGCTGGCGCTTCGGCAGGATGCCGAGGGCCTGGAGCAGCTGCTCGCGCTGGTGGTTGGCGTGCGCCTGCTCGTCGGCCAGCATCGTGTGGTCGTCGATCAGGCGAGCGGACAGCGGCTCCTCGTAGGTGGCGGCGGCGTCCATCGACACCAGGCGCCGCGCGGCGATCGCCCGGCCCTTCCGCTCCTCGTCGCCGGTCGTCTTGCCGGCCGCGTGCTTGACCACGAGCCGCATCTCGTCCCGGCTGCGGGGGTCGAGGCGGCGGATCGCGTCGATCATGCGCTGGCGGATGCGGGTGCGGACCCACGTCTGCTCCTGGATGCCGTAGCCCTGGTAGCTGGAGAGCGCCTCGAGCACCGCGACGCGGCCCTCCGCGTGGAGGTCCTCCTCGTCGAGCGCCCGGCCGGCCGAGGCCAGCGGGCGGAGTCGACGCGCCATGGCGCGGACGAGCCCTTCGTACTTCTCGAGCGCCTCGCGGGCGTCGTCGTTCTTCCAGGAAACCTTCTTCTCTCGCTTGGCCATGATGTCCTCCAAAATCCCTTCGCAGTTCCTCCCTTCTTCAATGGTCGTGCCAGCGATGCGCAGGAGGGGGACAGTCAGAAAAATGACACCTGATCTCGCGTGTTTGAGCGCCTACGGCCGGTTTGGGACTCCTTTGAACCCCCGAGCGGTTGTGTTCGATGGTGTGCGGTATCGATCTAGATCGCTTGGACATAGGCGCACGAGACCGCACACTTGAGAACGTTCTGGCCCGTTCCGAACCGAGAACGACATGATCGTTCGTCTCGTGTCGAGGCAGGGGGTCAAGCCCCGGCGAGGCGGTCCGTTCTACCTCAGGCCGTACTTGGTCAGCCGGCGCAGCACCTGGTACCGCGAGAGGCCGAGCTGCCTCGCCGCCGCCGAGACGTTGCCGCCCGTGGCTTCGAGCGCGTCGAGCAGCCGCTGCCGCTCCTGGGTCGCGTGCGCCTCCCGGATCGACTCGAGGTCCTGGGGCGCGGTGCGCGGGCGCGCGGGCTGATCCCCGGAGGCGTACGGAGCGGCGTGGGACGGCGGCGCGCTCGGGGCCGCGCCCTGCCCGACGATCTGCCCCAGCGGCGGCTGCGAGCTCGGCCCGAGCCCCAGGCTGGGTCCAGGCGGCGCGCTCTCGTGCGGTGGCGCGCCCGCGTAGACGGCGCGGGGAGGCTCCCACCCCGCCGCCACCTTGGTCAGGACGGGGAAGGCCTCGAGGGTGATGGTGTCGCCGGGGCTCAGCAGCACCGCCTGCTCCACCATGTTGCGGAGCTCCCGCACGTTGCCCGGAAACGGGTAGCGGGACATCGCCTCGAGGACCTCGGCGTCGAAGCTGGGCTCGTCGCGGCCCAGCGTGCGCGCCCGCTCCTGCGCGAAGTGGGTCGCGAGCAGGAAGATGTCGTCCCCTCGCTCCCGCAGCGGAGGCACCTCCACGACGAAGACCTCGAGCCGGTAGCGCAGGTCGGCCCGGAAGCGCCCCTCGGCCACCGCGCGGGACAGGTCGCGGTTGGTCGCGGCGATGATGCGCGCGACGAGCTTCCGCGGCTTGGTGCTGCCCACCCGGGTGAACTCCCGCTCCTCGAGCAGGCGGAGCAGCTTGGCCTGCATCGGCAGCTCCAGCTCGCCGATCTCGTCGAGGAACAGCGTCCCCTGGCCGGCGGCCTCGACCCGGCCCGTCTTGCTGTGGGTGGCGCCGCTGAACGCGCCCTTCTCGTGGCCGAACAGCTCGCTCTCCACGAGGGTGGCGGGGATGGTCGTGCAGTCCACCGCGACGAACGGCTCGTAGGCGCGGCCGCTCTTGGCGTGCACGAGGCGCGCGATCACGCCCTTGCCCGTGCCGGTCTCGCCGACGATGAAGGCGGTGGTGTCGTCCGACTTGGCCAGCGCGTCGAGCCGACTCCGCAGCCGCCGCATCGTGGCGCTCTCGCCGAGCATGCCGCCGTCGCCGCCGCTCGTGGCGCCCGCCTCGACCACGCGCCGGCGGAGGTGCGCGACGTCCACCGCGCGCTCGATCCGCATGGTCCACTCGGCCGGCTCGAGGTCCTTGGCCACGTAGTCGAAGGCCCCGCGTCGGATCGCGTCCACCGCGAGGCTCAGGTCCGGGTAGGCGGTGTTCAGCAGGAAGACCGCGCCGGTGGCCTTCGGGCGCAGCTCCTCGAGCAGCTCCAGCCCGTTGGCGTCCGGGAGCTGGTAGTCGAGGATCACCACCTCGGGCGAGGCGGCGTCGAAGCGCTCCCTCGCCTCCTGCGCGGTGCCCACCGTCGTCACATCGTGGCCGCCACGCTCCAGCGTGCGGCGCAGGGTGCGCGCGTACACGGGATCGTCGTCGACCACGAGGAAGCGCGCGGTCATTCGACCCGGAGCACCTTCTCGTCGGTCACGATCGCGTGCACGGGCGCATCGGTCTCCACGTTCGGGACCTCCGCGATCTGCTCGAAGTCGAACGCGACCGCCACGCGGAAGGCGTTCGTCAGCCGCGGCAGGAGGCGATCGTAGAACCCCTTGCCGAACCCGATGCGGTGCCCGCGCGCGTCCACCGCCAGCGCGGGCACGAGCACGAGGTCGATCGCGTCGTCGGCGACGAGCGGGCTCTCCCGCGGCGGCTGCAGGAACATCATGCCGCTCTCCTCCAGCGGCGTGTCGCGGGTCCATTCGCACAGCTCGAGCGCGCCCGGGTCGGACCGCGAGAGCCGCGTCGTCGCGATTTGCTTGCCCGCCGTCCACGCCGCCTCGACGGCGACCCGCGTCTGGACCTCGCGCGGCATCGAGACGAAGGCGAGCACCGTCCGGGCGCGCTCCCACTCCGGCAACGCCATGATCCGCTCGCAGATCGCCCGCGAGCGCTTCTCGTTCGCCTCCCGGGGGAGGGCGCGCCGCGTCGCGAGCCGCCGCGTACGGATCTCCGCCTTCACCTGCGCGCGGATCCAGCTCTCGTCGGGCTCCTCCATGCGGGGGAGCATAACGCGCCCGATCTCAGGATCCCGTGCTCAAACGGTCGTCGATCCGCGCGATCGCCTGCTCGACGGCGCTGCGCGTGACCTGCTCGACCTCACGTCGTCGCAGCTCCGCGCTCCGCAGGTCGTCGGCCAGGCCGAGCGCCACCACCGCGAGCAGCTGCGCGGGCGTGGCCGTGCGCGCCGCCTTCGGCCCGAGGGCGTCGATGCGCTCGTTGATCATCTCGGCGAGCGCGAGGAGGTGCTCCTCCTCCGCGTCGGAGGTCATCCGGTACTTCGCGCCGGCGATCTCGAGGGTGACGGTACGTTTCTCGGGCACGGAACGTCGCCGACGGTAATCGTGTCGATCGCGACGCGTCAAGCGGTCCCACGTGTTACGCTTCGTCCTCCGAAGGGCAGCGGTCCAGGGAGGCCGTCGCCGGCTCGAGAACGACCGACTCACGCATGCAAGTCGCCTGTCCCTCCTGCTCCGCCGAATACCCCGTCGACGAGCGCCGGCTCCCCGCCAGCGGTCTGAAGATGCGGTGCCCGAAGTGCGGCGCGCGCTTTCACGTTCACCCCGACGGCCGCGTCGATCCGGCCGACAGCGGAGCCGCGTCCAGCGGGGCCCGCTTCCCGAAGCCAGGCGCGTCGAAGCCGGGCGCCTCGAGACCGGGGCCCGCGGTGCCCAAGCCGCCCAGCGGCGCCTTCTCCGATCTGCCGGCGCCGAAGAGCACGCAGAAGCCGGCGCAGAGGAAGGCGCCGATCGCGCCCGACTTCGGAGACGGGCTCGACCTGCCCGCGCCGAAGTCCGCGCGGAAGCCGCCCGCGCCGCCTGGCCCTCCCAAGCGGAAGCCCATCGCCCCGCCGCTCGGACAGGGCGACCTGGATCTGGATCTGCCGGCCGTCTCCCAGCGAGGCGCCGCGAAGGGCGCTCCCGGCAAGCCGCCCGCGCCGGAGCTCGACCTCGATCTGCCGGCGCCCAAGGCGTCGAAGCCGAAGATCGCGCCGCCCGTGCCCGATCTGGACCTCGACCTGCCCGCGCCCGTGTCGTCGCGCGGCGCCGCGGCGAAGAAGCCGATCGCGCCTCCCCTCGGGGATCTCGACCTGCCGGCGCCGCGCTCCGCCTCGCCGGGAACAGCCTCGCCTCGACCAGCCTCGCCTCGACCAGCCTCGCCTCGAACAGCCTCGCCTCGAACACCCGACAAGCCCTCTGCGCCCGGCGGGTTCGACGACGGGCTCGA
>SHBB01000483.1 GCA_004213565.1 Sandaracinaceae bacterium
CAGCGGGAACGGCAGCGGGAACGGCAGCGGGAACGGCAGCGGGAACGGCAGCGGGAACGGCAGCGGACTCGGATGCGGACTCGGACGCGGACGCGGCAGCGGATTCGGATGCGGACGAGGCAGCGGACTCGGATGCGGACGAGGCAGCGGACTCGGACGCGGCAGCGGGCGCGGCAACGGGTGCGGCGGCGGATCCGGGACCGCTCGCGGCCACCGCGGCGCCGGCCTGGCGAGAAGCGCGCAGGGCGAAGGCTTCTCGGGCTTCGGCTCTCCTGGCTCGGATCGTCGCCTCTCTCTCCGGCCCGAACACCGCCTTGCCGCCCAGCGCGGCGATGGCCTCGGAGGGCCTCGCGCCGCGCTCGACCATGACCAGCGCGGCCAGCATCGCGGTGTCGGGCTCTTGTCCGATCAACACGCAGCGGCGTCCGTGGCGCAGGTCGAAGGCGAGGGCGGCGATGTGTCGCTCCTCGTCCGGCGTCTCGGTCCAGCGCACGGCCAGGTCCGCGTCGTCCGCGGCCCGCGCGAACGCGGCGCGGTCGACGCCCACGCCGACGAACACGCTCGCCTTCGACGCGTCCCGCAGCGCGTCCAGCGCGCCGAACGAGACCCGCCCGAGGCGCCCTGGCTCGACGCCCGCGATCCAGCGCACGGACGCGCTCTCCTCGGAGACCGCCGCTTCGGGGGTCGCGGGGCCGGCCGCGATGTCGAGGAGGCTGAGCTGCCCTTCGTCGCCCATCGCCGCACGTTCCCACGACCCTGGAGTTGCCTCAACGGGTTGGTCCTCGAGCCATGCCCACGCGACAGCCGCCCCCATTCGGCGACCCTCGTCCTCGCCAAAACCGCCCGACCGCCCTCGTTCCGGGACATCGACGGGCCTCACCCCTCCCAGTCCTGGGATACGCCCCCCTATTAGCGAGACCCGCCCCCCTATTAGCGAGACCCGCCCCCCCATTAGCTGGACCCGCCCCCCCATTAGCGAGACCCGCCCCCCCATTGGCTGGACCCGCCCCCCTATTAGCGTCGACCCGCCCCCCTATTACGGGAGACCCGCCCCCCTATTAGCGAGACCCGCCCCCCTATTAGCGAGACCCGCCCCCACGGGGGGCGCATCAACCGATCGCGGGGGCGCATCAACCGATCGCGGGGGCGGGTCGCGCGATCGCGGGGGCGCATCGACCGAATTGGGGGGGCGCATGCCGCGGAATGGGGGGGCGCATCAAGCGATCGCGGGGGCGGGTCGCGCGAATGGCTTCTCAGGCTCGGCGACGACGGGAGAGCCGGAGCTCCTGCCTCCTCGGCTCGAGAGCGAAGACGAGGAGTGAAGTTCGTCGACGCCCTGCTAGAGTCCCCCGCCGTGGCGCCAAAGCGGGACTACTACGACACGCTCAGCGTGAACAAAGGGGCCTCGCTCGACGAGATCAAGCGGGCGTTCCGCAAGATCGCGCTCGCCTCGCACCCCGACCGCAACCCGGGCGACGCGGCGGCCGAGGCGCGCTTCAAGGAGGCCACCGAGGCCTACGCGGTGCTCTCCGACGACGAGAAGCGCCGCCGCTACGACCGGATGGGCCACGCCGCCTTCCAGAACGCGGGCGGCGGCACGCCGTACGAGCGGGTCGACTTCTCCTCCTTCGGCGACCTGCTCGAGGGGCTCTTCGGCGGCGTCTTCGGCGGCGGCATGCGGCGCGCGCGCGTGGGCGGCGACATCGAGGTGGACCTGAACGTCAGCTTCGAGGAGGCCGCGCTCGGGGCCGACAAGAGCATCACCATCCAGCGCGCCCAGCCGTGCGAGGAGTGCGACGGGAGCGGCGCGGCGGCGGGGACCACCGTCAGCGCGTGCGCCCAGTGCAGCGGCAAGGGCGAGGTGCGCTACCAGCGCGGCTTCTTCAGCGTGGCCCGCCCCTGCGCGACCTGCGGCGGCTCGGGCAAGCGCATCGAGAAGCCCTGCCACGCCTGCGCGGGCGACGGGGTCGTGCCCCGGTCCGAGGAGCTCGACGTCAAGATCCCGGCCGGGGTCGAGGACGGCTCCATCCGCACCGTCAAGGGCGGCGGCGAGCGCGGCCGCGGCGGCGCGGGCGACCTGCACGTGCGCATCGTGGTGGAGCCGCACCCGCTCTTTCAGCGCGACGGCGCCGACGTGCGCGTGACCGTGCCGATCAGCTTCCCGCAGGCGGTGCTCGGCGCGCAGATCGACGTGCCCACGCTCGACGGCCGCGTGAAGATGCGCATCCCCGCCGGCACGCAGTCGGGCAAGATCTTCCGGCTCCGCGGCAAGGGCATCCCGGTGCTCGGCGGCTACGGCAAGGGCGACGAGCTGGTGAAGATCGTGGTCGAGGTGCCCGAGAAGATCAGCAAGAAGCAGAAGCAGCTGATCCACGACCTCGCGGCGGAGATGGGCGAAGAGGTCCACCCGCAGCAGAAGAGCTTCCTCGACAAGCTCAAGGCGCTCTTCGACTGAGCCGCGCTCGGGACGCCTTGCGATTTACAGCCGCTGGGCCCTATGTGGCAGGGTCGGCACATGGCCTTCGATCTCGAACGCGCGCTCTCGACGCTCGCCGCCACCGACTCGGTGGCGGTCACGGGCCGGGTGCGCGCGCTGGTGGGCCTGACCATCCGCGCCTCCATCCCGGGGGTCCGGGTCGGCGAGGTGGTGGAGATCCTGAGGCGCGACCAGGGCCCGCTGCTCGCGGAGGTGGTGGGCTTCGAGCTCGACGACGCGACCCTGCTGCCGCTCGGGGACGCGCGCGGGGTGGGGCCCGACCTGCCCGTGCGCCCGACCGGGCGGCCGTTCGCGATCCAGGCGAGCGACGCGCTGCGGGGCCGGGTGATCGACGGGCTGGGCCAGCCGATCGACGGTCGGCCGCTCCCGCCCGGGGTGGCCTGGCCGGTGATGCGGCCCGCGCCCGACCCGCTCTCGCGCGCCCGCATCACGACGCCCTTCGTCACGGGGGTGCGCGCCATCGACGGGCTGATGACCCTGGGCGAGGGGCAGCGCGTGGGCCTCTTCGCGGGCAGCGGCGTGGGCAAGAGCACGCTCCTCGGGCGCATCGCGCGCAAGGCCGACGCGGACGTGGTGGTGATCGGCATGGTCGGCGAGCGCGGCCGCGAGGTGCGGGAGCTGGTCGAGGAGGGCCTCGGCGCCGAGGGACTCGCGCGCTCGGTGGTGGTGGCCGCGACGAGCGACGCGCCCGCGCTGGTGCGCATGCGCTCGGCCTGGGTCGCGACCGCGCTCGCCGAGTACTACCGGGACCGGGGCCAGCGGGTGCTGCTCTTGATGGACAGCGTGACCCGCTTCGCCCGCGCGGCGCGCGAGGTGGGGCTCGCGGCGGGGGAGCCGCCCGCGCGGCGCGGCTACCCGCCGAGCGTCTTCGCCGCCTTGCCCGAGCTGCTCGAGCGCACGGGGCAGGGCGAGCGCGGCTCGATCACCGCCGTCTACACCGTGCTCGTCGAGGGCGGCGACATGGACGAGCCCATCGCGGACGAGGTGCGCGGCGTGCTGGACGGGCACGTGCTGCTCGACCGGGAGCTCGCGGCGCGCGGTCGCTGGCCCGCCATCGACCCGCTCCACAGCCTCTCGCGGGTGATGGACGCGGTGACCGACGCGCGTCAGCTCGAGCACGCGCGGGCGCTCCGGGCGCACCTGTCGGTCTACGAAGCGAAGCGGGACCTGGTCCTGCTCGGCGCGCACGAGCCGGGGCGCGACCCCCAGCTCGACGCGGCCCTCGAGCGCATCGACGCGATCGAGGCCTTCCTCCGCCAACCCCGAGGAGAGACGTGCTCCTTCGACGAGACGGTCGAAGCGCTCGCCCGAGCGGTGCGCTGAGCGACGCCGACGTGCTGATCGTCGGCGCCGGGTGCGCGGGGCTCAGCCTCGCGTGGCACCTCGTGGAGCGCGGGCTCGGCGGCCGGCGTCTGCTCCTGGTCGACCCGCGCACCGAGTACGGCCGCGACCGCACGTGGTGCTTCTGGAACGTGGTCGAGCACCCGTTCGAGGACCTCGTCACGAAGCGCTGGAGCCGCTGGCGCGTGCGGCACGACGGCCCCTGGGTCGAGCGCTCCGCGGACGGGCTCCGCTACGAGCACCTCCCGTCGGACGCGTTCTACGACCGGGTGCTCGCCCGGCTGCGCGCGGAGCCGGGCGTGGAGCTGCGGCTGGGCACGTCGGCGGGCGAGATCGTCGAGCACGCGGACGGCGTGCGGGTGGAGACGAGCGGCGGCACCCTGCGCGCGCCCATCGCCTTCGACTCCCGCCCCCCGCCGCGCCGCGCCGCGAGCCGCCCCGGCCGCGACGTGGCCTTCCTCCAGCACTTCGAGGGCTGGCAGATCGAAGCCGACCGCGACGCCTTCGACCCCACCGTGGCCACCCTGATGGACTTCGCGGTGCCGCAGAAGCACGGCGTCCACTTCTTCTATGTCCTGCCCTACGGCCCGCGCCGCGCGCTCGTCGAGGCCACCTGGTTCGGCACCGAGGTCCCGGGGGACGACGTCTACGAGACGGCGCTCGTTCGATACATCCGCGAGAGCCTCGGGGTGACCGAGTGGCGGATCACCGATCGCGAGGCGGGGGTGATCCCGATGAGCGCGGAGCCCATGCCCATCCGGCTCTCGGAGCGTGTCTACCGCATCGGCCTCGGGGGCGGCATGGCCAAGCCCTCGACAGGATACGCCTTTCAGGCCATCCAGACCTTCAGCGAGGGCATGGCCGCGCGTCTCGATCACGACACCCTGCCCGAGCCACCCACCCCGCGCACGCCCTTCCAGCTCTTCCAGGATCGTGTGTTCCTCTCGTATCTGTCGAGACACACCAGCCGCATGCCCGCGACCCTGGTCGGCCTCTTCGAGCAGGTCGAGCCGAAGCTCCTGGCCCGCTTCCTCAGCGACCGCTCGAGCCCGACGAACGCGCTCGAGGTGATGGCCGCGATGCCCATCCGCGCGATGACGGCCGAGACCCTCCGCTCGTACCGCCTCTGGCTGCGGTAGACATTCGATCCGCTCTCGCCGCATCGGCGGTACCCTCGAGACATGGTGGGCTCGACACTCGCGCCGCGTCTCCGCGAGCACGTCCCGACGACGAGAGGTGAGCGGTGGACCTGGACGAGCTGAGGGCCTTCGTCGCGGTAGCAGAAACCGGCTCGATGACGCGGGCGGCTCGTTCGCTCGGCTTCGCGCGCGCAACGTTCCAGCGGCGAATCGATGAGCTCGAGGCGAGGATCGGCGCACCGCTCCTGGAGCGCACTTCCAGGGGCGCGCGCCTGACCCCCGCCGGAGAGCTGCTCGCCGCCCGAGGGCGCGCGTTGCTCGAGGAGACCTCTGCGGTCATCACCCAGACCCGCCTGCTCGCCGCAGATCCTGCCGGGATGCTCCACGTCCTCCTCCCGCTCGGGGTACACACGCCCACCCTCGCTCGCGTGCTCGAGCACCTCCGGACCCAACACCCCGCGCTGAGCTTCGACCTGCGATACGCCGCAGATCCGTTGAGCGAGCTCCTCGAGGGGGTCGACGTCTGCGGGTTCCTCGCCCTCGACGGGGAGGGACCCGGCCAGCGATGGCTCACCCAGAGCATCGGGGAGGCCCCGCAGCGTCTGCTCGCGAGCCAGGACTATCTGAAGCGGCGCGGCACACCCACGCGCGTCGACGACCTCCGACAGCACGACATCCTCCTCTGGCAGCCTCCTGGCCCGCCCGTGCGCCGCGCGACGATCGACGGCGCGGAGATCGACGCCGTCCCTCTGGCGGTCAGCCCGAATGTCGAGCACCTCCTCATGATGGCGGCGCAGGGCCTCGGCATCGTGTGCGCGCCCGAAGGAGGGCTCGACCTCACACACATCGGGGGCCCTCTGGTGCCAGTGCTCCCCGGGATCCAGGCGCCTTCGTACCAGTTCTGCATCTCGGTCCCGAGGTGGCTCATCGACGCCCCCAAGGTCCGCGCCGTGCTTCATCTCTCCGAGATGGCCCTCGCAGCCGCCCGCGCTACCTGAGCCGTAGAGACTGCGAGATCCGGGGGGGCCGAGATCTGGGCCTGGCCGGACCGAATTGGAGTCACTCAGGGTCGCGAAAAAATACCATCTTCGCCGGCGGTACCGTGGTCATGTACGTCTGCAAGTTGGGTGGGTCCTCGACGTGATGGAGCAGCGCGTTTCGGCGAGGAACTTCCTCGCCGGGCTCTCGCCCGAGCACTTCGAGGCGTTTCGCTCTCTCATGCGCCCCATCGACCTCGTGGACGGCGAGCTGCTGTGTCGTCAGGGCGAGTCCGCGACGCGCGCGTGGTTCGTCGACGAAGGGCGGGTCGCGATGAACGTCCGGCTGCCGGGCGGGGCATCGGTGCGAGTGGCGGAGGCGCGGTCCGGCGAGGTGCTCGGGGAGCTGGGCCTGATGACCGACGCGCGCCGCACGGCGGATCTCCGCGCCGAGGGACCCCTCCGCGTCTACTCCGTGGAGCGCGACGACTTTCGCGGATTGCTCTCCTATTACCACCCCGCCGGGCTCGGCGTGTTGCGGAGGCTAGCGGCGCTCGTCGCCGAGCGGATTCACCAGTCGATCCGGCTCGTGCATGCGCTCGATGGCATCCAACGGCCGCCGCGAGGCACGGAGGACGAGCCCGCACCCGGCGGGGAAGAGGAACAGCGGGCCGACTTCGACTATCGGCCCTTCCTCCCGGCGCTGCCGCTCTTCGAGGGCTTCGCGCAGTACGACATCGACGCCTTCCTGGCGCGCACCGGGCCGCGCCCCTGGCTGCTGCCGCGCGGTCACGTTGTTTGCCCCACCGGACTGAAGCCGCGCGCCTGCTACATCGTCGTCCGAGGCGCAGTCGAGCTGTCGGTCGGGGACTCCTCGTCGCGTCGCCGGCTCGGCGTGGTCGGCCCAGGGGCGGTGGTCGGCGTGGAGCCCCTCTCGATCGACAGGCGCCGGCTCGCGGAGGCCCGCGTGCGCGAGGACGCGCTCCTGCTCGAGGTCGGGGCGGAGACGCTGCGAGAGATCCTGGACGAGGGTGACCGCCTCGCCTTCAAGCTGCTCGCGGGTATCTTCCCGCAGCTCGCGCGCTGGCTCGAGAGCATCAACCACGTCGTGAGCCGCCTGCAGCGGGAGCGCCGCGGGCTCGGGGAACATCACACGCCCCATGACCCGGGCACCGAGATCGGCGCGGGTCTCCAGCGCGCCCGACTCCTCGTCGTCGACGACGACGCGACCCGCAGGGACCGGCTCGCCGCGAGCCTCCGCACGCTCGCACAGGAGGTCGAAGCGGTCGGTGGCGAGGACGCGAGCCGAGCGCGGCGCAGCACATGGGACGCCATCCTCGTCGACGCCGCGGCGGCGGACACGGTGCTCGGCCGCGGCTCCTCCGACCCCATCTTCGTGCTCGGCGCCGAGGAGTCGCTCGACGAGGCAGTCCGCCTCGTGCGCCAGGGCGCGTATGACGTCTTGCACGGCGACACGGACGCGAAGCGCATCACCGGCCGTGTCCAGGCCGTGCTCCGGCGAGATCAGCTCAGGGGATGAGGAGATTCCGACCATGAGCGACGACTTCACGCCCACCTTCTCTGCGGCGCTGCTCGACGCGGACGGGTGGTCGAGACGGACGCTCTCCGGCGGCGAGGTGCTCTTCGAGCAGGGACAGCCCGCCGACTCGATCGCCTGGGTAGAGGCAGGGCGGCTGCAGGTTCGCATCGACGGTCGGGTCGTCGGCAGGGTCGAGGCTGGGGAGCTCGTCGGCGAGCTCTCGGTCTTCGGGGAGCCGGGCGCGCGAGCGGCGCGACTCCAGGCGCTCAGCCCCACCACGGTGCGCACGCTCGAGCGAGGTCGCCTACGCGCGCTCGGTGAAGAAGACGCGCCGTCCTACCGCGCGGTGCTGGCGGCCGCGATCGCCACGGTGAGGGGCCGCGTCGAGGCGCTCCGTGGCCGCGCGGGCGCGCACGCCGAGCGCCTG
>SHBB01000484.1 GCA_004213565.1 Sandaracinaceae bacterium
CTCATCACCACGTGGCTGGGCTGAGGCGTGACGTAGCCGCGGCAGCTGGAGTTGAACTGCTGCGCGTGCACCGGGCCGCCCGCCGTGCCGCTGACGACGTGCGGGTCGGGCATGAAGCCCGCCGTCAGGCTCACCTGCCCGAACGCGGGCGGCATGCTGGGCTGAAGCGGGCCCTGCACGACCTGGGGGCGGCCGGGGCGGACGGGCGGCGCCGCGTTGCCGCCGAGGCTGTCGGCGGTGACGTGCGACAGCTCCGAGAAGCCGATGGAGTAGGGCGTGCCCGCGTTGGACTGGGAGTACGCGCCGACCCAGACGCGGATGTCACCCGGGGGGGAGCTGGTCTCGATGAGCGGGTTCATGCGGACCCCGCCGTCGTCGTCGCAGAGGATCTGGCCCGAGGGGAGCATGACCATCAGCGTCGCGTCGCGCTGCGCGTTCACGACGAACCGGATGTTCCGGAAGCCGGTGCGCGAGCGGACCACGTGGCTGGGCTGCGCGGTGATGTGACCCCGGCACGCGGAGTTGATCTGGTTGGCGGACACGTTGCCGCCCAGGCTCCCCCGCATCACGTGCGGGTCCGGCACGAAGCCGGCGCGGAGGTTCGCGTAGCCGTAGGCCGGACGGGCCTGGGGAGCGAACTGTGCCTCTGCTCGACCCGCCCAGAGCGAGCCTACCGCCAACGCCGCCGTGAGCGTCAGTACCTTCGCGTTTCCGACCTTCATCGCGCTCCGTCCCCCTGATCCACTGCCTGACATCGCCCTCTCGGGCGTGGTGGGCTTGCGACGCGCGAGCCCACCACTCGATTCAATTGCTCGCTTCCACCACGAAGTACCCACATACGCCCGTCGGAGGCAAGGCCCGCCATCCGAGGATACGGACCCGCCCGGCACACCTTCCCTTGGCGCCCCCTCGGCCGACGGCCCTCGCCCGCTTGCGAGCCTCACGGCCTTGGGGGAAGGTCCGCCGCATGAGCGCCCGAACCGCGATCACGAGCCTGTCCCTCCTCCTCCTCCTGATGGCCTGCGGCGGAGAGACTCCGACCGAGGACTTCACCCCCCCGCCCGACGAGTCTCAGAGCGGCTCCGAGGACACGGAGGCGACCTCTCCCTGGGCGTCGCTCGACACCGCGGCGCTCGTCGCGCTGTCGCGGGACCGCGTCGCCGCGCGAATCGCCGAGATCGACCCGGAGCTCGACCTCGCGCAGCTCCCGGCCTGGATCGCCGACCCGGAGTCCGCGCCCGCGCTCGGCGACCGCGTGTCGGAGCAGCTCATGAACCTCGCGATCGTCGAGACGGCGGCGGGAGAAGACGCGCGCGCCACCGGGCTCATCCGGCTCGTCCGCGCCAAGGCGCGCAACCGGAACAACGCCTACACTGGGACCACGCTCCTCTCGGAGCTCGCCCGCCGTGGGGCGGGAGAGGAGGATCCCGAGGCGGCCGTGCGCGCCGTGCTCGAGGAGCTGCCCCGCAACCGCTTCGGCAGCGCGACGGTGGTCTTCCAGCTCTTCCAGAACCCGGGTCAGGTCGACGCCCGGCTCGAGCAGCTCCACACGCAGCTCGTCAGCCTCGACACCGCGGTGGCCGCGCTCTTCTACGACGCGATCCTGCGCCCCATCATCGCGCACCGCGACGTCTTCATGAGCGCCATCGCGTCGGTCCGCGCGACGCACGCCGAGCAGCCCGAGGGCGAGGCCTACGCCTTCAGCACCGTCGACCTGACGGGGGCGCGCGACGCTCAGCCGGTGGTCATCGCGGTCTGGGACACCGGCGTGGCCGGCGCGCTCTTCGAGGAGCAGCTCTTCACCAACGAGGCCGAGACGCTCGACGGTGAAGACGACGACCAGAACGGCCTCGTCGACGACCGCCACGGCGTGGTCTCCGACCCGACCGAGGGGCAGGACGCCCTGACCTTCGAGCCTGGCGACGACGTGATCACCGAGTACGCGCCCTTCCTGCGCGGCATCATGGATCTGCGCGCCGGGCTCGCCTCGACCGAGGCGGCGCAGCGGGTGCTCGGCCTCATGGGCGCGGTGCAGGACGCCGAGGCGCTCGAGGCGCTCGAGGTGAACCTGGACGCGATCGGCGAGTGGGCCCACGGGACCCACGTGGCCGGCATCATGACCGCGGGGCTCCCGCAGGCGCGCGTGGCGGTCTTCCGCTCGGCCTGGGCGGGCGAGGCGCGCCTCTACCACCACCGCGGACCGACCGACGAGGAGCTCGCCGCGGAGCGCCAGAACGTCGAGGACATCGCGCGCTTCATCGATCTCCACGACGTGCGCGTGGTCAACGCCAGCCTCGGCTTCGCCCGGGACTACGTCGAGGCGCAGCTCCGCCACGAGGCCGACGCCTACCCCACCGAGGAGGCGGTCCGCGCGCGGGCCGAGGAGATCCACCGGCATCGTCGGGACAACTGGCGCCACGTGTTCGAGCAGAACCCCGACACGCTCTTCGTGGTCGCGGCGGGCAACAGCAACCGCGACATCGTGGAGTACGAGGACGTGCCCTCGAGCCTGGAGGACCTCCCGAACCTGCTCGTGGTGGGCGCGGTGGATCGCTTCGGCGACTGGGCGACCTTCACCAACAGCAACCCGGACCGCGTCCAGGTCTTCGACCACGGCGTCGAGGTCGACAGCGTCATCCCCAACGGTGAGCGCGTCCCGCTGAGCGGGACCTCCATGGCGTCGCCCAACGTGGCCAACCTGGCCGCGAAGATCCTCGCGGTGAACCCGCGGCTGTCGCCGGCCGAGGTCATCACGATCATTCGCGAGACCGGCACGCCCATCCCCGCGCCGTTCTACGGCGTCATCGCGCACGAAGAGCAGGCGCTGGCGCGGGCGCGCCGTGAGCGCCGCCGCCGTCGGTGAAGCGTTGGCGAAGACGCCTCAGACCTATCGCTTCGCGCTGACCGACGCCGAGTACCGCCGCGCCTGGATCCGCGAGTACTACCGCCGCCCGGGCGCGCGCGTGCTGCGGCTGCTCGCGGGCCCGCTCATCGCGCTCCTCGGCGTGGGCATGCTCGCCCGCGCGCCGGGCCTCTTCGAGCGCGGCATGGGCGTCGTCGCCCTCTTCTTCGGCCTCTACCTCCTCTTCAAGCCGCTCCTGCTCGCGAACGCCCTCGTCCGCCGCCGTCAGCGGACGGGCATGGCCGAGCGAGAGCTCGAGGTCACCCTGCGCGCCGAGGGCATCCGCATCGACGACGGGAAGATCCGCACCAACCTCCCCTGGGACGAGGTGCGCGCCGCCGGCCGCGGCCCCGACTACGTCTGGTACGAGATGAAGGGCGGATCGCGCGCGACCATCCCGCTCCGCGCGGTCGACGACCTCGAAGCGCTCGAGGCGCTGCTGCGCGACAAGACGAGCTGGCAGGCGTGAGGGAGGCGCCCTTCGGCTCGAACGTCGCGTCGCTCCTGCAGGAGGCGCGAGAGGTCGGAGTCGTCGTCGATTTCGTGCGCTTCGAGCTCACGAGCGAAGAGGCCGACGCCCTCCAGGCGCACACCTCCGAGCCAGCCTATCCGCACTGCCGCGCCGCGGCGTTGGAGGGGATGCAGGTGCTGGCGCGACGTAATCGCGAGCGCCTCGCCCGGTTGGGGGTGACGCCGCGCGAGCCCGCTTTCCGGATCCAGATCCGCGGCGAGCCTCACGGCCGACATGTGGACTACGACACCATGCTCGGCCCGTCTTGGTGCACCCGCACTCGCCGATCGAGGCTCGACGGGAGACTGCGCGGAGCCGCGAGCGTGGCCGAGGAGACCGCGGCCATGGAGGGATATCTCCGCTGGCACCACGCGCGTGGTCGAGACGAGGACGGGCTCGACCCCGGTCTCGCCCGCGCCTTCCTCTCGCCGCCCTACGGCCTTCGCGCGAGCGGCGACGCGCTGTGGCGGGAGCGAGAGGACCTGTTCGCCCGCTTGCTCGACGAGCTCTTCTACCGGCTGGCGAGCCCCCTGCTCGTCCACGAGTGGTCCGACGACTGGTCCAACTATTTCGACTCCGGGCGCGAGTGGTGGGGGACCCTCTACTACACGGTGGGAATCGCCGACGCGGACGAGCTCGTGGTGATCGGCGCGTCGAGCAGCGATTGAGCGCGGTAGGATGGCGCCATGATCACGCACGTCGTCCTCTTCCGGATGCAGGAGCCCGTGGCCGAGAACGCCGCCGCCGTCGCGGCCCAGCTGCGGAGCATGGAAGGAGAGGTCGCGGGGCTGGCCTCGATCGAGGTCGGCGTCGACATCAACCGCGGCGAGCGCGCCTGGGATCTCTGCCTGATCACCCGGCATGAAGACGCGGCGGCGCTCGAGGCGTACCAGGCCGACCCGCGCCACGGCGAGGTGAAGGCGTTCATCGGGGAGCGCTCGAGCGGCGCGGCGGTCGTCGACTTCTCGGGCTGAGGTCACGTGCGCAGGTGCGCGAAGACGCTCGCCGCGAGCGCCTCGATCGCTTCGGGCGTCTCGATGTGCTCGGGCGGGATGCGGCCATCGATGAGCAACATCGAGAGGCCGTGGGCCAGGCTCCAGAACGCGAGCGTGGCCGGCATCTCTTCGCCCCCCGACAGGCCCGTCGCCTCCGCGGCGGTGGCGCGCAGCAGCTCGAACGCGTCGTTGCCGGCCAGCTCGTCCTCGGGCGGGACCGCGCCGTGGTCGAACTCCGCGCCGAACATGACCCGGTGGTGCTGGGGGTGCTCGAACGCGAAGCGCACGTAGGCGACGCCATACGCGCGCAGACGGTCGTGAGGGTCGGCCACGCCGGCCATGGCTTCTCGCCCTGACTCCGCGAGCCGTCGGAAGCCCTCTCCGGCCAGCGCCACCAGCAGCGCGGACTTGTCCGCGAAGTGCCGGTAGGGCGCCGCGTGGGAGACGCCGAGACGTCGCGCGCACTCCCGGAGGCTCAGGCCGTGAAGGCCTCGCTCGGCGATCACGGTCACCGCGACCTCCAGGAGCGCGGCCCGGAGGTCACCGTGATGATAGCGGTCGCGGGGTTTCTTCGACGCCACGGCGCACCATACCGACGGACGCGTGTTGACACCAGCAACACAGCCTCTATGTTTCGCCTGTCATCATTGATGACAGGCGAAACATAGGGAGGGCGAGATGGTTAAATCGGAGCGGCTCACGGTCGATCGGGCGGAGGGCTTCGTGGTGTTCCTGATCGGAGCGCGCATCAACAAATGGTGGCTCGTGCCCGTGCTCTGGGCGGTCGGCCGGGCGTTCAACGCGATGATGCGGGAGCTGGTGGACGACCCGGACTCGGGGCTGCTCTCGCACGAGAGCTTCGGCGGTCGCACGACGCTGGCGGTGCAGTACTGGCGCTCCCTCGAGGACCTGCACCGCTACGCCCGCGCGAGAGAGAAGCGTCACGCGCCCGCGTGGGCGGAGTGGATCCGACGCTGGGGGCTCACCGGGGCCGTCGGCATCTGGCACGAGACCTATCTGGTCGAGCCGGACACCTACGAGTGCATCTACCACCACATGCCGCCGTTCGGGCTGGGCAAGATCGGGCCCCTCGTCCCCGCCGACGGACACCTTAAGACGGCCGCCCAGCGGCTCCAGCCGCGCACCGTCCGCGCCGCCTGAGCATTTTCTCGCGCGTTCCGTCAGTCGCCCCGCCCGCCCGGCGTCTTGGTCCTCGAAGGGCCGGGCCTCGAAGGGCTTGATTCCCTTGCACGGCAGCATCACACTGAACGTACGGTCAGTGACGGGAGGCGAGAGATGGGCGCGTTGGCGATCGAAGAGCTGAGTCAGGAGATCCGCGCGGAGCTGCTCGGGGGGCTGCCCCGGGTTCCGGATCACGGCGCGCTGGCCTGCCCGGCGCGTCTCTGGCTCGAGATGCCGCGCCCCGCGGTCCTGCGGCTCCACGTCCCGGGCGTGCCCGGCGTGGTCTCCATCGACGGGACGGATGGGCTCGTGTTCGACGCCGACGAGTGGGCCGCCCTCGTCGAGGGGGTCGCCGCGGATCGCGTCTGGCCCATTGATTTCAGGGGGTTCTGCGCTCGCAAGGCGGCGGAGCCCGCGTGGCGGCTGGAGCTGGACGAGGCGCTGGCGGGGGCGCAGCCGGACCGGGAGCGGGCCCTGTCCGTGGGCGAGCTGCTCGAGCGCGTGGGCGCGCAGCTGCTGTCGATCGACTGAGGTACCGTCGACCGGGCCGCGTAGGAGCACGCGAAGCCTCCCGACCCCGCGCCGTCCGCGCCGTCTGCGCTGGCGGCTCTTCTTTTGCCCTCGACAGACCGCCTGTTCCTGCCCACAATCCGCGCGCGCGCTGCCGTAATGAGGGCAGGTGCCAGCCGGCCGCGAGGCGTGTAGACTCCGGCCCCCCGCTCGCCCCGGTTCCCCGATCGGCGAGTGGCTCGAGACACGAACGGGCCCGCCCCGATCTCCTGGTACCCGCCCCAGCACGCACCGGACTCATGTCCGGCGACGACCCCAGCGACCGACGATTCTTTCGACGAGGAGTTCCGCAGCCATGGCCGACACGCTCACCGTGACCGACAACCGTACCGGCAAGACCTACGAGCTACCGGTGAAGAACGGCACGATCTCCGCCATGGATCTCCGGCAGATCAAGGTCTCGGAAGACGACTTCGGCATGATGTCGTACGACCCGGCGTACAAGAACACCGCGTCTTGCACCAGCAACATCACCTTCATCGACGGTGACACGGGGATCCTCCGCTACCGCGGCTACCCGATCGAGCAGCTGGCCGAGCAGAGCTCCTTCCTGGAGGTGGCCCAGCTCCTCCTCGACGGTGAGCTCCCGACCAAGGAGTCGCACGCCCGGTTCAAGCACGAGATCACGCACCACACGATGGTGCACGAGAACATCCGCGAGCTGATGGACGGCTTCCGGTACGACGCCCACCCGATGGGCATCCTCATCAGCACCGTCGGCGCGCTCTCCACCTTCTACCCGGAGGCCAAGAACGTCGACGACGCCGACAACCGGCGCCTCCAGGTCACGCGCCTCATCGGCAAGGTGCCGACGCTCGCCGCCTACGCCTACCGTCACCGCCGCGGCCTGCCCTACGTCTACCCGGACAACGACCTCAGCTACTCCGGGAACTTCCTCGCGATGATGTTCCGCATGACCGAGCGGAACTACGTGCCGAACCCGGCCGTGGAGAACGCGCTCGACGTGCTCTTCACCCTGCACGCCGACCACGAGCAGAACTGCTCGACCAGCTCCATGCGGGCCGTCGGCAGCTCTCGCGTCGACCCGTACTCCGCGCTCGCGGCGGCCTGCGCGGCGCTCTACGGCCCGCTCCACGGCGGCGCCAACGAGGCGGTCGTCCGCATGCTCCAGGAGATCGGGAGCAAGGACAACATCCCCGCCTTCGTCAAGCGCGCCAAGGAGGACAAGAGCGTCCGCCTCATGGGCTTCGGCCACCGCGTCTACAAGAACTACGACCCGCGCGCGAAGGTCATCAAGAAGCTCGCGTACGAGGTCTTCGACGCGGTCGGCAAGAACCCGCTCATCGACATCGCGACCGAGCTGGAGCGCATCGCGCTCGAGGACGAGTACTTCGTCGACAAGAAGCTCTACCCGAACGTCGACTTCTACTCGGGCATCATCTACCAGGCGATGGGCCTGCCGATGGACATGTACCCGGTGCTCTTCGCGATCGGTCGCACCGCCGGCTGGCTCGCCCAGTGGCAGGAGATGCTGATCGATCCCGAGCAGCGCATCGCCCGTCCGCGTCAGGTCTACCTCGGCTCGGACAAGCGCGACTACGTCGCCCCCGACAAGCGGTAGTTCTTGCTGGAGGGCCTGAACGCAGGCCCTCCCCCCATTGGGCAAAGCGCCAATGGGGCCCCCCTCCCGACTACGGCGATTCGCGCGCTCCGCGCGCTCGGTCGCCGACCCCAGCGCGGGGCGCTGGGGCC
>SHBB01000485.1 GCA_004213565.1 Sandaracinaceae bacterium
GGAGTCGATGGGCGGCGTGTCCAGCCGCGCGTCACCCGCCTCGTCGATGTCGAGCAGCCCGTCGCCGTCGGAGTCCGTGTCGAGCCAGTCCTCGATGCCGTCGCCGTCGGTGTCGAGGCGGTCGTCCCGCAGCTCGTCCTCGTCGGAGATGGTGTCACCGTCGGCGTCGCCGCCGGCCGGGAGATCGGCGTCACCGCCGCCCGCGTCGCGCGAGCCGCCGCCGGTGTCGCAGCCGGCCACGCCGAGCCCCGCGAGGGCGAGACAAAGAACCCAGGGGAGAAAACGAGAAGAGGTCATGGGCGTTAGAGATACACGGGAGGGCGGCCTGGCTCAGATTTCTGCCTACGCATTCGACGCATCGGCCAAGCTGGAGGGAACCCCGCGGGTCCGTGCGCGTCGGAGGGGCGATGACGAGACGGCGCGGCGGCGGGGTCTACGAGGCACTGATCCTCGTAATATCGATGGGTTGCGCCGGAGGGAGCGGCCCCCGAGGTCACGCCTCCGCGCCCGGCGAGCCGACGCCGAGCCGCATCGAGGAGGCGCGCAGCCGTGTGCTTTCTCTCACGATCGAAGAGACGATCGAGGCGGCAGAGGAGGTGGCTCTGCTCCGCGGCGCGGCCGAGGCGGCGCCCGAATCGCAGGTCCCGGCCGACGTGCTCGCCCTCGCCTCGCGGCTCTCGCCCCGCGCGCTGCCCGCGCCCGCGGCGCGCCCGGGCATGACCGAGAGCTTCACCTTCGACGGCTATCGGCGCGGCTGGCTCGCGCGCCTGCCGGCCGCGCACGCGCTGCTCACTCCCGCCTACGCGGACGGCAAGATCTACCTCGGTGGGGGCTTCTCCAGCTCGGCCTTCTTCGCCTACGACGCGCGCAGCGGCCAGCCCCTCTGGAGCGTCGCCGCCCCCGCCGGAGGCCCGAGCGCGGCGGTGATCGAGGACGACAAGGTCGTCTTCAACACCGAGAGCTGCACGATCTACGCGATCGACGCGCACACGGGCCGTCGCGTCTGGGAGCGCTGGCTCGGCGATCCCTTGATGAGCCAGCCCGCCGTGTACGACGGCATGGTCTACAGCGGCCACGTGATCGACGCGCGCTCTCCCGGCCGCATCCGCCCCGGCTCCACCGGGTGGGGCGCGGGAGGAGGTCGCCGCTACGGCTTCACCGCCCTGCGACTGCGCGACGGACGCCCCCGCTGGACGCGCCCCATCGACGCCGACGTGATGAACGCGCCCGTCGTCGACGGCGGCTCGATCTACTTCAGCACCATGGACGGCGACGTCTATCGGCTCGATCGCCGAAACGGCCGGGTTCGCTGGCACGAGGAGGTCGGCGCCACCAGCGCGCCCTGGCTGCACGAGGACGAGGTGCACGTCACCGTCGGGGAGCGCGAGGAGGCGAGCCGCGAGCGCACGCTCGTGCTCGGTCAGCGTCGCGGCGAGGTGCTCCGCCACTTCGACGCCGTCGACGCACCCTTCCTCGCCGCGCGGGCGGACGCGGGCGGCGTGCGAGGCGGCTGGTCCTACGAGGGCTCGCGCCCGACCGTGCGCGCCGGTCGCATGTACCAGACGATCGGCAACGAGGTGCAGGCCCGCGACATGAACGGCGACCTGCTCTGGCGCCGCGCCTACACCGAGGACGCCTCCACCCGCCCCGCCAGCTCGCCCGCCGTCGTGGGCAGCCAGCTCATCTTCGGCACGCGCGAGGGTCACCTCTATGGCCTCGACGTCGACACCGGGCTCACCGCCTGGGCCTGGGACGTGGGCGAGCCGATCGCCGCGCAGCCCACCGTGGCCCACGGCTGGGTCTACGCCTCCACCACGCAGGGCGGGGTCTACGGCGTCGAGGTCGCCGACCCGACGCTCGACGGCTGGCACATGTGGGGCGGCAGCGCCACGCACAACGGGTTGACGACCGGCACCACGCCGCCGCTCGAGTACACCGGCCGCCCGAGCGAGGGCACGATGCGCCTCGACGACGAGCCCAACCTCGGCGAGCTCGGCGGCTTCCCCATCCAGAGCACGGACGTGCACGTCTCGGTGACGGGCTTCGTCGCGCACGTGCGCGTGCAGCAGACCTTCGGCAACCCTTACGAGCGCCCCGTCGAGGGCAGCTACCTCTTCCCCGTGCCCGAAGGCGCGGCGGTGGACGGCATGGAGATCCGCTCCGGGGAGCGCGTGGTCCGCGCGGAGATCCAGCCGGTTGGGGCACGCGGCGACGCAGGCGATTCGGCGAACGAGCGCGCCGTGCTCGTGCAGGAGCGGCCGGATGTCTTCCGGCAGACCGTGCGCGACATCCCGCCCTCGGACGCGGTGCAGATCACGCTCGAGTACACCCAGGTGCTCCGCTACGAGGACGGCGCCTATCACTTCGCGTTCCCGCTCCGCGCGGGGCCGCGCTACCGCCGCGCGGGCGCGGGCGAGATCAACCCGCCGGGCACCCCGCTCGAGGAGGAGCTCGAGGCGACCGATCCGCGACCCGACACGGTGCGCCTGACCGTCGACGCGGATCTCGGCGCGGAGCTGAGCGACGTCGAGACCCCGCATCACGAGGTCGACGTGGAGCGCCGCGGCCGACGCGCCCGCATCTCCCTCGCCGAGCAGGCGCGGCCCGACCGGGACTTCGCGCTGCGCCTCGCCGTGGGCTCCGAGCGGCCCGAGGTCGCGGTGGTGGCCAGCCCGCCCGAAGCGGGCCCGGGGCACTTCGCGCTCGCGCTGCACCCGCTGAGCGGCCCCGTCGCGGACGCGCGCGCGCCGCGGGAGATGGTGGTGGTGCTCGACACCTCGCCGAGCATGGAGGGCCTGCCGATGGAGCGCGCCCGCGCCGCCCTCACCCGCGCGCTGACGACTCTTCAGGACGGCGACACCCTGCGCGTGCTGACCCTCGACGGGCGCGTCGCGACCGAGGTGCAGCCGGCCACGCGCGCGAACGTCGCCACCGCGATCCGCACCCTGAGCGCCGCGCGCACCTCTCCGGAGCTCGCGAGCCTCGACGGTCTGCGCGCCGCGCTCGACATGTCCGCGCCCACCGAGCGGGTCCGGCAGCTGCTCCTCTTCACCGACGGCTTCATCGGGAGCGAGCGCGACGTCTTCGCCCTCGTGGAGCCGCGGCTCGGGGCGACCCGCTTCTACGCGTTCGGCGTGGGCGCGAGCGTGAACCGGTACCTGCTGACGCGCCTGAGCGAGCGAGGCAACGGCGCCTTCGAGCAGGTCCGCCTCGACGAGACGCCGGAGGACGCCGCCACCCGCTTCGTGGCCCACGTCGCGCGGCCGCAGATGACGGACCTCTCGATCGACTGGGGTGAGCTGGCCGTCTCGGACGTCTACCCGCGCCGCGTCCCGGACGTCTTCGCCAACCGCCCCGTCATCGTGCATGGCCGCTTCCGCGAGGGGGGCGAGGGTGTGATCACCATCCGCGGGCGACTCGGCGGGCGCCGCTTCGTGCAGCGCGTCGAGGTCGCGTTGCCGGAGGCGGGCGAGACCCACCCCGAGCTCGGCTCGATGTGGGCCCAGACCCGGATCCGCGATCTGATGACCGCGATGACGCTCCAGCCGAGCCCGCCGCTCGAGCGCCAGGTGACCGAGCTCGCGCTCTCGCATCACATCTTGACGCCATACACCCGCTTCGTCGCGGTCGACAGCGCGGCCGAGCGGCGCGAGCGGGCCGTGCGCGAGGTCGCCCCCGAGGAGACGTCTCCGTCCACCCGGCCGGAGCAAGACACCAGCGGCCCGGTGCTCGCTTGCTACGAGCAGGCGCGCGACGAAGAGGGCGTGGTGGATCCGGAGGCCCTGGCCGACTGCCTCGCCGCGCTCTGAGCCGAGCACCGATCGGGACGCGCGAGATCCGCTCTGGTGATCGTCCCGGTCGGGTTCAGATCCCGATCGAGATGAGCGCATCGAACGCCACGGACCGCGAGGCGTACCGGGCGCGCGCTCGCGACTGGCTCGCCGCCCTCGACGACCTGATCGCGAGCGAAGGCGCGGACGCCGCGGCGGAGCTGCTCGAGCAGCTCGAGCGCCGAGCGGCGGTCCAAGGCGTGCGGCGCCGGCGCGTTCGGCATCCGTACGTGAACACGCTCCCCTACCCGGAGCGCCATCCCGGGGACGAGGAGCTCGAGGAGCGGCTCGAGAATCTCGTGCGGTGGAACGCGATGGCGCTCGTCGCGCGAGCGAACCGGAAGCGTCCCGGCACGGGGGGACACATCGCGAGCCACGCGTCCTTCGCCACCGCCCTCGAGGTCGCCTTCAACCACTTCATCCGCGGCCATGGTCACGAAGAGGGGCCCGACCGCCTGTATCTCCAGGGCCACGCGTCACCGGGGATCTACGCGCGCGCGTTCCTCGAGCGGCGACTGGACGAGGCGCAGCTCGAGGCCTTCCGGCAGGAGGTCTCGGCCGACGGCCTCAGCTCGTATCCGCACCCGTGGCTGATGCCCACGTTCTGGGAGACGCCGTCGGTGTCGATGGGGCTCGCGCCGATCATGGCGATCTACCAGGCGCGCTTCGACCGCTACGCCCGGGACCGGGGGCTCGTGGACGTGCTCCCGCGCACGTGGGCGTTCCTCGGGGACGGCGAGATGGACGAGCCCGAGTCACTCGGCGCGCTCGGCGTCGCTTCGCGCCATCAGCTCGGCAACCTCACGTTCGTCATCGACTGCAACCTCCAGCGCCTCGACGGCCCCGTGCGCGGCAACGGGCAGGTGATCGGAGAGCTCGCTCGACGCTTCGAAGGCGCGGGCTGGCGGGTGATCCAGGTGCTCTGGGGCCGCGCGGTGTGCGAGCTGCTCGAGGCGGACGAGGACGGCCGCGTGCTCGAGGTCATGAGCCGCACGGTGGACGGGGAGTGGCAGCGCCTGGCGGCCGAGGGCGACGACGCGCTGCGGGCCCACCTGACGGGAGGCGACCCGCGGCTGGAGCGCATCGCCGCGCGCCTCGGGCCGCTGGTGCGCGGCGGCCACGATCGCGCGGCGCTCCATGGCGCGTTCGACGCGGCCGCGCGCGAGGAGACGCGCCCGACCGTGATCCTCGCCCAGACCATCAAGGGCCATCTCCTCGGCGAGGCCGGCGAGGCGAGCAACGTCGCGCACAAGACCCAGTCCCTCGACGGCGAGGCGCTGCGCGCGTTTCGCGACCGGCTCGGCGTCCCGGTGAGCGACGCGGATCTGGACGCCCTCCCCTTCGTGCGGCCCCCCGAGGGATCGACGCTCGACACCTATCTGCGCGAGCGACGCGAGGCGCTCGGCGGCCCTCGCCCGCTGCGGCGCGCGTCCCCGCCTGCGCTCGACGCGATCGACGAGGCGCCGCTCGAGCGCTTCTTCGAGGGGAGCGAGCGCGAGGTCACCACCACCGCGTGGCTGGTCCGACTCCTGTCGACGCTCCTGACCGACCACCCGCTGCGCGATCGCGTCGTGCCGATCGTGCCGGACGAGGCGCGCACGTTCGGGGTCGAGGCGCTCTTCCCACGCGTCGGGATCTACGCGCCGGGCGGACAGCGCTACGAGCCGGTCGACGCGGACGTGCTGCTCACGTACCGCGAGAGCGAGCGCGGCGTGATCCTGGAGGAGGGCATCACCGAGGCGGGCGCGATGAGCTCGTTCATCGCCGCGGGCACGTCCTACGCGAACGGCGGCCCCCACCTGGTGCCGATGTTCTTCTTCTACTCGATGTTCGGCTTCCAGCGGGTGGGCGACCTGGTCTGGGCCGCCGGCGACGCGCGCGCCCGCGGCTTCCTGATCGGCGCCACGAGCGGCCGCACGACGCTCAACGGCGAGGGCCTGCAGCACCAGGACGGCCACAGCCACCTCCTCGCCCACCCGCACCCTCACGTGCGCGCCTACGACGTCGCCTACGGCTACGAGCTCGCCGCGATCGTCGTCGACGGCCTGCGCCGCATGCTCGTCGAGGGCGAAGACGTGCTCGTCTATCTCACGGTCGCGAACGAGCCCTACCCGATGCCCGCGCTGCCCGACGGCGCGCGGCAGGACATCGTGCGAGGTCTATACCGCGTCTCGGAGGTGGATGCGCCGCAGATCACCTTGCTCGGCGCTGGCCCGATCCTGCGCGAGGCGCTGCGGGCGGCCGCGTTCCTGAAGCGCGAGCACGGGATCCGGGCGGAGGTCTGCGGGGTGACGAGCTGGTCGCTCCTGCACCGCGACGCCTGCACGGCCGAGCGCTGGAACCGCCTCCACCCGAGCGCCGCGCCGCGGCGGCCTTTCCTGCGCGAGCGGCTCGGCGATCACGAGCGCCCGTTCGTCGCGGTGAGCGACTGGGTCAAGGCGCTGCCGCACACCCTGGCCCGCTGGCTCCCCGGCCCGCTGCACGCGCTCGGCACCGACGGCTTCGGTCGCAGCGACACCCGAGAGGCGTTGCGCGACCACTTCGAGGTGAGCGCAGAGCACACGGTGATCGCGGCCCTGGCCGCCCTCGCCGAGCGCGGCGAGGTCGAGCCGCGCGCCGTGGCCGACGCCATCGAAGCGTTCGGTCTGGACCCCGACCGCGCCGACCCGAGGACCCGCTGAGCGGCGAGAGGAGATGCGATGAAGGTGAGGCTCCCGGAGCTGGGCGAACAGAAGAGCGCGGGCGTGGTGCTGCGCCTGCTGGTCTCGAAGGGCGACGCGGTCGAAGCGGACCAGCCCCTGCTCGAGCTCGAGACCGACAAGGCGACGACCGAGCTCCCGTCTCCCCGAGCCGGGGTGGTGGAGGAGATCCTCGTGTCGAAAGGCGACGAGGTGAGCACGGGTGACGCGGTCCTCGTCCTGGGCGACGCGGATGCGGACTCGGAAGCGGATGCAGGCTCGGAAGCGGAAGCGAACTCGGAAGCGGACGCGGAGGCGGACGCGGAAGCGGACTCGGATGCGGATGCGGAGTCGGATGCGGACTCGGAAGCGGACGCGGAAGCGGACTCGGAAGCGGACGCGGATGCGGACCCGGAAGCGGACGCGGATGCGGACTCGGAAGCGGACTCGGACGCGGAAGCGGACTCGGACGCGGATGCGGAGGCGGACTCGGGAGCGGACTCGGAAGCGGGAGCGGGAGCGGACTCGGAAGCGGGAGCGGACTCGGAAGCGGGAGCGGGAGCGGAGTCGGGAGCGGACTCGGAAGCGGAAGCAGGTGCGGAGGCGGACTCGGACGGGGACCATGAATCCGACGGACGCCCCTCCAGCTCTCGTCCCTCTCAGCGCCTCTCCTCCCCTCCCCGCGCTGGCTCTTCGGTCGCCTCTCCCTCCGTCCGTCGCCTCGCGCGCCAGCTCGGCGTCGACGACCTGAGCGCGGTCGCGGCCACGGGAGGCGGCGGCCGGATCACCGAAGAAGATCTCTTAAGTCACGTGCGCTGGTTGCTCAACGAGCTGTCCGACGCCGAGCGCGAGCCGGATCGCCCGGCGCTGCCGGACCTCTCGCGCTGGGGCGCGGTCGACCGGGAGCCGCTCGGCGCCGTTCGCGTCGCCACGGCCGAGAACGTCGCCCGCTCCTGGTCGCAGGTCGTTCACGTCACCCAGGGAGATCGCGCCGACGTGACGGAGCTCGAAGCCTTCCGGGCGCGCTGGTCCGAACGGCACGACGTCGCGCTCACCCCGACCGCGATCGTCGTGGCGGTGGTGGCGCGCGCGCTCCTCGAGTTCGAGCGCTTCAACGCCGCGCTCGAACTCGAGGCCGGCGCCATCGTCCTGCGGCGCTACGTCGACGTCGCGGTGGCCGTCGACACCGAGCGGGGCTTGCTCGTCCCGGTGGTCCGGGGCGCGGCGGACCTCGGCCTGGCGGAGCTCGCCCGCACCCTGGACCGGCTCGCCTCGAGGGCGCGCGCGGGAGAGCTGAAGCCGGAGGAGATGGAGGGCGCCGGCTTCACCGTGACCAATCTCGGCGGACTGGGCACG
>SHBB01000486.1 GCA_004213565.1 Sandaracinaceae bacterium
GACCGACTTCGACGAAGACGGCGTGCCGGACGACACCGACCAGTGCCCCGACCAGCCGGAAGACCTGGACGGCTTCGAGGACGAGGACGGCTGCCCGGAAGAAGGCGGCCCGCCGGCCGAGGAGCCGGCCCGACGGGGACGGCGTCGAGGGCGCTGACGCTTCTGCGCCTGCCCCTTTCTTGACCCCGCGCGTGGCTCCGCCGCAGATGGAGCCATGCGCCGTCTCTTCCCCTTCCTCGCCGCGCTCCTGCTCCTGCCGGCGTGTCGCCCCACCAAGCTGGCCGGCGAATCGGTCGGTCAGTTCCGGGTGGACGGCGAGCTGCTGGAGACGACCTGCGGGGACGGTCACCCCGTCTTGCCCACCCTCCTCTTCCACGTGGAGCTGCGGGACGAGCCCGGCACGATCGGCTACTGGAAGCTCTCGGACGGGCCCATCGCGAGCGGCAGCTACGAGGCGGGCGCGTTCCGGTTCGAAGACGCGACGCAGCACGTCGGCGTCGACGCCACCGACGGTCACCCCGGCTGCGTCGTGGAGCGCCGGGAGGTCATCGAGGGCGCGCTCGTGCAGGGCGTGACTCACGACGGTGCCGTCGGCGGCGCGGACGCGGGAGTGCCTCACGACGGCGGGGGCGACGGCGAGCCGCGAGACGGCTTCGACGGAACCACGACCGTGCGCATCACGCCGACCGCGGGCAGCGAGTGCTCGCTCTTGCTGCAGCCCCAGGGCGGCGCCTTCCCCGCGCTGCCCTGCGGCTTCTCGTACCGGCTCCGTGGGACCCGGCTCGAAGAGCCGCTCTGGTAGCGCGCTAGTCGGGCTACTCGTCTTCCGCGTCGCCGATCTCTTCGGCGTCGAGATCTTCCGGCTCGAGCAGGCGCTCCTCGCTCGCGGCCTCTTCGGACTGCTGCAGCGTCTCCGCGAGCGCGGCGCTCACGTCGTCGGAGGGCTCCTCCGCCTCCGCGGCGCCTGCCTCGGCGTCGCTCTCGGCGTCGGGAGGCTCGGACGCCGGCGGCTCGCTCGCGCCCGGGGGCGGGGGCGCCTCGCTCGACACCGTCTTCATGCTGCTCGACGAGCCGCGGCCCGGCGGCGTCGGCGGGCCCTGCGGACGGCGCTCGGCGAGGATGAGGAGCTGCGGCGAGTCCGCGCCGAAGAAGACCCCCGGGTGCGCCTCGCGTCCGCTCACCTCGACCACCCGGAACCCCTGGTGGTGCAGGACCTGCCCCAGCTCGTGGAGCGAGAAGAGGCGAATGGAGTACAGGTTGTCGCGTTGACGCCCGTCGTCCAGGATCACCGTGCGCTTCGTCTCGAGGCGCGAGGTGATGTAGTTCATCTGCGTCTCTTCCATCACCACGCAGCCGTCGCCCTCGAACCAGACGAGGTTGGGCTGGGTGCGGATGACGTAGTCGCGGTTGACGACCTCGAGCAGCAGCAGCCCGCGCGGCTTCAGCGCGCGATAGAGGCGCTCGATGACTTGCTTGTTGGTCTCGTCGTCGAAGTAGCCGAGGGTCGTGCCCCAGCAGAGGACGGCGTCGAAGGCGCCGTCGAAGTTCATCTCCCGCATGTCGGCGTGGAGGAAGTTGATCTTGAAGCCGTGCTCCTGCGCCTCGTCCGCCGCCCGCGAGAGCATCGGGAGCGACAGGTCGAGACCGACGACCAGATACCCGCGCCGCGTCAGCTCGACCGCGTGGAGCCCCAGCCCGCAGCCGACGTCGAGGATGGTCGCGCCCTTCGCGAGACCGAACCGCTGCTCGATGAAGTCGCACTGCTTCTCGATGGTCCTCGGGTGCGGGATCGGGACGGTGCGGAGGTAGTCGTCGTTGAAGAGGGTCTCGTACCACTTGCGGCGCGTCTTGCGCGCGCGGGCCTTCGCCGCGCCTTCCTTGGCGGCGTCCTTCTTCGCCTCGGCCTTCTCGGCCCGGGCGGGCTCCGCTTTCTCGGCCGCCTTCTCGGGCGGCGGCGGCGGCGCCTTCTCTCCCCGCGGCGGCGGCGGCGGCTTCGACGGCCGACCCGCGCCGTCCTCCTCGAGCAGCTCGTCCTCGGCGAGCTCGGGGGCGGCGTCGTCGTCGGGCGCGTCGGCGTCGAGGTCGACGTCGAGCTCTTCGACCTCCGCATCGCTCTCCCCGTCGAGCGCCCTCTCCCCTGCGTCGTCCTGCGCCGCGTCATCCTCGGCGTCGACCGTGATCTCCGGCTCGTCCAGATCCACCGACACGTCTTCGGCGGCCGACGATCCCGGCTCGGTGGGCGCCCAGGACGTGACGATTCCGTCGTCGTCCTCTTCGGGGGGAGGCGCCTGCGCCCCCGGCGCGCTCACGACGGCGACGACCCGCTGCACCACCACGCCCACGCTCGGCGTCGAGGCCTTCGCGGGCTGGGCGCTCGGCGCGTCGGAGTCGGACGAGGCGTCGTCCTCTTCGGTCGGCGCCCGACGGGCCTCGATCTCCGGGACGCGCTCCACCCTCGTGGGCCCGACCTCGAAGTCGTCGTCGTCGTCGGGCACCGCGTCGAGATCGACCTCGACCGAGGCGCTGGCCCCGTCGTCGCCCTCGTCCGCGGCCCCCTCGGCCTCGACGATGGTGCGGGGCTCGTCGAACTCGTTCGCCGAGTCTCCATCGATCGTGGGCGGGCCCGCCAGGCTCGGGCTCGCGTCATCGGAGTAGGCGGGCATCTCGACCGTCATCCCTCCCTCGGCCTCGAGCGGCACCTCGACCGACTCCGCGACGGCCTGGGTGGGTCGCGGCACCTCGTCGACCGGGACGCGGAGCGACCGCCGGCGGCGCCTCCGCTTCGCCTTGTTGGCCTCGTCGGGCTCGCTCATCGCGCGTCACCCCCGGCGTCGCCGAGCGCCAGACGCCGCCCCATGCGCACCATCTCGCCGGCCTGCACCGCCAGCGCCGCGGGGTGATCCGGGTTGGTGATGACGATGGCGGTGGAGCCGAGGTGGAACATGCCGAGCTCTCCGCCCCGCTCCAGGGTGGGCGCTCGCTCGGGCGCGTACCGGAGCGTGGTGGGCCCGCGGCCCACGTTGGTCATCACGCTCGCGTCGAAGCTGAGGCTGATCCGGCCGACGCCGATCGCCCCGACCAGGATGGTGACCACCTCGCCGAACGCCTCGCTGCGCTGGAAGACGGCCACGCGCTCGTTGCGCGCGAAGAGGTTCGGGTAGCTCGCGACGCCGAACGGGTTCACCGGCAGGAGCGTGCCTCCGACGTGCCGGACGGTGTGCACGGCGCCGGCCACGGGCGCGTGGACGCGGTGATAGTCGCGCGGGGAGAGGTAGACGACCGCGAAGGTGCCGCCCTCGAAGCGCTCGCCGTCCCGCGGGTCCCCGAGCAGCTCGCCGAGCGAGTAGTCGTGGCCCTTGACGTGGACCCGCGCGCCGGGCTCGACCGGCCCGCAGTCCTCCACGCGACCGTCGGCGGGGCTCACCAGGATCTCCTCGCCGCCCTCGACGGGGCGGGCGCCCGGCCGCAGCGCGCGGGTGAAGAACGCGTCGAAGCTGTCGAATCCGCCGGGCGGGATCTCCGCCTCGCCGAGATCGACGTCGTACGCCTTCACGTAGAGATCGATGGCCTGGCGCAGCAGCCCCGAGCCCCCGGGGAGTGACGCGGCCGCGTGAAAAGACGCAATGGAGCCGAGGCCTCGGCTGATGCGCTTTCGGGGCAGCAGGCGGAGCGTTTCGGCGGCGACGCGGGTGGCGAGAGACGGCATGTGGGAGGAGGGCACGCTGCGGTATTGGCCCTGGCGATGATGGCACTTTCGGTGCCGCGTCCCACCCGCCTCCCCACACGGAGTTGCGTCCGCGCCGCGAGCGTCGCGGGGGGCGGAGCGGCGTCCTCGGATGCTATCCGAGCGCCCTCCGACTCGTCAATGCAATCGGTCGGTTACGCGATCTTCCTGACGGGCCGCCAAACGAAAGAGGCCGGCGGGTCTCCCCACCGGCCTCGCCGTCTGCCTGGACGTGCGATCAGGTGTCGTACGTGAGCATGAACTCCATCGGCGTCGGACGCAGCCGCATCGGCTCCACCTCGTGCTGCCGCTTGAAGCCGACCCACTCCTGGATGATGTCCTGGGTGAAGACGTCCCCCTTGAGGAGGAACTCGTGGTCTCTCTCGAGCGCCTCGAGGGCGCCATCGAGCGAGCCCGGCACGGTGGGCACGCCCTTCAGCTCCTCCGGGCTCAGGCTGTAGAGGTCCTTGTCCAGGGGATCGCCCGGGTCGAGCTTGCGCTCGATGCCGTCGAGCCCCGCCATGAGCATGGCCGCGAACGCGAGGTACGGGTTGCAGCTCGGGTCGGGGAAGCGGGCCTCGAGGCGCTTGGCCTTGGGCGAGTTCGAGTACATCGGGATCCGGATGGACGCGGAGCGGTTCCGGCTCGAGTACGCGAGGTTCACGGGCGCCTCGTAGCCCGGGACCAGGCGACGGTAGCTGTTGAACGTCGGGTTGGTCAGCGCGCAGAGCGCGGGGGCGTGCTCGAGGATGCCGCCGATGTAGTGGAGCGCCATCTCGCTCATGCCCGCGTACTGGTCGCCGGCGAAGAGGGGCTTGCCCTCCTTCCAGATCGACTGGTGGCAGTGCATGCCGCTGCCGTTGTCCCCGTAGAGGGGCTTCGGCATGAAGGTCGCCGTCTTGCCGGCCATGCGGGCCGAGTTCTTGACGACGTACTTGAACCACATGAGCTGGTCGGCCATGTCGGTCAGCGCGTCGAACTTCATGTCGATCTCGCACTGGCCCGCGGTCGCGACCTCGTGGTGGTGCACCTCGACCTCGATGCCGACGCTCGTCAGCAGCTCGCAGGTCGTATTGCGCCAGTCCACCAGGGTGTCGACGGGGGAGACCGGGAAGTAGCCGCCCTTGTGCTTGACCTTGTGACCCAGGTTCGGGCCCTCGTCGCGGCCCGAGTTCCAGGCGCCCTCGCCGGAGTCGACCTCGTGGAACGAGCCGTTGTTGGCGACGTCGAAGCGAACGTCGTCGAAGACGAAGAACTCGGCCTCGGGGCCGAAGTACGCGGTGTCGCCGAGGCCGGTCTGCTTGAGATACTGCTCCGCCTTGCGCGCGATGTAGCGCGGGTCGCGGGCGTACGGCTCACCCGTGATCGGGTCGTGGATGTTGCAGATCACGGCGAGCGTCGGCATCGCCGTGAACGGGTCCATCTGCGCGCTGCCGGGGTCCGGCATGACGAGCATGTCGGAGGCGTTGATCGGCGCGTAGCCGCGAATGGAGGATCCGTCGAAGCCGAAGCCGTCCTCGAAGGCCGACTCGTCGAGGCGGTTGATCGGCACGGTCGTGTGCTGCCACACGCCGGGCAGATCGATGAAGCGGAGATCGAGCATCTTCGCGCCTTGCTGTTTGGCGTACTCGATCACCTCGGACGCAGTCTTCTTGCTCATGGGTGCGAACCTCCCTGGCTCTTCTTCTCGACTCTCAGGTCGACTGAAATGGAAACTGACTCGACGAGGTCAGATCGCCTCGTCGCCACGCTCGCCGGTCCGGATGCGGACCGCCTCTTCGACCGGGCTCACGAAGATCTTGCCGTCGCCGATGCGGCCGGTCTTGGCCGCCCCTTCGACCGCCTCGATCAGGCGCGCGACCAGGTCGTCCGGGACGACGACCTCGACCTTCACCTTCGGGACGAAGTCGACGACGTACGCCGACCCCCGATACACCTCGCGTTTGCCGCCGGTCCGGCCGAAGCCTTTCACCTCGGTGACCGTCATGCCCTGGACGCCGATCTCGCCCAGCGCGTCTTTGACCTCGTCCAACTTGAACGGCTTGATGATGGCTTCGACCTTCTTCATGGCGTGAGCGCAGACCTACCCGCGCCATGTTTCCGGCCGGTTTCCGAACCGTTTAATCGCGGGCCGCGATCCCGCAATTCGTGGGCTCGCGCACACTGGCCCGGCGATGCGCTATCGTCCCGGTCCCCATGGCCGGCTTCGAGTTCCAGGAGATGCTCGCGGGCAGCTACCACCTCCTCACCGACCCCGGCGAGGAGCGCCCGATGTCCCTCACGCTGCACGCGAAGGTCCGCGGCCTGAGGTCCTTTCTGGTGCAAGCCGAGGCCGAGATCGTCGGGGAGATCGATCTGCAGGGCTTCGCCGACCATCGCGCCTTCCGGGGCCGCCTCCAGGTCAAGCCGGTGCAGCGGAAGCTCGTCTACGAGGCGCGCTTCGACGACAACGAGGGCCGCGAGTGCCGCTTCCACGGGGAGAAAGAGCTCGAGGCCATCCGGCCCGTCGCCAGCCTCACCACCCTCCCCGGCACCGTCTGGTCGGGCGAGCGTGAGCTGGCCCGGGCGCTCCTCCGCTTCGATCCCAAGGAGGATCTGGTGCGCTTCCTGCGGAGCGTGCGCCCCCGATGAGCGGCGTCGTCCCGGTGGTGCTCGTGCATGGCGGCGCGGGCGCCGTGCCTCTCCCCAAGCGCCCGGTGCACGCCGAGGGCTGCAAGCGCGCCGCGGCCGAGGGCCTGCGGGTGCTCCTCGAGACGGGCGACCCGCTCGAGGCGGCGATCGCGGCGGTGGTGATGCTCGAGGACGACCCGCTCTTCAACGCGGGGACCGGCGCGTGCCTCACCTCGGACGGCACGCTCGAGATCGACGCGTCCGTGATGGAAGGCGCGCACCTGCACATGGGCGCGGTCACCTGCCTCCCCGCCTTCCGCAACCCGATCCGGATCGCGGACGCGGTGCGCGAGGACGGCAAGCACACCTTCTACGCGGGCGACGGGGCGGCGCGCTTCGCCGAGCGCGCCGGGTTCCTCCGCGCAGAGGACGGCGCGATGATCACCGAGGCGGCGAGGCGGCGGCTCGAGCAGGTGCTCGCGGGCGAGGCCGACCGCGGCTGGGCCGGCAGCACGGTGGGCGCGGTGGCGTGCGACCCGAGCGGGCGCGTCGCGGCGGCGACGAGCACGGGCGGCACGGTGGGCAAGACCCCGGGGCGGGTCGGTGACACGCCCATCGTCGGGGCCGGCACCTGGGCGGACGACCGGGCTGGCGCGTGCAGCACCACGGGGATCGGCGAGCAGATCATGCGCTTCAGCCTGGCCCGACACGCGGCGGAGCTGGTCCGGTCCGGAGCGCCTGCGCAGGAGGCGGCCCAGGCCGCGATCGCGGGCTTCGGCGAGCGGATCGGCGGCCGCGGCGGCCTGATCCTGGTGGGGCCTCGAGGCGACTTCGGTCACGCGCGCAACACCGAGACGATGAGCTGGGGGCTCGCCCGGGCGGGCGAAGGCACCCAGTTCGGCTTCTGATCTGCACCATTCGACGGGGAGACGAACGATGGCGACTCTGAAAGGCAAGACCCTCTTCATCACCGGCGCCAGCCGCGGCATCGGCAAGGCGATCGCGATCCGCGCGGCGAGGGACGGCGCGAACGTCGCCATCGCGGCGAAGACGGTGGAGCCGCACCCCCGCCTCCCGGGCACCATCCACACCGCGGCGAAGGAGATCGAGGAGGCCGGCGGCAAGGCGCTGCCGCTCCAGGTCGACATCCGCTTCGAGGATCAGGTTCAGGCCGCGATCGCCAAGACGGTCGAGACCTTCGGCGGCCTCGACGTGCTCGTGAACAACGCGAGCGCGATCTTCCTCGCCGGCACGCTCGAGACGCCGATGAAGCGCTTCGACCTCATGCACGGCGTGAACACGCGCGGCACCTACGTGTGCTCGCAGGCGGCGATCCCGCACCTCGAGAAGTCCGACAACGCGCACATCCTCAACATCTCGCCGCCGCTGAACATGGAGACGAGGTGGTTCGCCCCGCACGTCGCCTACACGATGGCGAAGTTCGGCATGAGCATGTGCGTGCTGGGCATGCACGAAGAGCTGCGGAGCAAGAAGATCGCGGTCAACGCGCTCTGGCCCCGCACGGCCGT
>SHBB01000487.1 GCA_004213565.1 Sandaracinaceae bacterium
CCCCCCCCCCCCCGTCCGTAGGGCGGATGACGACATTGAGCGTGCGCAAACGTCCTTTGCACGAGGAGACGGGCGCGGGTATGCACGTCGTGTGTCGTCGCGACGCGCGCTTGCCTCGTACTTCCCCGGGTGGTGGCGACTCGAGGGCGCCGGTGCGGGCGTATGGGATCGCGAGCGCCTCGCGCTGTGTCTCGTGCTGCTCGCGGCCGCTGCCATCCGCCTGACCGGCTTGGCCGACGTCCCGCCGGGGCTCTACTGCGATGAGGCCTCGACAGGCTACGACGCGTGGAGCCTCGCCCTCACGGGGCGCGATCAATACGGAGAGATGTTTCCTCTCTTCGCGCGCTCGTTCGGCGACTACAACGAGGCGAGCTACCGCTACCTCGCGGCTCCGATCATCGCCGCGCTCGGCCCCACCGTGATGGCGGTGCGCCTGCCGGCGGCGCTCGCGGGCACTGCGCTCGTCGGCCTGCTCTACGTCCTCGGGGGGCAGCTCTTCTCCCGCCGCGCCGGGCTCGTCGCGGCGGCGCTCGGGGCCACCAGCCCTTGGCTCGTCCTGTTCAGCCGGGTCGGGTTCCGCGGGATCCTGCTCCCGCTCGCGCTGAGCGCCGCCGTCGCGCTCTTCCTCTCGGCCGTTCGACGGCGCCGATCGCTCCTTCCCGCGGCGCTCCTCTTCTCTCTCGCCCTCTGGACCTACACCCCCGCTCGTTTGCTCGTGCCAGCCGTGGTGGTGCTCTGCGCCGCGCTCCACGCACGGTCGCTGAGGCTGCATGCTCGCCACCTCGGATCCGCCGCCGCGCTCTTCTGCTTGGTGCTCTCAGGCCTCGCGACCTTCTGGTTCTCCGAAGACGGCATGGCTCGTACGAGCGCTGAGCTCCGCGACTCCCTCGAGCTCGGACCCCTCCGCGACGACCTCCTGGCCTATCTCAGCCCGGCCTTCCTCTTCGAGCGGGGCGATGCCAACCTCCGCCACTCCATGCCCGAGTGGGGGCTCCTCCTGCCCTTCGAGTGGTTGACGGTGGCGTGGGGCGTGGGCGCCTTCGTCCGTGCGCCGTCCAGGGCGGGCGCTCTCGTCCTCGGCTGGGTCGTGCTCGGTGTCCTCCCGGCGGCGCTCACGGCCGAGGGGCACGCGCTGCGCGCGGTCGGCGCCGCGCCCGCTTTCACGCTGCTCTCCGCCGCGGGCGTGGACGCGCTTCTGTCCTCCGTTCGCCGTCCGTTGTGGCGACGGACCCTCGCCTTTGGTCTGGCGGCCGCAGTCGCGGTTTTCGGCTACGCGGCCGTGTGGCGCACGATGCATGGCGAGTACAGAGAGACGTCACCCGCTCACTGGCAGTGGGGGATGCGAGAGGGGGTCGCTGCGCTCGAGGCCAGCCACCGGTCTTGTCGTGTCGTGAGCGCGGGGCTCTTCCTGCCCCACATCTTCATCCTCTTTCACGGGAGAGTGCCGCCGGCGCACTATCAGGCGCAGCCACTCACGCAGATCTCACAAGAGAACATGCGGTATTCCCGCTTCGACCTCGCTCCTTGGCACGTCGCGCCGCTGTCGAGCGCGGCCGCGGAGCACGCCGGCTGCGTGTTCCTGGGGGGAGCGGCAGAAGTCGAGGGGCTCGCTGTGCCGGGCCTTCGCGTCACCGAGAGGTTGATCGGACCCGACGGCGTGCACCACTTGACGGTGTTCGTCGTCGACGCGGCTACGCCTTGACGACCACCTTGCGGTCGAGATCGCACAGGGGCTTGGCGCCGTCGGGGGTGACGACGACGGTCTCGCTGATGCCCATGACGCGGTCGCCCTCGTAGCCGAAGAGCCACGGGATGCAGTGGAAGGTCATGTTCTCCTCGAGCAGGCGGTTGTCGCCCGGCTTGAGGCTGATGATGTAGCCCTCGTCCCAGCTCGGGGCGAAGGCGATGCCGATGCAGTAGCCGGCGCGGGTGACGAGGCTGCCGCCCACGTGGGTGCGGCTGATGACGTCGCGCGCGAGGCGGTCGGCGTGGCTGATGGTGATGCCGGGGCGCATGCCGTCGAGCATGGCGTCGAGCGCCTCGAGCACGATCTTCTCGGCCTCGCGCACGACGTCGGGTGGCTCGCCCACGAACGCGGTGCGCATCTGGGCCGAGTGGTAGCGGCGGAAGCAGCCGCCGACCTCGAGGAAGACGCTGTCGCCCTTCTCGATGGTGCGGCCCTCCCAGGTGGCGTGACCGATCATGCAGCGCGGGCCGCTCGTGACGTACGGCATGACGGCCGGGTACTCGCCGCCCGCGCGGAACATCGCGGCGGAGATCTCGGCCGCGAGATCGTTCTCGGTCGCGCCCTCCTCGATGGCCTCGAGCCCGGCGATCATGCCCGCCTTGCCCGCCTCGGCCGCCCTGCGCATGACGGCCAGCTCTTCCGGCGACTTGATCGCGCGGCCCTCCTCGACGATGCCGAAGCAGTCGACGAAGTCGGCCTCGTACCAGGTCGCCGTCATGCGGTCCTGCTGGTAGGCCGGGAAGAAGTAGCTGTTGCGCTCGTAGCCGATGCGCTTGTTCTGGTGCAGCTCGAACTCGTTGAGCGCGTGCCAGAGGGTCTCGATGGCGTCGCCCGTGTCGGTGTAGGGCCGCGTCAGCTCCACCCAGGTGCGCGCGTGCACGTTCGTCTCTTCGAGCAGGCGCGTGACCATGAAGGGCTCGTCCGAGAGCGGGACGATGAGCGCCTGGAAGTAGGAGTACCCCGTGGTCTGGTACTCGGTCAGGTAGAAGAGGTTCTCCGGATCCGTGATGATCACGACGTCCAGGTTCTGTCTCTCCATGCGGCCGCGCAGCGCCTGCAGGCGCCGCTCGTACTCGTCCATGGAGAACGTCATGTCGTCACGCTGTCTCATGTCTCGGCTGTACCTCTCGCGCGTGTCGCGCGTCTGTTCGTTTGCTCATCGGACCGCTCATCGCACGTGGCGCCACACCGACCAGTGCTGGCTCTGCCAGACGCGCTCGAAGGGCTGGCTGGCCTGCGCGATCCGTCCGGGCCCGCCGCGCACGAGCACGTAGTCGTACCACGTGAGATCGCGCCCGGGGTCGACGCGCTCCGGCATCCACTCCCAGCGCGGGCCGACGCGGGGAGGGCGGCGGTCTTCCCGGAACACGAAGGGGCTCTGCGGGAAGTCGGCGAAGGTGAACATCACCGCGCCGCCGTTCTCCGCCTGCACCCACGCGGCGCTGTGGATGAAGGGCGCGAACTTCACCTGGCGCGAGCCGCGGTCGAAGACGAGCGCCGCCACGCGCGCGCCCTTCGGCAGCTGCGCGATGGCCTCGTCGAGCGCGCCGACCTCGTCGCGATCGAACTCGACGAAGGCGCGCCGCACCTCGAGGCTGCCGCTGATGGACAGGGTGACGACGGCCGCGAGCACCGCCGCGCCGACCAGGCCGCGCTGACGCGGGAGCGCGACGATCGCGAACATCACGGCCAGGAGCGGGAAGCGCGCGTTGATCGGCCAGATCCAGTCGTAGGACGCGGGCGTGACGAAGTAGAGCAGGGCGGCCAGCGGGGAGAGCAGCGCGACGCGCCGCCGCACCGTCCAGTCCGACGGGCCGCTCGACGCGTTGCCCCCGCGACGACCCGCCACCGCGGCCACGACGAAGGTCAGCCCGAAGCCGACGAGGAGCTGGCTGTCCTGCTCTCCGTGCAGCACGTCGGTCAGCCAGCTGGGCAGCTCGGTCAGCGCTTGACTCGCGCTCATGAAGATCGCGTTGCCGCGCGCGCCGCCGCCCGACGCAGCGCTGACCGTCGACTCGCCGGCCGGGCTCAGCTGCGTCCAGATCAACATCGCGGCGCCGGCCGGGACCAGCGGCAGCCAGCGCCACGCCGTCTCGCGGTGCTGCCTCCACTCCAGGCCGATCAGCGCGGCGCCGAGGCCGAGGAAGGCGAAGGGCACGACGTGCGTGTAGAAGCAGACGAGGGTGACGACGCCGAGGGTGATCGCGCGCCGCCGGGTCCAGCGCTCCCGCAGCCGCACCGCGAGCGCCAGGCCCCACAGCGCCAGCGGGATCGCCGCGGTGAAATTCATGAACCCGAGGATCAGGTGCGCGTTCCAGGTCAGCGGCACGACGAAGAGCGCGAGCCGCTCGTCGCCACCGAGCGCGCGGATCAGGGCGCGCATCGCGTAGGGCGTGCCGACGATCGACGCGGTGATGAGGATCTTGTTCGCCGCCAGCACCCCGAAGGGCCAGCTCAGGACGATCGCCGCGAGGTAATACGCGAGGTACTGCGTCCGGAAGAGGTCGACGGTGAAGTACTGCGCGAAGGCGAGCTCCGGGTCGCCGTAGTCGGCCAGCACGCGCACCGCCGCGAGGTGCTGGGGCAGGTCCTGGATGGCGGGGTGCGCGACGCTCCACACGGGCCACGCCGCCGTCGCCGCGACCGCGGCGAAGACGAGCTCGAAGCCCCAGCGGCGAAGCGGCTCACCCGATGGCACGCGGCGGAGCCTACACGCTTTGGCGCTCCCGGCTACGGAACCCATACTGCGCGGCGTGAGCAGTGAGCCCAAGAGCGGTCGGAGGGTGTGGCTGGCGTCCGGTGTGGTCGCGGCGTCCGCGGCCGCGTTCCCCATTCATCGCTGGCTGGACGCGCGGGACGTGCCCCCGAGTGGCCGGCGCGGGGCCCTTCGACGCGACCCGGCGGGGGTGCTCGATCTGCGCGAGGGCTTCCGCTACCGGATCCTCGAGCGCAGCGGCGGGCGCATGAGCGACGGAGGCGTCGTGCCGATCCGCCCCGACGGGATGGCCTGCTTCGACGTGCCCGGCGAGGGCTGGGTGCTCACCCGCAACCACGAGGTGCCGCTGCGTTTCCCCTGCATCGGCGAGCCCGCGTACGACCCTCGCGCGGGCGGTGGCGTGACGCGGCTGGTGCTCGATCCACAGACCCTCGAGCGCCGGAGCAGCAACCTGCTCCTGGCGGGCACGGCGATGAACTGCAGCGGCGGCGCGACCCCGGACGGCTGGCTGAGCTGCGAGGAGGCGGTCGACTCCGGGCACGGCTTCGTCTTCCTCTGTGACCCGCGGGCCGAGCGCGCGCAGCCGCCCGTCCGCCTGGACGCGCTCGGCCGCTTCCGCCACGAGGCCGCGGCCTACGACCCCGAGAGCGGTGTGATCTACCTGACCGAGGACCGCCCCGACGGCTGCCTCTATCGCTTCGTCCCCCACAGGGCCGCGCGGCCGTTCGAGGGACGCCTCGAGGCGCTCTCGCTCGGTCCACGCGCGGTCGACACGAGCGACTGGCCCCGCGGCCGGCGCGCCGAGGTGACCTGGATCGCGCTCGAGCACGTCACGCCCGAGGACGACGTGCTCCGGCATCGCGCGCAGGCGCAGGGGGCGGCGTCGTTCAAGCGCGGGGAGGGCGCGTGCGCGTCCGAGGGCGCGCTCCACTTCTGCGCCACCACGGGCGGCCCGATCGGCGCGGGCCAGATCTTCCGGCTCGACGGGGACACGCTCGAGGTGCTGGCCGCCTCGACGGATCGCGCCGAGATGGACATGCCCGACAACGTGACGCTCTCTCCCGACGGCGCGCTCTTCTTCGTCGAGGACGGCCCGGGCCACGACTGCCTCCGCGCGGTCGAGCCGGACGGAGAGGTGGTCACCCTCGCGCGGAACGCCGCGAGCGAGGGCGAGCTGACCGGCGTGTGTTTCAGCCCCGACGGCCGCGCCCTCTTCCTCAACATGCAGGAGGACGGCCTGACGGTCGTCATCGAGGGCGACTTCGCCGCGTTCGCCCCCTCGTGACCGCGCGCGCTCGGCTCACGGACAGTCGCGGTTGCAGGCGATGACGCCGCCGCCGCACTCGCGTCGCTCCTCGCAGCCTTCGCCGGCCGCCTCGCAGTTGTCGCCGTCGCACCGGAGGAGGCAGCGCGCGTCTTCGTCACAGTCCAGCCGACAGTTGGAGGTGCCCCGGCAATCGAGCTCGCAGTCCGAGCCCTCGCGGCACCGGATGGTCTCGGCGTTCGAGGCGCCGCGCGCGTCGATCACGCAGCGCGCCCCGCCCTTGCACTCCACCTCCACGTTGGAGGCCTCGCGCGCGTCGATCGCGCACTCCCTGTCGGGGCCACTGCAGCGCACGTCCCGGCAGTCGTCCGCGCAGTGAAGCGCGCAGCGGTCGCAGCTCCCCTCGCACTCGCATCGCCCGCCCCCACAGGTCTCCGCGCAGGCGTCGCCCGCGTCCACGCCCGAGTCCGAGGCAGGCGGTGGCCCCGCGTCGGGGGGCGGCGTCATGCCCGCGTCGGGGAGCACGACCTGGACGCATCGCCCCTCCGCGTCGCACGCCTCCGCGGGGCCGCAGCGGGTCGCGTCGCAGGCGCGGAAGAGATCGAGCGGGATGAACACCGAGCGGCCGAGGAGGAAGCGCGCCTCGATCTCGGCGCGGGTCACCTCTCGGCCGTCGCGCAGGCCGAGGGCGCGCAGGGTCAGCGGACCGAGCGGCCCGCCCTCGTGCACCAGCGTCATGCGCACGGGAGCGCCCGACGTGAGCGCGGTCTCCCGTCGCTGCACGCCGCCCCCGACCGCGGTGGCGTCGACCTCCCAGCGCACCGCGTCGAGCTCCCCCGGCACGTCGCGGTCGGTCTCGGTGCTGACGACGATCTCGGTCACGGCCGCGTTGCAGCCGAGGAGGAGCGTCGCGGTGAGCAGGGTGGCTCTCAATCCATCTCTCCGATCACCACGGGGGGGACATTGCTCATCGTGGGGCTCATGCCGGACGACTCGGAGACGGCCACGCCGATCGCGATCGAGACCGCGATCAGGACGACGGTGCCGGCGCCCGCGAGGATCCAGGGCAAGGCCTCGTCCAGGTCGAATCCGGTGGACGCGTCAGCCGCGGCGCCCTGGTCGTAGGCGAGCGCGGGCGGAGGGAGCCCGGCGGGCATCAGCGCCACCTCGCTCCGCTGGCCCTCCCGGACCTCGCTCTCGGTCCGCGCGAGCACGTGCCCGTCCGCGTCGTGCACCTCGACGACGTGCACGCCGGGGTCGAGGGTGAGCGTGGTCGTGCGCGCGCCGATCAGCTGCGCCTCGAGGTGACCGTCGATCATCAAGCGGGACGACGGCGGCGGTGGGTCGCGGAACATCACCGTCAGCGTCGGGAGCCTGCGCTCGATCGCCGCGAGGCGCTCCCGGGCGACCTCGGCCACGAGCGGGTTCGTGCCCGCGTCGATCAAGGCCCGGAGCAGCGTCGCCGCGTCACGCAGGGACCCGGTGGCGGCGAGGTTGACGGCAAGGCTGAGGTCGAGGCGCGCGCTCGGTGTCTCGGCCCGCGCGGTCTCGAGCACGCCGATGGCGGCGCGGTGATCGCCCTCCTGCGCGTGCGCGTCGGCCGTCTGCAGCGCGGCGTCCACCGAAGATTGCGCGTGCCCGACGCTCGCCGTGAGCCAGAGGAGGCCTGCAAGAGAGGTCCAGCGCATGGGGGTTGCTGCAGCAATCGCCGATCCACCGCCATCGCGCCGAGGGCGAGCCACGGAGGCGTGGCGAAGCGCCGCTCGCGGGGCGAACGGCCCCATGCGCTCGTGCCGGATCAACGGAGGCGCGCGAGCTCACGCTCCACGCTCGCTCGGTCGGCCGCGTTGGGCTCCATGGCGAGGTAGCGACGCAGCGCGCGGGAGGCGAGCCGCGTGTCCCCGCTCGCCGAAGCCACCAGGCCGATGCCGCGCCACGCGCTCGAGCGGCGACGGTCGGCCTCGAGGGCCTGGCGGTAGAGGCGCATCGCCTGGTCGGAGTGGCCGCGCACGAAGGCCTGGCGGGCCCGGCGCTCGAGCAGCTCCGGCGACGGGCCACGCCGCGCGGCGCGCTCTCGCGTCGGGTCGCTCTCGCGCGCTTCGGTCGACTCACGCTCGGCTTCGGTCGC
>SHBB01000488.1 GCA_004213565.1 Sandaracinaceae bacterium
CCGAGCGCGACGGCGTGTCCAGCGCGCCGGGCCGACGACGAAATGCTGAAGCATTTCGGAGGAGCGACTGGCGCGCTGGGCGCGCCGTCCCGCCGGCGAGGCGCGCGCAGTCATCTTTGCCGGGCACTGCTAGGGCGCCAGCTTCACCCAGAGCACCGCGAAGCCCGCCCCGAGCGCGAACGCGAGCAGCGTGATCAGGAGGATGCGCGTCAGCCAAGTGGACGCGGGCGTCGGCGTCGGCGTGATGGACGGCACCCGCGCGGTCTGGGTGCGCGAATGCGCGTTGCCCGGGCGCGTGGCGGGCAGGTCGCCTTCCTCGAACGGACGCGTCGGCGAGCCGCCCGTGGACGGGAGGGCCCACCCCTCCCCGGAGGCCGCCGCGTCCTCGCGGATCCGCTCGAGGAAGCTCGCGAGCTCGTGTCCGCTCGCCTCGACGGTGCGCTCCTCGTCGACCGCCGCGTAGCGTGGCAGGTCGAAGGCCGTCTCCGCGCGGCCCTCGTCGTCCAGCGACTCCAGGCCGAGCTCCTCCCCGGAGACGGTCGGCATCTCGTCCGAGCTCCCGCGCTCCGGCCGCGACGTGCGGGTGGGCGGCTCCTGCAAGGTGTCTGGCGTGACCTCCGCGAAGTCGACCGCGGGGACCTGCGTGGTGAGGGTGCGCGTCCGCTCCACCGGGTCGGCGGGCTGCGCGGGGTCCTCTCCCGGGAGCGGGGTCGCGGCGCGGATCTGCTCGACCACGGGCCCGGCGAGATCGGCGGGCAGCGCGGCCGCGGCCTTCTGCAGGTACTCGCCCGCGAACACGCGCAGCAGCTCCGCCACGTGCTGCGGGCCGACCACGCCGGGGGGCACCGCGCCCTCGAGCAAGCGCTTCAGCGCCTCCGCGGTGGGCGGCCGGCGGCCGGGATCCGGCGCGAGCGCCGCCATCACCGCGTCGTCGATGCGCGGGTCGACGCCCTCGGCGCGGAAGCTCGGCGGCACCGCCTCGGGGCGTCGCACCGCGCGCAGGACGTCGATCTCGTTCTTCGCCTCGATGAAGCGACGCATCACGAGCATCTCCCAGAGCACAACCCCGAGCGCGTAGATGTCGATCTTGCGGTTCGGCTCGTCGCCCGTCGCCTGCTCGGGCGACATGTACCGGATCTTCCCCTTGATCACGCCCGCCTGGGTGCGCTCGGCGCGCCCCCGCGCCTTGGCGATGCCGAAGTCGAGGAGCTTCACCTGTCCGTCGATGGACAGCAGCACGTTCTGGGGGCTGACGTCGCGGTGCACCACCCCGAGCAGCTGGCCGTCGTGGCCCTTCATCTCGTGCGCGGCGTGCAAACCCGCGGCGACCTGCTGGGCGATCCAGACCGCGATCTCCGGCCGCATGCGCCGGCCCTGGCGGCCCATCGCGCGCAGCAGCTCCGCCAGCGAGCAGCCGTGCACGTACTCCATCGCGAGGAAGTACGTGTTGTCCTGCTCCCCGAGCTCGTCCACCCGGATCACGTTGGGGTGGCGGATGCGGACGGAGATCAGCGCCTCGTCGACGAACATCCGCACGAACTGCCAGTCCGCGCTGAGGTGCTCGTGGATGACCTTGATGGCCACCGGCGCGCTCCCCGGGGCGTCCCTTCGCTCGCCGAGAAAGAGGGTCGCCATCCCCCCCTCACTCAAGCGCGAGAGGATTCGGTAGTCCCCGATGGCATCACCGACGTCGAACACGTAGGGCGACAGCCTATCAGCGTTGGCCGCCGACCGGCGAGATGGTAGGCCTCGGCCATGAACGAGCACCCCAGAGCCGCGCGCGCGAGCGCCCTCCTGGCCCGCATGGGCATCACCGATCTCGAGGGCGGCGTCCGCACCGCGGAGGGCTGGCGAGCGGGAGGCGGCGCGCCGATCGACAGCCACGATCCGACCGAAGGCGCGACGCTGGCCACGGTGCGAGGCGCGGACGAAGCCGACTACGAGGCGGCGATGGCGGGCGCCCGTTCGCGCTTCGAGGAGTGGCGCATGCGGCCCGCGCCCGCCCGCGGCGAGGTCGTGCGCAAGCTCGGGGAGCTGCTGCGCGCCCACAAGGAGCCGCTCGGAGAGCTGGTCTCGCTCGAGATGGGCAAGATCCGCAGCGAGGGGCTCGGCGAGGTCCAGGAGATGATCGACATCTGCGACTTCGCGGTCGGTCTCAGCCGACAGCTCTACGGTCTGACCATCGCGTCGGAGCGGCCCCGCCACCGGATGATGGAGCAGTGGCACCCGCTCGGCCCCGTCGGCGTCATCACCGCCTTCAACTTCCCGGTCGCGGTCTGGGCGTGGAACGCGGCCATCGCGGCGGTGTGCGGGGACACGGTGATCTGGAAGCCGTCCGAGCGCACCCCGCTCTGCTCCATCGCGGTGCAGCACCTGTGCGACCAGGCGATGGACGCGCACGACGCGCAGGGCGTCTGGAGCCTGGTCAGCGGGGGCGCGGAGCTCGGGCAGCGCATGGCGCAGGACGCCCGGCTGCCGCTGGTCTCGTTCACGGGCTCGATCCCCGTCGGCAAGCAGGTCGCGGGCGTGGTGGCGGGGCGGCTCGGCCGGCCGCTGCTCGAGCTGGGCGGCAACAACGCGATCGTCGTGATGGCGGACGCGGACCTCGACCTCGCGGTCCGGGCGATCACCTTCGGCGCGGTCGGCACCGCGGGCCAGCGCTGCACGAGCACGCGCCGCGTCTTCGCGCAGAAGCCCGTGGCCGACGAGCTGGTCCGTCGGCTCGTCGCCGCGTACGAGAGCGTGAACATCGGCGACCCGCTCGAGGACGGCGTGCTGATGGGACCGCTCTGCAGCGAGGCCGCGGTAGCCAGGTTCGAGTCCGCCCTCGTCCAGGCGAAGGAGCAGGGCGGCGAGATCATCACGGGCGGCGCGCGCCTCGAGCGCGCGGGTCACTTCGTGCAGCCGACCGTCGTGAAGGCGCCCGCGCAGGCCGACTTCGCGATCGCGTGGGAGGAGACCTTCGCGCCGATCCTCTACGTCTTCGAGGTCGAGGATCTCGACGAGGCGATGGCCGCGCACAACGCGGTGAAGCAGGGCCTCTCGAGCGCCATCTTCACCGAGTCCATGCGCAACGCGGAGCGCTTCCTGAGCCCGATGGGCTCCGACTGCGGCATCGCCAACGTGAACATCGGGACGAGCGGCGCGGAGATCGGCGGCGCGTTCGGCGGCGAGAAGGAGACCGGCGGCGGGCGTGAGGCGGGCTCGGACGCGTGGAAGGCCTACATGCGCAGGCAGACTTGCACGGTGAACTGGGGCGGCGAGCTGCCCCTCGCCCAGGGCGTCGAGTTCGTCTGAGCGTCTCTACCCGCCCGGGAGGACGAGCTCGCCGCGGAGGTAGGCGCGCAGCGCGAAGCCCGCGAGCGCGCTGAGGACCACGACGACCAGGAGCGCGACGAGGAAGATCGCGACGCCGCAGCCGCGCTTCTTCTTCGGCGCGGTCGCGGGGGCGCGGGTCGAGAAGCTGGCCGCGGGCGGCGTGTGCGCGAGCGGCGGCGCGGGCAGAGACGCGATGGCGGCGTCGCTGATCAACATCGTGCTGCCCTTCAGCGGCGACGGGGGCTGCGCGGCGGCGCTCGGCGGAGGCGCCTGAGAGGCGGGCGCGCTCGGCGGCGGCGTGGACTGCGCCGGAGACGGGGCGGGCGAGGCCTGCGCGCTCGGGAACGGCGGCAGCTCCTCCGGCTCGAACGACGCCCGCGTGGAGGGGAACGAGGGGCTCGAGGCCGACGACGGCTCCGCGTCGCGCATCGGCTCCGTCGAGCCGTCCTGGGCCGCGAACCCGCGGTCCGAAGCCTGCGGCAGGCTGACCTCGGGCCGCATCTGTCGCTCGGCGTCCGCGAGCGCGGCCCGGGCCGCCGACGCGTCGAACGCGAGGGTCGAGCTCTTGCTGGCCACGTCGATGGACTGGCCGCTGTGGCGCCGCGGGCGCGCCGCCCGCTTCTGATGGCGCGCCGCGATCTCCGCCCGCCGCGAGGGCACCCCGATCGCCGCCGCGTAGGCGTCCGCGAGGTCGTCCGCCGTCGCGTAGCGATCGCCGGGCTGGCGCGCCATCGCCTTGCGGATCACCGGCCCCAGCGCCGGGCCGAGCTCCGGGCGCACGTCCTCGAGGGGCGTGATGCGGTTCTCGAGCACGCACCCGAGGAGCTGCCCGTAGTCCTGCGCCGGGTACGGGGACTGCCCCGTGAGCGCCTCGTGGATCAGCGCCCCCATCGAGTAGAGGTCGCCGGCCGGCCCCGCGCTCGAGGCGTCCTGGATCTGCTCGGGCGCCATGTAGCGCGGCGTGCCGAGGATCATGCCCGACTGCGTGATCGACTTGTCGGCCTTGGCCATGCGCGACAGCCCGAAGTCGACGAGCTTGGCCCGCGGCTCACCAGTAGCGAGGAGAAACACGTTGTCTGGCTTGAGGTCGCGGTGGACCACGCCACGCGCGTGCGCCGCGCTGAGCGCCCCGGCCAGGCCGTCGAGGATCTCCTGGAAGTCCTTCGGATCCTCGAAGCGCCCTCCGTTCTGCAGCCGCGTCTTCAGGGTCAGGCCCTCGAGCAGCTCCATCGCGAGGTAGGGCGTCCCGTCGCTCGTGCGGTGGAAGGTGAAGATCTCGACGATGCACGGGTGGCCGATGGAGGCGAGCACCTCCGCCTCTCGCTCGAAGCGCTCGACCGTGTCGGGCTCACCGAGGCGCTCGCGGTGGAGGACCTTCAGCGCGACGCGACGCGACGAGTGCAGCTCGACCGCTTCATACACCCGTCCCATGGCCCCGGACCCGATCAACGAGTCGAGGCGGTACCGGTCGGCGAAGAAGGAGCCCTCCGCGAAGGCGGGCACCATCATCGTGTGCTCGTCCTCCTCGAACACGGCGCGAGCATACCCCATGCTCGCCTCGTGCATGACACCGAAGAGCCGCGCTGGATCCCCGTCGAGACGCGCGCCCTCGACGCGCTCCGGCGCGCGGCGCGCGAGGCCCACGAGTCTCGCGAGGCGCTGCGGCGCGCGACCGCGGCGCTGGTCGAGCAGGCGGAGGACTTCTCGATCGACGCCGCGCGCCGGCTGCGCGAGCGAGGCGCGTCGAGCGCGCAGATCGAGGCCTACGAAGGAGCCTTCGTCGCGCGTCGGGACGCGGTGCACGCCGCGGCGCGCGCGCTCGACGAGGCGCTCGCCCGCTGGAAGGACGCGAGCCCCGACTACCAGTGATGCGAGACGCCGAGCGTCCCGTAGACCTCGGTGTCGTCGTTGCCGAGCCCGAGCACGTCGCCGAAGAGGCGCCGCCGCCCGCCCGTCGAGGCGAGCGCGCCCTCGAAGCGCAGGTCGACCGACCAGCCGACCGCGAAGCGCCAGCCGACCGCGGCGCCGATCCGCGCGCGGATCAGGTCCTGCCGATCGCCGCCCGGGAGGCGCGCGGTGGAGTCGTTCTCCGCGAACGGGTAGCCGTCGCTCGAGAAGTCGACCCCACCCCAGATCGTCGCCAGCACGTCCTCGGCTGGACGCAGCGAGAAGCGCCCGTCGAGGCGCGCGGTGAAGGCGTTGACGTCGTCCGGGCCGAACCCGGCGATCAAGGCGAGCCGCAGGCCGAGCCCGACCACGTCGCCGATCTCCGTCCCGAGCCGCCCGCGCGCCTCGATCTCGGTCAGCCGCCCGAAGGTGCGCGCGGCGAAGCCGAGGTCGATCGGCGCGATGACGCCGACGTCCAGCCCGACGCCGAGGAGGAACGGCCAGCCGAGACCGACGTGCAGCGCGGCGTGACCAGCCGGGATCGGCATGGCGGCGCTCTCGGAGACGAAGCCGTCGTAGGTCGCGGGAGGCTCCCTGGGGGCCGCGGCGCCAGCGTCGGCCGTCGCGCCTGCCTCCATCGCCGCGGCCTCCATCGCCGATGCATCCGTGGCTTCGGCATCCGTCGACGCGAGCGTGAGCGCCAGCTCGATGGGCGCCGCCCCCGCCTCCACCGTGAGCGTCTCGCGGTGGGTCTCGAAGCCCGCCGCGGCGACCTCGAGCGCGTGCTCGCCGACCTCGAGCGCGCCCTCGAACGGCAGCGGGGCGGGCTCGCCCCCGTCGATCGAGAGCGTCGCGTCGACGAGCCGGCCGCCGCCTCGGGCCGAGACCGTCAGCGGCACGGCCGGCGGGCGGAGCGCGGCCTCGACGGCGCAGGTCTCACCGAAGCGGATCACACACTCCGTCTCGAAGGGGGCCGCGCCCTGCGCCTGGAGCCGCACCGTGTGCGCGCCCGGCGCCACGCGCTCGAGGGTCAGCGGCGCCCTCCCCCGCGAGAGCCCGTCGACGATCACGAAGGCGTCCTCCCGGTCGGCGGTCACCACGATCCGCCCCGGGCGCGGCGTGCCGGCCGAGAGCGTCACCGCCACCTCGGCCCGGCCGCCCGACTCGACCGTGACCACGCGCTCCTCTGCGTCGTAGCCGTCGAGCGAGAGCTCGACGCGATGCGGCCCGGGCGTCAGCCCCTCGAGGGTCAGCGGCGTCACCCCGGCCGGCTCGCCGTCCATGAGCACCTGCGCGCCCTCCGGCTGCGTGGCCACGCTGACGCTGCCCGGCGGCTCGGGCTCCGGGAGGAGCGCGGCGTGCACGGCCTCGCGCGCGTCGGCCCGCACCGTCACCGTCGCCTCGTGGCGGGCGTCGTCGGGCCCCTGCACGACCACGCGGTGCTCGCCGACCGTCAGGCCCTCCACGAGCAGCGGCGTCGCGCCGCGCGCCTCGTCGTCGACCTCGACCTGGGCCTCGGGCACGTCGCTCGTCACGAAGACCGCGCCGACGTCCGGCGGCCGCGCCTCGAGGCGCACGTGGAGCGTCACGGTGCCGCTCTCCTCGACGTCCACCCACCGGCCGAAGGTCAAGAACCCCTCCGCGTCCACCTCGATCAGCCGGCGACCCGGGGCCACCTGGATCGTCGTGGGGATCCGGCCCGCGCGCATGCCGTCGACGCGCACGCTCGCCCCCCGCGCGGGCAGGTGATCGGCGCGGACCACCACGCGCCCCGCCCGCTGCAGATCGGCGCCGATCGTCTGGCCGTCCGCCGTGACCGTCGCGTGCACGACCTGCCGCGCGTAGCCGCGCCGGGTGAAGACGAAGTCGTGCTCTCCGACGGGCAGCTCGAGCCGGCGGATGGGCGTCCGCCCCACCTCGCCGCGCCCGAGCACCTCCACCGACGCGCCGCGCGGCGCGCTCACCACCGAGACCGTGACCGTCTGCGGCGGCTCCTGCGCACCGGCCGTGGCGGCCAGGGGACCCGCCGCGGACCAGAGGAGCATCGAGACAGACCACCACGCGCGTCGCATCGGGCCGAGCATACCGCGTCCTCGGGCGGTCGCTCGCGCGCGCGCCCGCGTCGCCGTGCTATGCACGGTCGATGTCAGGGGCGATGTCACGGTTGATGTCACGGGCGATGTCACGGGCGCTTCCGATCTCGCTCCTCTGTCTGCTCACCGCGTGCGCGGGCGCCTCGTCAACCTCCGGACCAGTGCCCTCCTCCGCGGCGCCCGTCGCCGCCAGCTCGCGTCCCGAGCGTACGCCGCTCTTCGAGGCGGCCGCGCGGGGCCAGCTGGACCGGGTCCGCGCGCTCCTGGCCGAAGGGGCGTCGCCGGACGAGGCCGTCCGGCACGGGCTCACGCCGCTCATCATCTCCGGGTACGCGGGCCACGTCGCGGTCGTGCGTGCGCTCCTCGAGGCGGGCGCCGACCCCAACCTGCCGAACGACGACGGAGAGCACGCGCTGATCACCTGCGCCGCCAGCCCGGCGGCCAACGAGATCGTGCCAATCCTCCTGCAGGCCGGCGCCGCCCACGGTCACGTGGACCAGCACGGCCGCCAGGCCCTCGCCGTCCAGGCGCAGGAGGGCCACCACGGGGCGGTCA
>SHBB01000489.1 GCA_004213565.1 Sandaracinaceae bacterium
GGTGCTGGACGCGACCTGCGGCGCGGGCGCGCTCTCGATCGCGCTCGCCCGCCAGCCCGGGGTGGAGCGGGTGATCGCGGTCGACGTGGATCGCGCGCGCCTGGCGATGGCGGCCCACAACGCGACGCTCTACGGCGTGGGCGAGCGCATCGACTGGGTCCACGGCGACGCGGCCGACGTCCTGCGCGCGCGCCGCGCCGACCTGCTCGTGATCGATCCGCCCTGGGGAGGGCGCGACTACGTCCGCGACGCGATCGACCTCGACGGGCTCGACATGGACGTCCGGGCCCTCCTGGACGCGTTCGCGGGGCCGGTGATCCTGAAGCTCCCCCGCAGCTTCGACGCCCGCGCGCTCCCCGAGTTCGCCTTCGAGGCGCTCGTCGACGAGCGCGGCGTGCTCAAGATGCTCGTCGCGCGGCGGGCCTGAGCGCCGCCGGTCTCGCCGTGAGACGTCAGGCGCGCGTCTCAGCGCGAGACGCCGCGAAGACGGCCTCGCTGTCTCAGGGCGAGACGGAGGCGGGCGTGACCTCCACCAGAGCACGCAACCGTGCGTTGGCACGTTCGATGAAGAGCCCTCTGTCAGACGCGCCGTGGCGGCGGCGTCTCGGAGGAAGAGAAGTGAAGCGAGAAAACCCCGTTCGAGTGTTGCTGGTCGATGACGACCCCCTCATGCGTCGCACCGGGAGCCGCGTGATCCGGCGCCGGCTCGCGGTGGAGGTCGTGGTCGCCGACGGCGCCTTCGACGCGGTGGCGCGCCTCCGTTGCGGTGAGCGCTACGACCTCATCGTCGCGGATCTCGAGATGCCCGGCATGGACGGCTTCGAGCTCATCGAGCGGGTCGCGGAGATCGCCCCCGACCTGCCCATCGGGGTCTGGTCGGGCAGCGATCGCGTCTCCCTCGCCGAGCAGCGCAAGCTCGCCTTCGTGGTGCGCAAGACCCGCCCCATCGGCGAGCTCATCGACGCGATGGCCTACCTGCTCGCCGAGCGCGGAGCGCGGATGGAGACCCTCCGCCGGTCGGGCTTCCGCTCGCGCGCGCGCATCGACACGCCCTCGCACGAAGGAAACGGGAACGGGAACGGAGCGTGAGCCCTCTGTGCGACCGACTGGTCGTGCTCCTCTCGGGGACGGTGGGCGAGGAGGTCGCGCGCGACACCGTGCAAGACGCGCTGAGCGCGCTGGGACGAGACCCGCGGCTCCTCGATCGGCCGGCCGCGCTGGAGGTGCTCGAGCACATCGCGCAACGCCCCGGGCTGGTCGGCGTCACGGCGCGCTTCGCCAAGTCGCGCTTGCACCTGGGCTGACGGACGGGCTGACGGACCTCACTCGGCCGTCGCGGCCCGTGGCTCGACGCGTCTGTCCCAGAGCCAGAAGACGACCGCGCCGAACAGCGGCAGCGCCGCGGCCGAGAGGTACATCGTGCGGAAGCCCGCGGCCTCGGCCACCCAGCCCAGCACCGGGCCGCCCGCGAAGATCCCCGCGTCGAAGACGGCGGTGAAGAGGGACACGGCGGAGCCGCGGTCCGACGGGTTGGCGCGGTCGACCACCATCGCGCTCAGGATCGGGAACGCGTAGCCGTGCCCGATGCCGGCCAGCACGCCGGCGATCGCGATGTCGAGGTCCGAGTGGGCGATTGAGACCATGCCCATCGCGAAGCCGATGCCGAGCATCGACGGGAAGAACACGCGTTTGGGCCCCAGGCGATCGGGCACCCAGCCGAAGAAGACGCGCAGCAGGATGGCGGCCGCGGCGTAGGTGGAGAAGAAGAGCCCGACGCTGCCGATCTGCTCCTCCTCGACGAAGCGCTTGAGGAAGACGAAGCCCGCCGCGAGCGCGGTCGCGAAGGCGGAGCCGACGAACCAGATCGGCATCAGGTCGCGCTGGCGGAGCGCGGCGAAGAAGCCCTCACCGCGCGGGGCTCCGCGCGGCTTCTCCGGCTCGGTGAGCGGGAGCGACGCGAGCAGCGCGACCGTCGCGATGGCCACGCTGACCATGAACAGCTCGCGGTAGCCCGCGTGGGCCAGGACCACGTCCCCGAGCAGGCCGCCGAGGGAGATGGGCAGCATGCCGCTCACGCCGAACAGCCCCATGCCCTCGGTGCGACGCGAGGCGGGCACGATGTCGGCGGCGTAGGTGAACAGCGAGCTGAAGATCGCGCCCTCCGCGAAGCCCTGCAGCACGCGGACGGCGACCAGCCAGGGCCCCACGTCCACGACGGTGAGGTAGAGCGCGCAGGCCGCGAGGTGCGCCACGCCGCCGGCGAGGATCACCGGGCGCCGTCCCCAGACGTCCATCACGCGGCCCGCGAACGGCCGGATGAAGATGGCCGCGCCGCTCATGACGCCGAAGACGAAGCCGATGGTCGCCTCCGCGGCGCCGAGGTCGGCCAGGAAGCCCGGCAGGTGCAGGTATCCGTGCAGCGCCAGGCCCTGCAGCAGGTTGGCGACGAAGGCGATGACGAACGGGACGGTGATGAGGCGCTCGCGAGAGCGCGCGGGGGGATTCATCCAACCTCGGGGGCGGCCGGAAGCATTGGACCCCGCGGCGCTCCCCGCCAGTGACCATCTCGCCCCGGGCTCTCAGTGTCCGTCGGCGAGCAGGCCCTCGAGCTCCACCGTGCCCAGATCGACGCGGTTCACGATCGCGCTGAAGGCGAGGTAGGCGGCGAGCCGGTGGAGGTCGGTCGCCCAGTCCGGCACATAGCGCGGCTCGATCACGTCCCCGCGGGCGAAGGCGCCGTCGAGCAGGAAGACGTCGGGCAGCGCGAGCCGGCCCGCGAAGAGGCGGCGCACCAGGTGCGGGCGGCTCTCGGCGATGGCCTTGCGCAGGAAGGTGTGCACGGCGACCAGGCCGCAGAGGTAGACGACGTCCTTGGTGAACGCGACGCGGCCGCGCACGTCGCCGCCGCGGAAGACGCGCATGGCCGAGCGCGCGCTCTCGGCCTCCGACTGCCCCTCCTCCAGGAAGAAGCGGAAGATGTCGATGTAGTCGGCCCCCTCGAGCGCCTGGTGGATGGCGACGGTGCGGAGCGCGAGCCGCCGCAGCCGCGCGATGTCGATGGCGCGGGTGGTCAGCTCGGCGAGTGTGGCGATGCCCTCCTGGGTGGCCGTGGTGCGGGGCGCGTTGAGCGCCATGCACGCGAGGTTCGGCTGCGCGCGCCCGTTGAGCGCGGTGGCGGTGTGCACGAAGCCCTCGTGCTCGATCAGCTGCGCCAGGTCGAGCTCGCTGAACGTGGTCGTGCCACGGATGCGGACCCGGCGCGATCCCGCGGCCGCCTTCGAGGCGAGCTCCGGATCGATCTCCACCGTCGGCGCGTCGGGCCCGAAGAAGCTCTCGAACGCGTGGCGCATGCGCACGGCCGCCTCCTCGGCGGGGCAGGTGCGCTCGGACTGCGGGATGACGCCCGCGGCCACGAGGTTCTCGGTGTTCTCGAGCAGCAGCTCCGCGGCGCGGCGGTGGGAGAGCTGGCTGCCCGGCATGAGATCGTCCGGCGCGCCGTAGAGGAGGCGCGAGCACAGGGTCATGTCCGGGGTCCCGACCGCCTCGAGCATGCGCGCGGCCGTCGCGTAGCTGTCGGCGGTGCGCGCGACGAAGACCTGCATCGGGTCCGACGGATCGACGGCGTCGCAGATCGCGTCCAGCTCTCGCCGCACGTCGCCGAGGTCTCGCGGCGTCGGGGTGACGTCGGGGAGCTGCGGCTCGCCCTGCCGCCACGAGATCAGGAAGCGGCGGAGCGTGCCCTCGGGCCAGCTGAGCGAGCTGAGGACGCGCACCTCCCGGGCCACGCTCACGAGGCGCGCGTCGAGGTCTCGGAGATGCTCGAGGGTCACCCGCGTGGAGTGTGTCAAGTGCGACCGCGGGTCAAGAGCGGGGCTGCTTCTTCCCCGCTCTCGGAGCCCTCGGCGGCGCCTCCCTCTTCGGTCGGTCCGTCCTCGGCGTCTGCGTCAGCGTCTTCGGCGTCTGCGCCCTCGGCGTCTGCGCCCTCGGCGTCTGCGCCCTCGGCGTCCTCCGCGAGCTCGTCCTCCGACGTCTCCGCCTCTTCCGCCGCCGCCTCCTCCTCGGCCGCGCGCTCGCCGCGGCGCACCGAGAGGATCGGCACGTCGTCCGCGAACGGGCTGTCGGCGCGCACGAAGAGGGTGACCGTGTCCCCGGGCGCCACGAGCTGCGCGACGTCGTCCGGGCGCTCCGAGAACGTGGCGAGGATCGTCTCGTCTTCGGCCTGCAGCATGAGCACGAGCCGCTCGTCCTCACGGCGCTCCTCGAGCACCACCGCCTCGATCTCGTCGCCGTCGAGGCCCAGGCCCTCGGCGAAGTGCGCGTTGCCGAACCACCCGCCCGGGAGCCCGGCCGCGAGCCCCACGAGCGCGCCGATGAGGATCTTCTTCACGCCCTCCGAGAACGGACGCCGGGCGGGAAACCTTTAGCGAGTCAGAAGTACAGGGCGGAGCCGATGTGGAGGCCGAGCTCGTGGATCGTCGTGCCGACCGGGAACGTCTCGCGCGCGGTGCCGTTGCTGGGGTCGAAGCGCAGGCCGCCCACCTGTCCCCACCCGATCGCGTAGCGCAGGGCGGCGGTGGTGCTGAAGATGAGCGACGAGGCGTCCTCGTTCTCGCCCAGCTGGTGCGGAGTCCGATACTCGAAGCCCGCGGTCCACCCCACGAAGTCGACCTGGGTCTGGCCGAGGCCCTCGATGGGCTCGCCCTCCGAGAGATCGGTGAAGAAGCCCGCGCCGATCCCCAGCCGCTCGTCGATCTCGTAGCGGCCGCCGACGCGCACGTTCCACACGAACCGTCGACGCGGGAGCGGCTCGAGCTCGCGCGGCAGCTGCAGGTCCAGCTCCGCCGCGACCCAGCCGCGCGCGAAGCGATGGCCGAACGAGAGGTTGAAGCGCCCGGTGGTGAGCACCGTGACCGCAGGGTCGAGGGTCTCCGCGTCCTCGGGCCGGAACTCGAGCATGTCCGCCGCCCCGTCGCTCACCGTCAGGTCGAGATCGGTCTCCGTCGCGCGGATCTGCGTCAGCAGCTCGAGCCCGGGGCTCCTCCCGGTCAGCCCGATGATCACGCCCGGGTGCGGCTCCCACTGGAGGCCCAGCCCCAGCTCGAGCCCGGCGCTGCGCACCTGCACGATGCCGCCCTGGGACCGGACGCGGGTCCGCCCGTCGCCCAGCTCGAACGCGCCCGAGCTCTGGTAGGTGTCCGAGCTCTCGCGGTACACGCCGAAGAGGCTGACGCCGAAGCGGAGCTGGTCGGAGATGCGCACGCCGAGGGCGCCGCCCGCGTGGTAGGTCGCGCGGAACTCCGCGCTGCTGAGCGTCCACCGGGCGCGGTTGTCGCCGCTGTCCGCGTCCAGGCCGGTGCGGGTGGTGTGCGAGCCGAAGCGAGGCGCGAAGATCCCGAACGCGAGCGTGATCCCCGGCTCGAGCCGTCGCGCGATGGTGGCCGCGCTCGGGATCGAGAGCAGCTCGAGGTAGCCGCCGTCGTTCGACTCCCCGGTCGTCGAGGAGATGAGCCCGCCCTCCTCGGCGGCCCGGATCTGGAGCGCGCTCCCGTTGACGTCGACCGCCGCGCGATCGACCGAGGCGAGGCCGGCGGGGTTGTACCAGGCGCCGCTTCCGTCGCGGACCACCGCGCTGACCGCGCCCCCCGTCATCGCCGCTTCGTTGCCGACGAGGATGCCGTCGCCGTTGCCCGCGCGGGCGGCGCCGGGGAGGGCGAGCCACACCCCGAGCGCCGCGAGAGCCCCGCACCGCGCGCGTCTGCGCACGGCCTACCGCTTGTTCTTCCCGAAGATGCCCAGCTTGAGGTGCGCGAGCTGGCTCTCCACCAGGCGCCCCGCCACCTTCAGCGCGCTCTCGTCCTCGCGCTTCTGCAGCTTGCCCTCCTCGTACTGCGTGCGGGCCTTGCGGCGCTGCAGCTTGCCGCTCGAGGTCTTGGGGATGGTGCCCGCGTCGACCACGACCACCTCGTCCACCGTGAGCCCGGTCTGCTTGGCGATCTCGGCCTTCACGTTCCGCGCGAGCACGTCCCGGCCGTCGCTCTGCTTCGTCTCCGCGAGCACGATGACCGCCTCGCGGCCGAGGCCCTCGCGGTAGGTCGGGAACGCGACGACGTTGCCGGCGCGCACGCCGGGCACCTCGCTGCCCGCCCACTCGAGATCCTGGGGGTAATAGTTCTTGCCATTGACGATGATGACGTCCTTGGCGCGGCCGCAGATGTAGATGTTGCCGTCCGCGAGGTAGCCGAGGTCGCCGGTGCGCATCCAGCCGTCTCGGCCGATGGTGATGCGCGTGGCCTCGGGCCGGTCGTAGTAGCCCTGCATGACGCTCGGGCCGCTCACCTCGATCTCGCCGACCTTGCGGTCCTCGAGCACGGCGCGCGTCTCGACGTCCACGACGCGGATGCCGTGCTCGTCGAACGCCTTGCCGCAGTGCACGATCTCGACGACCTCGCTCGAGGGCGCGTCGGCCGGAGCGGGCACCGCCTCGCCGTCGCTCCAGAGCTTCTCCGCGTCCACGCGGTCGGTCGGCACGCCGGTCGAGAACGCGATGGCGAGGGTGTACTCGGCCATGCCGTAGCTCGGCACGAAGGCGCCCTCGCGGAAGCCCACCTTGCTGAAGCGGTCGGCGAAGGCGCGCAGGGTCTCGGCCTGGATCGGCTCGGCGCCGCAGCCCGCCACCCGCACCGCGCTCAGGTCGAGGCCCTCGAGGTCGCGGTCCCGGACGCGCTTGGCGGTGATGGCGTACGAGAAGTTCGGCCCGTACGTGATGGTGCCGCGGTGCTTGCTCAGCACCTCGAGCCAGCTCGCGGGCCGCTTCAGGAAGGTCATGGGCGACATGAAGCTCACCGGCACGCGGTGATGGATCGGCGCGATGACGAAGCCGATCAGGCCCATGTCGTGGAAGAGCGGCAGCCAGCTGACGCCGCGGTCCTCGTCGTTCGACGCGAGCCCTTCGCGCATGATGGCGCGCGCGTTGTGCGCGAGGTTGCCGTGGGTGACGATCACGCCCTTGGGCTTGTTGGTCGAGCCGCTCGTGAACTGCAGGAAGCAGGTGTCGTCGAGCGTGAGGTTCGGGTCCTGCCAGAGGCTCGCGTCGCCCACCAGCTCGCTGCGGAGCAGGATCTTCTGCAGATCCGGCGCCGAGTCGTGGACCTTGCCGATCACCGCCTTGATCTGGCGGTTGGTCACCAGGAGCTTGGCCCGCGAGGCGTGGATGATGTGCTTGGAGTGGTCGAGGTAGCCGCCGAGCTGCCCCATGCCCATGGGCGGATAGAGGGGGACCGGCACGCCGCCGCCCTGCACCACGCCGAGGAAGAGCGGCACGAAGTCGCCCGCCTCCGGGAGGATGAGCGCGACGTGGTCGCCCTTCTTCATGCCGTGGGCGGCGAGGGCCACCGCGAGGGACTTGGCCTCCTCGAGCAGCGAAGACCACGGGTGGTCCTCCTCGCTGAGGTCGTCCTTCACGAAGGTGAAGCCGTAGCCGGTGCGCCCCGCCGCCCGCTCGAGGGCTCGGGGCAGGGTCAGTAGCGCCTGGTCCTGCATCGTTCTCCTGCTTCCCGGCGGCCATATAGCAGGGGATCGCGAGCGGTTCCCGCCTGAATCTTCTAGGAGGGTCTGAACGCAGACCCTCCCCCCATGGGGCGGAGCGCCCATGGGGCCCCCCTCCCACCTACGCCGTCGCTCGCTTCGCTCGCGCCGCGACCCCAGCGCGGGGCGCTGGGGGCCCCGCGGCTCGCGCTCTCGCTTCGCGAGAGCTGGCCGGCTGAATCTTCTAGGAGGGTCTGAACGCAGACCCTCCCCCCATGGGGCGGAGCGCCCATGGGGCCCCCCT
>SHBB01000049.1 GCA_004213565.1 Sandaracinaceae bacterium
CCCCGTGGGGCCGGTGCTCGACGAGCCCGTCCCCCCGGTGCGCTGAGGTCGAGCCGACCGCGGGCGCGCGAGTCGCGCCGCGCGTCCGCGGTCCCTCACAGCTCCCGAAGCGCGATCGGCTCCACCCCGAGGCGACGCCAAACCTGACGAACCCCCTCGGGACGTGCCCGATGGCACGCCTCGAAGCGCTCGATCTCGATCCGCGACCCACCGAGGCGTCCCGAAAGAGCGCGGTTCTCCGATTCGCGCGCGCGTCGGTCTTTCGAAACCGGAGAATCTGCGATCCGAGGCGCGCCGAGGCCCGCGGAGACTCGCCGAAGAGCGGCGCGGGGAGCCTCGAGGCTCGAGAGATCGCACTTCGGGGCGCGAGGCAGGTGCCCGGAGGTGCCGCGAAGACCGCGAAATTCCGATCTACCCCGCCCCCGGGTCGCCACCATCGCGGTTGGGCCAATTCACCCGGACCGCAGAGCACCTCGGATCGAGAGATTCCTCGTGTGAGCCGACCTCTACGGGCGTCCAGCTCCCTTCCTAGAGGTCGAGCCGCAGCGGGGCTGCCGCCCAGCGTCGAGAAGCGAACAGACGTTCCACCTACCGGTCTCGATTCCCCGCCGGCGATGGGACGTCAGTTCCCCCGCTGAGTTCGACCGTGAAGCGGGAGGCTCGACCATCGGCAGCACGGGCCTCCAACCACCTGGCCACGTCGGCGGCGTTGAATCCCGACGACTCGAGCGCTGCCCGCATGTAGGCGAACTCTTCGCCAAGAGTAGTCGCAAACGTCAGCGGGTCGTCGCTGTTGAGACTCACGGGCAGCGACGGACGGAGATGTTTGCCGACGGGAGCCATCGCCAGAACTGGATGCTCGCGAAGCGTCCCGAGATCACCCACCAAGAGGTTGCTCGAGGGATTCGCCTCTATCGTGACTCCAGCTCCAAGGGCGCGGTCCCGGACAGACTCCTGCATTCTCTCCAACGCTCGGACTTCCTCTTCGTCCAGGCGAACGCGCACTGGTCGGCTGCCCCGCTCGAGTATTGAAAGATCAGCGACCGCTTCAGCCTCAGCTGAGTGCGCTCTGGCGACCACGGGGTAACCGGTCGACGACAGCCAGCTCGCGTCATGCAGCTTGCTCCGAAATCGCACCAGCTGTTCCGCGACGGCGGCCGTGGTCGCTCCGCGCAGGCCGAGTCTCTCCGTAAGGCCGATCTCCCCCGACAGCTCTGCGGCACGTTCGATGTGATGACGGCGGCGCCTTGGAGACATCACGACTGAAGCGTTGCGCGACAGCTCGAGCTCCCAGACCAAGTCCCATATTCGCTCGATCTTGGGCTGCAGCACTTCTCCGCGCCGACCAGCCCAGAGCGACGGAGACAGCCCCAGAGCAAGAGCATGGCCCAAGCGAAGCCCGATGGCTCGGTCGGCCAACCCCTCCGATTCGTAGTAGGCCAGCATCTCGTCGATGCGGCGGAGCCCTTCATGCAGAGTGCGAAAGTCCTCGCCAACGTGTGCCGTCATGCCGAAGCGGTGGTCGTTTGCCGAGAGGATCGGGGCTGCCTGTTCCACGGCGCTCAGTACCCGCGCATAGAGAGGCAGCTGCGCCCAGGTCGGAACTGACAACTCGTCGTTCGCAGCATCGACTCCGCGGAGAGTGGAAAGGACTTCAGGTCGCATGCGGATGAGTTCCGCGACTGCGTTCGCCTCTCGGCGCCGCTTCGAGTACCACGTGGCATACCACCCAGTGGATAGCCGGCGTTGTCCCTCCGGAATGCTGTGTCGAATGAAGTGAAGCACTAGCGCCATCTCTACCCCCGCCCCCGCTCCAGGCTTCGTACGGGCGCGATCCACCTTTCGTCTCAGAGCGACCCATGTACTCTTGGGAGTCGTTCGGGCTTCCACCGCAACCAACTCGGTCGCAGCGACTTGGCCGTAGTTACGCCCCCTCAGGGACCCAGCTGCATCCTGGTAGGAAATGGCCTCCAGGGGAGCCGTCAGCGCCTCGACGCGCGCGTAGTGGCGACGAAACCAATCGAGCCCTCCAACCCCTGGCTCTTGGATCACGAAACGATAGAGCCATGCAAATGCGCGCAGATATTGCATCGCAATCCGCTCGAACAGCCCGTAGGGAGCCGCTGCTTGCGATAGATGTCGCAGCAGTTGAACTTGAAGCCAGCGCTCCCACGAAGAATGAGAGCCCTGGGCACAGGAGGCGAGGGCCCCGATCGGGTCGCACTCAGCCAGTTCGAATGTCGTACCGGGGAGCTTGCCGATCTTTGACCTTCTGCCCGAGGCCGCGCCCGAGTCTCTCACCCGCAACCGGGCGACAACCCTTCGTAGCAGGAGCCTTGTGCGAGCGGCCTCGCGTTCCGCACGCGTCCTCACGCCTGGCTTCGTCCACGCTCGCTCGACGTCCACGAGAGCAGTGTTGTCGTGACGGTCTGCAAGCGTGCCCAGAGCATCACGCACTGAGAGAAACGTTTCAGACGTCTTTCCCGCGACGAATCGAGTCAGGACGATACGCAGCAGGGCCGCCTCCAACAGATAGGCGCGCAGTTCAGTTTCTCCGCCGAAGGGGGTGGCCCTGTCCGCAGGTAGGCCGCGAAGATCGAGCTTCCCCGCGTACGCGGCCAGCATCAGTCCCGCCCAGACTTGGCCGTAGTCGAAGGAGGCGGCGATATGGAGGTGAGTCTCCGCCACCAGCAGCGGATCCCCAAGCCGCGCCGGTCTCGCGGCTCGCCCAAGGGTGGGCCCGTGGCAACCCCCGCCGGCAGAGTTGGCAGCCACGGCAGCCGCTAGCAGATCCACGGGAAGCGCCAGACAAACCCAGCGAAGGCCGGCAGCCCGCTCATGTGCGGGCTCACCGACCGACCCGGCAAGGGCAAGCCCATCCTGGTCCCAGCACAACCAGCGCTCCGCGAATCGAGTCAAGGAGCGCACCGGGGTGAGGTCGCCATCGTCCCCGCGCCATGAGGCATCCCGTGTAAGCCTGAGGTCAGCGAGCGACCGTCCCCGAGCATGGCGGCGGAGACGATCGGTACAGGCCGTGACGAGCGGATGGTCCTCGTCGGTCGGGAGCTCCATCAAAACGAGGTGGAACGCGCACGGCTCGCACCAAGGAGTAGCTGCCGCGACTGCATCAAGCCATGTCTGCTGAATCGCCACCGGTGTCACTCGAGCGAAGCAAGCCAGTTTCCGAACCCGGATGTTTCGTCTAGCTCCTCCAGTGCGTGGGGCGTTGTGACACCGAACGCGCGACGCGCACGCGCGAGTCGACGCTCGAATATCTCGGGTAGATCAACCCCGGGACTGGCCGGACCGAGAGCTTCTCTCCACGCGGTGCGCAATGCTATCGCACCATCGCGGCTCATTCCCGCCTCAGGAGCCGTCAAGAGTGGCACGCCCTCAAGAAGAAAGGTCCTGAATGCTCCGGCTCGGGAGTCCTCCGGGCGGATATCTTCTAGAAGGTCACCCTGCCTTAGTTGTCCCGTCATGCTGGCTGCGAGTTCATCGCTTGGACGCAAGTCCAGCTGAGAGTAGCTGTCTCGCGCGCGGTAGATTCTGACGACAACGAGCACGTACCAGAACGCCAAGGCGTCCGCGATTCGTGATGCGGCATCGCCCTCACCCACTGCTTCATCCTGCTGCTCGAGCAGTTGGAAAAGAGTCTCCGCCTCAGACCGTACCGACCGCCATGCATCCAGCAGCAGTTGGTCGTCGATCAAGGCGGGCCACTGAGGCTTGGGCCAACTGATCTCGCCCATTCCGCGAAGCTCCATCTCCAAGCCGGGCCACGATTCGCTTTGTTCCCGGTGGACGACCCAACCCCGGTCGCTGGAGTAGTCCCACGCAACGCTCCAAACAAGCCTTTGTGTCGGTGAAAGGTCAGCCAGAGGGTCAGTCCACCTCCAGGAAACATCTCGCAGTCGAAGTGTGACCCGACGACCGACTATCGATACGCTTGCTTCCTTGCCTTCGTGATTGACAGTAGGTGGGGAGAGATTCGTTGTGGTGATCATAACTCGACCATCAGTCCGAAATCGAATGAGAAAGCCACCCGATCCTGGGCGAGCGGACGGCGCCCCAACGGCCTGCCACAAATGCTGCAGTTGCAGTGGAATAGTACCCGGTCCCCGTGGGACTTTCTCCGCTGCGGAGACAAGCTGTTCGATCTGAACAGCGGAAGCCTCAGTCGCGAGACTATGCAGCCGCGAGTCGCTTATGTAGGCGCCAAGCCCCTGATTCACTTGGTGAAGTCCGGCCAGACTCTCTGGAAACTCTAGACGCCCCGAGGGAAGACGAAACCGCTGAAGCGCGATGAGATTGGCCGCATTGTCATGCGTTCCACCAAGCCGCTTCTTCTCGAAGACCCTGACATAGTCGAACTCTCGTGCCAGCTCAGTAGCATCGATGCGCTCAAGCCACGTGGCGGCCTCCTTCTCGTAAGAATCATCAGCGTGTTCCAAGCTACGTTTCGCCCGCTCCTGGCGTCCATGACGTACGGCGTTCTCAATGGCTTGTAGGCCGGCTTGACCAACGGCAGCGCGTAGCTCAGCTAGCAGTTCGTTCGCATCCGCACTGAAGAGTCCACCTTCGGGCGCGCAGATGAGAGCGGTTCCGACCTGCAGTCGCTGGTCTTCAAGCCACGCCTCTCGAAGACGCAGGCTGCTCTCCGCTCCGTCCAACTCCTGTTGGCTCTGCCCACCGGGCGCTCCGTCCGTCAACTCTTGCGGCGAGCCTGCTTCGGCACCGCTGCTACGATTTATGGTTTCCCACACGGAGAGTATGAGTTTGCGTGCGAGATCCGGCAGCTTGAACGAGCCTCGAGCTTTATCGTCCAGAATGACCAGACTCTCGAGTGTCATGCATGTTTCATAGGACCAATCAACATAGTGTGACTGCACCCCTTCCGGAGCGAGCGCATCAGGGACTTGCACTGCGAGAAGTCCGGGAAGCTCCCCGCAGTCCACCGGCCGCTGATTTTCTGTTACGACAGCAAGGTCCGAACCCAGCACACGGAACGCCAGAGCGGCAACGAGCCGAGCATTCTCGACTCTATTCCAACTATGGATGATGGGACTCCCGTCCGGATCAAGTAGGAGCGGGGACGAGAGATCTGGAGCGCGCAAGCGTCCATCATGAGTATAGACAGTTTGGCTCGCGTACCTCAGGCGGTATCCAGCCAAGAACACCCACCACTGGGGGGGATGGCTCATGAGAAGAGGCGGAAGTTCGGACTGTCGGTCCACGACTGATTGCCATAGCAGCTCGCTGATGCTCCTGATGCCGATACGGTCCTCTGGTAAGTGAGAGATCTGGTCGGTAACTTGGCTGAGTTCTCGAAACTGTGATGGCAGGGCGCGGGTGAGCTCATGATACTTGAAGGTTTGTTCTACGCGTTCGCTCAGCCGCCCTTCCCCAAGGCGGTCGGTCAGAACTTTGAAGCGTTGGGACGGTGACCTTTCCTCAACTCTGATTCGGTGCGTGAGCGGAATCGTCTTGGTCAGCACCTCCTCCGCAATTTGGTCAGCGAGCGCTGCTCGCACGCCATCCTTGCCCTCGCCTCCCCACTTGACGGCTCCGGAGTACCAGCCTCGCAACCCCCCTCGAAAGAGCGACACATCTCCGGTCAGTACGAAGGCAAGCCGAGGGTGCCAAAGGAGGCGGAGCGCGTGAGCCAGTTCAGGCAATAGCCCTGGCTGCATGTCAGCATCGTCAATGGAGATGACGAAGAGAGGGTTGCGTCCTGGCTTCTTTGCAATCAGAGATTCGGCGAGATATCCCATGAACTCTCGGAACCGGGAGGCGAGGTCGAGCCGGCGGCGAGCGCTGTCCTCCAGCTCACAACTGTAGTCCACCGGATCCAGATGTGGGCGTCGTTCCGGAAGGTTTCCCGGCCAACTCGAACCGATGACTGCGGCTAGTTCGTGCCAGGCACGGCTGAGTACCTCTCCGTTTCCATCAATCCGAAGCCGCACCTTGCATAGCTCGGCGACCAGATGGGCCAAGAGCGGGGTGCTTGCTGGTAGCGTGTCCAGGTCGACGAGGGCAACAGGAACGATAGTCTCGCTCTTGCGGAGCTGATCGAGAACGTGGAGGAGGATGGTCGTCTTTCCACTACCTCGCGCGCCATCGATTAGGAGGACTTTGTTGGTCCGCTCTCGGTCGAGAACGAGCCGACCGTCTCTGTCATCTCCCAGGCCCTTCAGCTCTTCAAGCGAGGTTTGCTGAATGGTCTCGAGCCGTCTGAGGATGCGGTCGCAGATCTCTTGGTGCTCGGGCGCTAGAGGCCGTTCCAACGACGTCTCGTGGAATGGTGTCCAAACATCATCCTCTGATGTATCTGCAGTCATGAGCGCGAGACTACCAGGCTCCGCGTCGACTGCGCGGCATTAGGGTCGCTGGAGCAAGAGAGATGCCAGGCAGGTTCTTTGCTCATGATCGATGCCGGTAGCGAGGAAGGTCGACAACGTTGTGGTCAGAGCGAAGCTGAGCGTGACGCTGCAGCTCCGACGAACAGCGGCGTTGGTTGACGGCCGGCTCCTCGATGCGAGGGGCGGGTTTCGGCTTCGAACCCTGTGGCTGGTGCGCCAGGTCGCGCACGGCACCGAGACGGTTTCTTTTTACGCGGACGGAGCAGAGTGGGGGGAGCCCGTTCGGCGCTCCGCCCCTCGCCAAGCGCGATGCATCGCCAGCTGACCCTAGACACCGAGGTCGAAGTCAACGACTAGATGGTCACGCTTGGGCGCGACGGTGGTGGGGCCTGGGACTTGCGGCCGAGCGTGGCCTTTCCGGGGCTGCTTGGCAGGCGCGGATATCGGGGCACTGGCGCTGTTCGAGCCAAAGCCGTGTCGTGGTTGCGTCCGAGTGGGATCCGGCGACCACCTCGACCGCCGGCGAGCATTCGTCAGGCCATCTTAAGGCGGGCCGACAATTGACGCGCGCGCGGGGGTCGTCGAGGCTGAGACCAGGAGCTTCGCATGCATCACATCGACCGCCTCGCCTTCGTCCTGGTTCTGCCGCTGCTGCTCCCCGCGTGTGAGGCGGGGGGTGGGATGACACGGGGCCGCGACGGAGGAGGCGGGGGCGAGGAGATGGGCGAGGCCCGCTGCCACGACGGCCGGGACGACGACGGCGACGGGTGGATCGACTGCGAGGATCCCGGCTGCTTCGCGCTCGCGTCGTGCGGGCCGGGGGACGGCGGGCCGCGGCGCGACGCCGGCTTCATGGGCTGCGTCGGCACCCCGTACGAGGCGGTCGAGGCCTACGCGCCGATCGACATCGTCTGGGTCGTCGACACCTCGGGCAGCATGCGCAACGAGGCGGAGCGCGTGCAGGAGAACATGCAGCGCTTCGCCACCGCGATCGGCGGGGTCGGGCTCGACTGGCACGTGGTCATGATCAGCACGCAGGACTTCGTCAGCGTGCCCGAGCCGCTCGCGAGCGACCCGCGCTACCTGCTGATCGACCGCGCGGTCAGCTCCAACGAGCCGCTCCGCGCCCTGCTCGCCGAGTGGCCGCGCTACTCCGACTTCCTGCGCCGCGGCGCGATCAGCCACTTCATCGCGGTCACCGACGACGAGAGCGACCTCGGCTGGATGGAGTTCCAGACGGAGATGCGCCGCAACCTCATGCGCAACTTCATCTTCCACACCATCAGCTCGGAGGTCGCGGGGCCGTCGAGCTTCATGTACCCGAACGGCCAGCCGTGTCAGACGGGGTCCGGCTTCCCGCCCGAGGGCGCGGCCGAGCCGGGCGTGCAGTACTGGGAGCTGGCGAGCGCGACCGGCGGACGCACCTTCTCGATCTGCACGCCGTCGAGCGAGTGGGTCTCGCTCTTCGACAGCCTGACGGCCGCCATCGCGGTGCCCCAGCGGATCCCGTGCGAGTACGACATCCCCGATCCGCCCGAGGGCGAGGAGCTGGATCTGATGCGGGTGAACGTGCGCTTCCGCTCGAGCGGCGGCGACTCGACGGTCTTCCCCTACGTGGGCGGCTCCGACGGCGCCGACTGCACCACGCCCGGCTGGTACTACGACGACCCCGCGGCGCCGACCCGCATCATCCTCTGTCCCAACGCCTGCACGCAGATCTCGGGCGACGCGGGCGGCCGGGTGGACGTGGAGCTCGGCTGCCAGACGTTCATCATCTGATGCCCGGCTGTGAGGCTCGGTTGTGAGGCTCTGTAATTCGCGCGCCCGGCGCGCGGCGCCCAAGATCGCCGCATGCGCCGCACGATCTGTCTCGCCCTCCTCGCCTCGGGCTGCGCCCACTCGCCCCCTCCGACGGTCCGGATCGAGCCGGGGGACACCGTCGTGGACCTCGCGCTGAGCGAAGACTGCGACGCCGCCTCCTTGCCGGGCTGGACCGCGATCGACGGAGCGTGGCTCGAGGAGGGCAGGACGCTGCTCGTGCGCGCTCGGCACTGCGCCGGCGCGGAGACGCGCGCGTGCGGCGCGATGGCCCCGGAGGACATCTACCCGGGCTGGTTCAACGTGACCGTCGGCACGACCGCGGACTGCGAGGAGCGGGTCGAGCGCGTGCTCCGCGTGGACCTCTCGTCGGCGCGCGTGGTGGAGAGCCCCGGCCTGGACGGGGTCGATCAGCGCGCGATCCGTCCGAGCGCCACCGTCGGCCAGGGCCCGCAGATCGTCCCGATCTGGCTCTCCGGCGATTGACGCGCGCTTTGTCGGCCGCGAGACGCTCGTCGACAACCCCGGCGTGACCCTCGCCGGCCTCCGCTACGGCGCGGACGAGCACTACCCGACGGACGCCACGCGCGTCGAGGTCAACTACTTCTTCGCGCCCGAGAGCGTGGTCCGGCCGATCGGGGACGTGGCGCTGGGAGAGTGGGCGAGCCTGGACATCCGCGTCGCGCGCCGCGTGAGCGCGTCGGGCACGCCGGTGGGCGGGGGCGTGACCTTCGTGCTCGGCGACGCGGTGGTCACCGGGTTCCTCCCCGAGGCCGCGCTCACCGACGCGCTCCGCTTCGACGTGGGCCTGGCCACCACGAACTCCGACGCGCGGCGCGCCGCCGCCTCGTGCGACGCGGTCGAGATCCGCTACCGCTGAGCGCTCTCAGACGCGCGTGGAGAGAGACGCCTTGCGCTCGAAGTTGCCGGTGAGCCGGCTGTAGCGCAGGCGCGCCTCCACCGCGGGGACGTCGCGGTAGCCGCCCTCGGTGGTCAGCGCGAGCTCGATGCGCTGGGTGCGCGCGAAGTCGGGCCGCGGGCCGATGAAGGTCTCGATGACGTGGCGGCCCGGCTGCACGTCGAGGCTCACGTCGAAGCCCTCCTTGAAGCTCCCGTCGAAGAGCGTGCGGCCGTCGAGGCGCACGAGCAGTCGGGGCGCGTTCAGGAAGAAGCCGGGCTTCTCGAAGCTCACGCGGAGTCGCATCGCTCGCACAGTATGACCCGCGTGACATGCTCTCTCCATGGCGAAGGGAAGTCGCGCCAAGACCTGCCCCTGCGGCAGCGGAGAGATCTACCGGGCCTGCTGCGCGCCGTTCCACGCGGGCGCCGAGCCCGAGACCCTGACCGCGCTGGTGCGCTCGCGCTTCGCGGCGTTCGCCATGGGCGACGGGGCGTACCTCTACCGCACCACGCACCCCGCCCACCCGCTGCGCGCCCGGCCGCGGGACGCGGTGGTGCGAGAGCTGTCGAGCGCGAAGCAGCGGCTGCGCTACCGGGATCTGACGGTGCACGCCGAGCAGATCGACGGCGACGCGGGCCAGGCGCTCTTCACCGCGCGGGTCTTCGAGAGGGGCCGCGACGTCTCGTTCCGCGAGCTGAGCGACTTCGCGCGGGTCGACGGAGGCTGGCGCTACCTGGAGGGGCTCACCGTGCCCGCCCTCGACGAGGCGCCCGGGTCGATCGAAGCTTTCCTGGAGACCCTCGAGTGATCTGATGGAGACGCCCCCCGATCGCGACGGCCCCTTTCGCGCACCGGAGCTGACGCCGGACGCGAAGCGCCACAAGGCCAACGAGGCGGGGTGGGATCGGGTCGAGCGCTGGGCCGCGCGAGAGCTCGAGGAAGAGCGGAGACGGAGCGCGCGGCGCGTGCGGCGGAGCTGGATCGCGCTGGCCGCCTCGAGCCTGGGCCTCGCCGCGTCGATCGGCCTGTCCTTCGTGGAGCGCAGCGCGCTGGCGTGGATCTGCCTCGCGGTCGCGGCCGTGATCGCGAGCGGGCTGACCCTCCTCTACAACCGCCGCCTCGCCGCGCGTTGACGCTTTCTTGGTGCCTTGCGTGGGCGGGCCGTAGCTTCGCCCAATGCGCCTCACCGCCTTCGTCGCTGTGCTCGTGATCGGCCTCTCGGGCTGCATCTTCCAGAACCTCTCGCCGACGCGTCGGCTGACCGACCAGGTCTACGCGCTCAACGACGAGACCCGCTGGGGCCGCGTCGATCTCGCCTCGCAGCGCGTCGCGCCGGAGTACCGCGTGGCCTTCCTGCAGACGCACCGGAGCTGGGGCCGGGACATCCAGATCGCCGACACCGATCTGACGAACGTGGTGATGGCGCCCGACTCGGACTCCGCCACGAGCCTCATCGCGGTGTCCTGGTACGACCAGCGCACGATGACCCTGCACGGCTCGGTGCTCGAGCAGCAGTGGAAGCGGCTCGAGGATCACTACGTGCTCGAGACCGAGCGCGTGATCGACGGAGACGAGTCGCTGCTCACGCCGCCCGAGACCGAAGAGGACGACGATCGCGTCGCCGTCGCGCCCTGAAATACGCGACGCGTCGGCCTCGTAGGGTCGACCATGGGGCACGCGACGCGGCTGGGCGACTACGACTCCGCGGTGACGCACGGGCTGGGAGAGCGCCTCTCGCGCTTCGCCCTCGCGGTGGCCCTGATCGTCCTGGGGCTGATCGTCCTGGGTGAGGCCTACGCCGTGAGCGTGGGGCAGCCGCTCTCGCTGTTCTCGACCTGGGGCGGCGCGGCGCAGCTCTTCTTGCTCTTCTCTGCCGCCCTCACCGCCGTATGTGCGCGCTGCGCGTCGCCCTCGCTCGTGCGCGCCGTCGACCTCGGCTTCCCGCTCGCGGCGGGCGGCGCGGTCACGCTCGCGCTCTGGGGTGCGAGCGAGGTCGTGGCCCCGGACCTGGTCGCGCTGCTCGTGATGACCCTCGTCCTGCTCGCGCGCGCGGCGCTCGTGCCGTCCTCGGCCAGCACCAGCGTGGGCATCGGCCTGCTCGCGTTCGCGCCCACCGTCGCCGCCACCGCGAAGGGCTTCGGGGTCGCGTCCGAGCTCGCCGGAGACGTCGACGCCTTCCGGGTCCTCTTCGCCGCGCTCTGGTCGGTGGGCGCGGTGGCGGTGGCCGCGATGTGCTCGCACGTGGTCTACGATCTCCGCGCGCGCGTCAGCTCCGCCCTCCGGCTCGGGCCGTACTCGCCCGTCCGCCTGCTCGGTGAGGGCGGCGTGGGGAGGGTCTACGAAGCCAAGCACGTGCGCCTGCACCGCCCGGCGGCCATCAAGCTGCTGCGTGGCGATCTCGTCTCGGAGCGCGCGCTCGACCGCTTCGAGCAGGAGGTGCAGATCACCGCGAGGCTCCAGCACCCGCACACGGTCTCGATCTACGACTACGGGCGCACCGCGACCGGGACGCTCTTCTACGTGATGGAGCTGATCGACGGCATGAGCCTGGACGACCTCGTGACGCGCCACGGCCCGCTCCCGTCGGCGCGCGTGACCTTCTTGCTGCAACAGGCGGTCGGCGCGCTCGCGGAGGCCCACGCGCAGGGGCTCGTGCACCGCGACGTGAAGCCCTCGAACATCATGGTCGGCGCGCGGGCGGGGCTCGGCGACTGGGTCACCGTCGTCGACTTCGGGCTGGCGCACCCCGTGCGCGGCGAGGTGGCCGCCGCGGTGATGGGCACGCCCCACTTCCTCGCGCCCGAGATCATCGAGGGCTCGCAGCCCGTCTCGGCCGCGGCCGATCTCTACGCGGTGGGCGTCACCGCCTACTTCGCGCTGACCGGCGGCTTCCCCTTCGAGGGCACGACCATCCCCGCCGTCTGCGCGGGTCACCTCCTCGGAGCGGTCGAGCCCCCGTCCGCCCGGGTCGCGCACCCGATCGACCCCGCGCTCGAGCAGATCGTCCTGCGGTGCCTCGCGAAGGACCCCGCGGATCGCCCGGAGAGCGCGGACGCGCTGCTCGCGTCGCTCGCGCAGGCCCAGCGGCGGGCGTGGGATCACGAGCGGGCGCACGCGTGGTGGGTCGAGCACGCGCCGCCGCGGCCCGCGCCCCTGCCACCTCCCGAGCCCGCCCCGGCGTGCCCGTGGTCGGGTCGACGCCCCGCGCTCGCGCTGCCTGGCTGATCAGGCGCGGCCGATGCCGACCGCGTCGCGGAGCCGGGCCAGTGTGCCCTGCGCGACCGGCTTGACCCGCTCGGCGCCGGCCGCGAGCACGCGATCGACCTCGGCGTGGTCCGCCATGAGCCGATGGTAGGTGTCTCGCTTCGGCCCCAGCTCCGCCTCGAGCGCCTCGTAGAGGTCCTGCTTGGCGTGGCCCCAGCCGTAGCCGCCGTTCTCGAGCTTCTCCTCGAGCGCCTTCACCTGCTCGGGATCCGCGACGAGGCGGTAGATCTCGAACACGGTCGAGCCCTTCGCCTTCTTCGGCGCCTCGAGGGGCTCGCTGCCGGTCACGATCTTCATCACCGTCTTGCGGAGCTGCTTGGCGGGCGCGAAGAGCGAGATCGCGTTGCCCTTGCTCTTGCTCATCTTCTCGCCGTCGAGCCCCGGCACGAGCGGGCCCTCGGAGATGCGCGGCTCCGGCACCACCAGCGTGCCCTCGCCGAAGAGGTGGTTGACCCGCTGGGCCGCGTCGCGCGTCAGCTCGAGGTGCTGGAGCTGGTCCTTGCCCACGGGCACGACGTCCGCGTCGTAGAGCACGATGTCCGCGGCCATGAGCACGGGGTAGTTGAAGATGCCCGCGTTCGGCGCCTCGCCCTTGTCGAGCGCGGCCTTGTAGGCGTGGCCCCGCTCGAGCTGCCCGGTGGCGAGCACGCAGGCGAGGGCCCAGGTCAGCTCGAAGACCTCGGGCCGGTCGCTCTGGCGGTACATGTGGATGCGCTCGGGATCGAGCCCGCAGGCCAGCCAGGTCGCCGCGACGTCGTAGGTGTACTCGCGCATCTTCGCCGGCTCGCGCATCGTCGTCAGCGCGTGGTAGTCGGCGATGAAGAGGAAGCTCTCGTACTCCTCGGCGAGCTTCAGCGCGGGACGGATGGCGCCGAGGTAGTTCCCCACGTGCACCATGCCGGACGGCTTCACACCAGTCAGCGACCGCTTCATCTCCCCCTGATCGCACGCACGTGAGGGGGGCGCAACGGAGTGCTACGGTCGCCCGCCATGACCGACCGTCCGTTCCGCATCCTCGGCGTGCAGCAGATCGCCGTCGGCGCATCCGACAAGTCGCGCTTGCGTCACCTCTGGATCGATCTCCTCGGCCTCGAGCCGAGGGGCTCCTACCGCAGCGAGAAGGAGAACGTGGACGAGGACATCGCCGTCTGCGGCGAGGGCGCGGCCGAGGTGGAGGTCGACCTGATGCAGCCCATCGACCCGGAGAAGCGCCCGAAGGTCGACCAGCCGCCCCTCAACCACGTGGGGCTGTGGGTCGACGACCTGGAGAAGGCGGTCGAGTGGCTCTCCGCGCAGGGCGTGCGCTTCACGCCAGGCGGCATCCGCGCGGGCGCCGCCGGCCACGACGTCTGCTTCATCCACCCCAAGGGCAGCGACGACGCGCCTCAGGGCGGCGAGGGGGTCCTGATCGAGCTCGTGCAGGCGCCCCGCTGAGAGTGGCCCGCGACTTGCTGCGATCTTGGTGAGAACGAAGGGGGAGCCGCTCTTGTACGAGAAACACGTGGCCTTCGTCCGGATCGTGAACGCGCGTTGGCGGCTCCTCTGGGTCGCGGTGTTGGCGATCGGGCTGCTCCCGGGCGTGGCGCGCGCGGACGCGGTGGCGCTGCTGTCGGTGGACGGCCGGGCCGCGCCGGAGCGGCTCGAGGAGGTCGAGTCCACGATGGGCGCCATCCTCCGCGAGCAGGGTCACCGCCTGGTCTCCCCCGCGGCGGACGTCTCGCACCCGCCCTCGAGCGCCGAGATGGAGGCCGCGGCCGGCAGCGCGCTCTACGTGGTGGCGGCCGAGGTCGAGCCCCTGCGAGGGCAATACCGGCTTCACATCCACGTCTACTACCGCCCCGCCGGTCGCATGGAGGACCTGGTCGTGACGGTGCTCGAGGCGGAGGAGCGCGAGCGGCTGGCCGACATCCTGGCCTCGATGGTGCGGCGAGAGGGCATCGGCGAGGACGCGCTCCGGCTCACGGGCGAAGAGGACCCCGACGAAGCCGCGCGGCGCGCGGAAGAGGAGCGGCTGAGGCGCGAAGAAGAGGAGCGGCGGGCCCGCGAGGAGTCCGAGGCGGCGCAGCGCGAGGAAGAAGAGCGCCTCCGCGCGGAGGCGGCGGAGGCGGCGCGCATCGAAGAAGAAGAGGCGGCGCGGCGCGCGGCCGAGGCCGAGCAGGAGGCCGAGACCGCGTGGGAGGGCCGCCACCGCTACGGCGCCGATGGGCCGTGGATGATCCAGGGTCGGGTCGGGGGCCGGGTGGCGGTGCTGCTCGGGGGCCTGCCCAACCCGACGGCCAGCGGCCAGGGCGGCCTCTTCGACGTGGGCGTGCGCGTGGGGCGGAGCTTCGAGGGCCTCGAGGGGTTCGAGCTGCGGGGCGGGGTCGACTTCGCCACCGGGATCTACACCGGGCTCGCGCTCCACGTCGGCGCGGCCTGGCTGGGCAGCTTCTTCGTCGAGCCCATCTACATCGGCGGCGAGGCCGAGGTCGGCGCGGTGTTCACGCTCACCGGCGCCCGCGACGTGGGCTTCTCCGGCCACCTCTCGGCCCTCGTGGCCTGGCGCCCGACCGAGCGCTTCTATCTGGAGGCGTCTCTGCCGGAGATCGGCCTGGTCACGCCCGGGGCCGGCGCGCTGACGATCGGGGCGAGCCTGCGGGCCGGCTACCGGTTCTGAGCCGCCTCCCGAGGGCCCTGATTCGAGGCAGTGTTACCGCTACTTGCCCCGGCGGACCCTTCGCCGGTTATGATGTCCGCCGCGCCCCACGCGCGAGGAAATCGTGAGCGACGGACCGAACGACCCGGGAGCATTCAGAGAGGACGAGCGGTCCGATCTCTTCTCGGTGAAGTCGTATCAATCCACCAACTCGATCCCCGTGATCGAGCGGGTGCCGCTCACCAAGGAGGAGATCCGTCGGCGCACGATCCTGCGGGTCACGTACGGCGTGATCGCGGCCGCGACGGTCGCGTTCGCGGTCTGGCTCTTCCTGCACCTCTCTCACCGCGCGGACGTGAAGGAGGCGATGCACGCGGCGAGCGACGACGGCCGCGTCGCGTCCATCCGGAGCGCGCTCGAGCTGCTCGAAGGAGACGACGACGCCGAGTCCGAGGCGATGAAGCTGCGGCTCCGGGCCATGCTGCTGCTCGCGGGCGAGGCCGAGTCGACCGATCCGATCGCGGCCGGGCTCGCGGCCTTGCCCCAGGACGACCCGGAGGTGGATCGCGAGCGGCTGGTGGCCGAGATCTACCTCGCGCTGGCCGCCGGCGACCTGGACGCGGCGATGGAGAACGCCTCGCGTGTCGTCGCGAGCGGCGACTACGCGGCCGAGGCGGCCCGGGCCCGCGCGATGGCCGCCCGCGCGGTCGGAAACGTGGACACCGCCTTCGAGGCGTCGAGCCTCGCGATCGACGAGCGACCCGACGCCCCGCGGCACGCGGCGCTCCACGCGGAGCTGCTGGCGCGCCGCGGCGACACGGAGGGCGCGCTGCAGCGCCTCGACGCGCTCGGCGCGGGCACGCCCGGCACCCGGATCGCGCGGGCCCGCATCATGGATCGCGCGGGCGCGGCCATCGACGCGGTGGCTGAGCACGCGCAGACCGTGCTCGACGCGCCCGACGCCACCATGCACGAGAAGGCGTGGGCGCGGCTGCTCCTGGCGCGCGCCGCGGCCGCGGCCGGCGACCGCGTCACCGCGCGCGAGCACCTCGACCAGGCCCAGGAGGTCGCGCCGCCCGGCGACGAGCTGTTCACGCTCGGGCTCGCGGAGGCCGCGCTCCGCATCCAGGCCAACCGGCTCGCGGCCGAGGTCGCGGAGGGGCTCCCGACGCCGCTGTCGACCGACGCGGGGCGGCGCGCGCAGCTCAACGCCGAGCTGGCGCTGGCCCGGCGCGATCTCCGCGGCGTCGAGGCCGCGCTCCAGCACGCGCCGGCGGACGACGCGCGGACGAAGCTGGCGCGCGCTCGTCTGCTCCAGGCGCGCGGCCGCTTCGACGAGGCGCGCACGCTCTACCAGGCCGCGTCCGAGGAGCCGGGACATCGCGTGCCCGCGCTGGTGCACCAGGCGGCGATGGAGCTCGAGCAGGGCAACGCGGCGCGGGCCGTGGAGCTGTCGAGCCCGCTGCTCACCGCGCACCCGAATCACCCGGACGTGGTCCCGGTCGCCGTCGAGGCGCAGCTCGGAGAGGAGCACGCCGAGGAGGCGATGGCGCTCGTGACGCCAGCGCTCGAGCGGCACCCGCGCGACGTGCGGCTGCTCGCGGCGAAGGCGCACGTGGAGATGGCGCTCGAGCAGTGGGAGGAGGCGCTCGCCACCCTCGACACCGCCCTGCGCATCGAAGACGACGACGCCGATCTCCACGCCGACCGCGGCCGCGCGGCCCGTCACCTCGAGCGGCTCGAGGTCGCGCGCGAGGCCTTCGACCGCTCGCTCGCGCTGGCCGAGAGTCACCCCGCGGCGCTGGTCGGGCGGCTGGAGCTCGACATCCTCGACTTCCGCGCGGCCGAGGGTCGGCAGATCCTCGACCGGATCGACGCGGCGGAGATCAGCTCGCTCCGCGTGGAGCGCCTCCGTGGGCGGCTGCTGATGATGGAGATCGCGGGGCAGAGCGGCGTGCGCGAGGTGCGTCAGGCGCTCGACGATCACGCGCGCGACGCGGAGCTGACGATGGCGCTCGGCTGGCTCTACATGCAGGCCGAGCAGTACTCGCAGGCGGTCCGGACCTTCCAGCGCCTCGTCGGCACGGAGGAGGGCGGCACCGAGGCGGTCCTCGCCCGCGCGCTCGCGCAGATCCGCATGCGCGCCAGCAACCCGGCCCAGGCCACGCTGGAGAACCTGACCGAGGGGCTCGACGAGTCGACCCTCGAGCCCGCCACCCGCGCCCAGCTCCACGCCGTGCTCGCGCGGCTCGCGCTGGCCGACTCGAACCGCACCGTGGCCGAGCGCGAGCTGACGCAGGCGCTCGAGATCGACCGCCGCAACAGCGAGGCGTACCTGGTCCGCGCGGAGATGCTCGCGGACCGCGAAGAGGACGCGACCGAGGCGCTCCAGACCGCGCTCGTCGGCCGTCACCCCAGCTCGCGCCCGCTCGCTCTGCTCTCGATCCGCGAAGAGCAGGTCACGCGCCCCATCTGCGACTACGCCCAGCGCTACCGACGCGCGGCCCCGAACGGCCAGTACGCCCGCGGCGTCTGGCGCGTCCAGCGCGACTGCCGCTCGCTCGACTGAGCGTCTCCGCGCGCGTCGGGGGGGGCGAACCGCCATGGGCGGGGCGAGGCGACACGGTCCGTCGGGCGGATCCGGGGGCCGCGGGGGTCAGGCACGCGAGGTGCGACAGGGTTCTCGTTCGAAGAAAGGAACCGAGAACCCATGGCCGAGAACATCTACGACGTGCTGCGCGAGGAACACCAGAAGCAGCGCACCCTCATCGACCTCATCGAGAAGACCCACGGGGACTCTCAGGGACGCCAGGAGCTCTTCGAGCGGCTGACGATCGAGGCCCGCGCGCACACCGCGGTCGAGGAGCGCGTCTTCTACTCGACGCTGCTCGCGGACGAGCTCACGCGCGACAAGGCAGGTCACTCGGTCGAGGAGCACAACGAGGCCGAGGACATCCTCGAGGAGCTGTCGAACAAGGACATGAGCAGCACCGGCTGGCTCAACCGCTTCCACACCCTCGCCGAGGCCCTGCGCCATCACATGGACGAGGAGGAGCAGGAGGTCTTCCAGCTCGCGGGCAAGGCCCTCTCGGACGCGCAGGCGAAGCAGATGGCGAAGCAGTACCGCGCCGAGAAGCCGAAGCAGAAGAAGGACGAGAAGGCGGCCTGAGGTGACGGGTCAGGTGGTCGGGTGGGCCGCCGGCTTCGTCCTGCTGCTGACGATCGGCGCGCAGACCTTCAAGCAGTGGCGCTGCCGCAGCAACGACGGCGTCTCGCCCTTGCTCTTCATCGGGCAGATCGTCGCGAGCACCGGCTTCTTGATCTACGCCGTCGTGCAGCGCGATCCCGTCTTCGTGGCGACCAACGCGCTGATGCTGCTCAGCGCGGTGACGGGGCTGGTGATCATGTGGCGCAACGACCGCGAGCAGAGCGAGGATCCCACCCGCGGGCTGGTCGAGCGGCGGGTCTGAGCCTACTGCTCGGCGACCTATTGCTCAGCAACAGTGCCCTCGGCGCTCGGCAGCGCGACGAGGAGCTCTTGCGCCATGGCGTACTCGTAGAAGCTGACCATGCCGGACTCGAGCACGCTCTGGAACAGCTCGCGCGCGCCGGCGACGTCGCCCGCGCCGAGGCGACGCGTGCCCTCGTAGAAGGCGGCCTCGGTGCGCTCGCCGTCGTCGTCGGCCGCCTCGACCAGCTGGCCGTAGGGCAGCTCGCCGCGCGCGTAGGCCGCGAGGCGCGCGCTCCATCCGTCGCCGTTGGAGAGCTCGCGAAGCAGGACGCCGACCTCACGCTCCGGCTCGCTCGCGGCGCGCGCGGCGATCGCCTGGACCCAGAGCGCGAAGTAGACCTTCCACTGCGGCTCGAGGGTCAGCTGGTAGTTCGCGCGCCGCAGCACCTGCTGGGCGAGCTCGAGGTTCGGCTGGCTCACCACGAGGTGGGCGAGGATGGCCGCGTAGGGCTCGCGCCAGCTCGGCGCCGCGTCCATGGCGTGGCCGAAGGCCTCCATCGCCGCCTCCGTGTTGCCGAGGCGGCTGTGCAGGACGCCGCGGCGGACCTCGACGACCGACCGGCGCGGGCCGCGGACCTGCTCGATGAGGTCGTTCCAGAGCGCGAGGGACTGGCGGTACATGCGCTCGGCCTGCCGCTGCTCGCCCGCGATGCGCTGCGCGTCGCCGAGCTGCTCGAGCAGCTCCGCGCGCGCCGCCGCGCCCTCGGCCCCCGTCTCCTGGACGAGGTCGAGCGCCGCCCGCAGGTGACGCGCCGCCTCGTCGCCCTGACCGACCCGCGCGAGCAGGAGCCCGAGCTGCACGTGCGCCTCCCGCGTCTCGTCCGCGGCGAGGCTGGCCTCGAGCCGCTCGCGCGCCTCGGCCACGTTGCCCGCGCTCATCTCGGCGCGACCGAGCTGGAGCAGGATCTCGCTCCGGTCCACCGAAGGCGCGCGGTCCGGCCAGCGGCGCTGACGCTCCTCGAGGATCTCGAGCGCGTGGCGGGCGATGACCCGGCTCTGGCTGACGTCGGCCTCGAACAGGCCCTCCTCCATCATCGTGTCGAGCTGCCCGAGCGCCTCGTCGTAGACCTCGCGGTCGTCGGGCGCGAGCTGCACCGCCTCCGCGTACCAGGCCGTCGCCGCGCCGACCTCGCTCTGCTCGAGCGCCACGCGCGCGAGGCAGACCGGGAAGCGCGCGTCGTCGGGGAAGCGGCGGATGCCGAGGCGACAGATCGCCTCCGAGACGTTGGGGCGGGCGCGGACGAAGCCCTGCGCGAGCTCCGAGAGCGAGGTCGCGCCGCGATCGTTGTTCTCGCGCGCGCTCTCGAGCAGCTGCAGCAAGCGCTGCTCCACGCCGCTCTGATCGCCCATGCGCTCGACGTGCTCGATGGCGCGCTCGAGGTCGCCGTGCCGCAGATAGACCGCGGCCACGTCGAGGGGCGCGCGCTGCACGAGGAGTGGCGCGAGCCGGAGCTGCTGAAAGCTGAGCCGCCCGGGCGTGCGCGAGCCCTGGCCCTCGGGCCCGAAGGCGCCGATGAGCGCGTCGCGCTGCTCCACGTAGAGGCGGGCGAGCGTGGTCAGGACCTCGGGCGCGGGCGCGATCTCCTCATGCTGCTCCCAGACCTGGATCAGGTCGCCGTAGCGCTCGAGCGGGTTCTCGATGCCGGCGCGCGCGTCGCGACCCCAGCGCGCGACCTGCTCCCGCTCCGCCTCGCTGCCCTCTTCGCCGATGGCGTGGAGCAGCAGCAGCGCCCCCATCACGCGGCCCTCGTCCCCTCGCGGCGAGCCGCGCTCGACGACCCAGCGCGCGAGCGGCGCGACCTCGGCCGGCACGCGCCCCTCACCCACGTCGGCCGGCGTCAGCAGCCCGGCGAGGTCCGCCAGGTGCTCGACCACCGCGTCGTAGTCGCCTCCCTCGAGGATGTCCTCCGACTCGCGCGAGAGGTGGCGGACGAGCGCGTCGCGCCACGCGACCCGGGACGGATCGTCGGGCTCCATGCGCCAGTACGCGCGCTCGACCTCGTGAAAGGTCTCGGCGGTGACCTCGGGGGGCTGGCCAGCCTGCCCTCCGTGCCGCGCCCCGGTCGCGGGACCTCCGCACGCGAGGCAGAGGAGGCACAACGAAAAGGTCAGGACGCGAGAAGCTTGGGCCATGGGTCTCCAGGTCACCCGGCGCCACTCGCCGGGTCCGCCGGAGCGTAGCCCGGATCCTCCATTTCCTCACGTGATGCGCGGACATGGCGAGGGCGCACGAAACAGCGTACAGCGACGCCATGCTCCTCGGTCCTCGCGGCGCCGTCTCGCTGCTCGGCGCGCTCGGGCTGCTCTTCGTCGTGGTGGCCGTCGCCATGGGCGCGCTCAGCCTGTCCGCGGGCCTGCAAGCGTTGCTCTCCGGGGTGCCCTTCGGCGCCGCGCTCGACGCGACCTGGGTGGAGCCCGTGGTCCTGCAGCTCTCCCTCTTGACCGGGCTCCTGGTGGCGACCGGGGTGGGCACCGCCGGCGCGTGGGGCAAGGAGCTGACCTACCGCGAGGCGCTCGACATCACGCCGGTCCCGCGCGCCCTGATCTTCTTCGCCATCATGGGCGGCCTCGCGCTCCAGTTCCCGCTCCGGGAGCTGGTGAACCTGATCGTCGACGTGGGCGGCGCGGCCGCGATGAGCGTCGAGCAGCAGATGATGCTGCAGCGCGCGGTCCGCATCGACTCGGTGAGCGACGCCCTGCTCGTGCCGCTGACCATCGTGGCCGCGCCCGCCATCGGCGAGGAGCTGCTCTTCCGCGGGCTGATGCTGCCGGGGCTCTCGCGCCGCTACGGCGATCGCGCGGGCCTGGTCCTGAGCGCGGCGCTCTTCGCGGTGATCCACGGCGCGCCGGCCCTGATCGCGATGGTCTTCATCGCCGGGCTCGTGCTCGGGTACGTGCGGCAGCGCACCGACTCGATCCTCCCGTGCGTCGCGATGCACGGCGCCTTCAACGCGGTGCCCGTGCTGCTGCCGGTGAGCGTGGTGCGCATCGAGGGCTTCAACACGGTCGGGGAAGACGTGTACCATCTGCCCCTGACGCTGGCGCTCGGCGGCGCCGTCGTGGCCGCCGCGAGCGTGATGGCGATCGCCCGGCTGAGCAGCGGTGACGGTGATTGAACGAGAGCCCGGCGAGCGCGCGAAGATGGGGCTCTGCCTCGGCGGCGGGGGCATCACGGGCGTCATGTACGAGGTGGGCTGCCTCGCCGCGCTCGAGGAGTCCTTCGAGGGCTTCAGCGCCGCGGACTTCGACGTCTACGTCGGCAGCTCGAGCGGCGCGACGCTCGCCGCGGTGCTCGCGGGTGGGCACTCCGCGCTCCGGCTCTACCGCGCGCTCCTCGACCCGGCCGACGACTTCTTCAACCTCAAGCGCAACCACCTCCTGCGCCTCGACGCCAAGGAGTGGCGCCGCGTCGCCTCCAGCGTGGTCGGCGCCGCGCGACGCTTCGTCTCCAGCGCCGCCTCGAGCCCCCTCGAGCTGGACGTGTGGAACGAGCTGGACCGGTTCTGGGATTCGCTCCCGGCCGGCATCTTCACCCTCGACCCCTACGAGCGCTTCCTCGAGGCGTTCATGGCGCGCCGTCAGATCCCGCAGGACTTCGACGAGCTGCCGCGCACCCTCTTCCTCGTCGCCAACGACCTCGACCGGGGCGAGCGCGCGGTCTTCGGCGACGGGGAGCTGTCGAACGTGCCGATCAGCCGGGCCATCTGCGCCTCGAGCGCGATCCCGGTGCTCTTCGCCCCCGTGCGCGTCGACGGGCGCGACTTCATCGACGGCGGCATGGGCGACGTGGCGCACGCCGACCTGGCCGCCAACGCGGGCTGCTCCGTCGTGCTGATCATCAACCCGATGGTCCCCGTCCGCGCGAGCCAGGACAGCCCCGGGGTGCCCACCGGCCACGGCCCCGGGCGGCGCGTGCGCGACAAGGGCCTCATCTGGGTCAACAGCCAGGCCTGGCGCCTCCGCAGCGAGGCCCGCCTGCTCGAGGGCATCCGCCAGTACGAGCTGGACCACCCGGACACGGAGCTGCTCCTGCTCGAGCCCGCGCCCGACGACGCCACGGTCTTCATGTACAGCCCGATGAACTTCGCCGCGCGCCGCGCCATCCTCGAGGACGGCTACCGCCGCACGCGGCAGGCGCTCGACGCCGACGGATCCGAGCTCCGCGCGCACCTGCTGGCCGCGGGCCTGCGTCCCGCCTGAGCCCTCGGTTGGCCTGCGCGGAGCGGGTGCGTATCTCGATGGTGTGGCCGACCCCGAGCTGAGGACGATCCTGTGCCCCGTCGACTTCTCGCTCGGCGCGGAGGAGGCGCTGCGCTACGCGCTCTTCCTCGCCCGCACCCACGGCGCGAAGGTGCGGGTGCTGCACGTCGACGACTTCTCGAGCTTCGGCGTCCCGGGTGAGGCCGGCCTGGTGGAGGAGCGGCACGCCCGGCTCGGCGAGCAGCTGCGTGAGCTCGTCAACCGCCACCGGGGCGGGGTGGACATCGAGGCGCGCCTCCAGAGCGGGATCCCCTACGAGGCCATCGTCGAGGCGTCGCACGACCCGGAGGTCGATATGATCGTGCTCGGCACCCACGGCCGCACGGGGCTCAAGCGCCTGCTCGTCGGCTCGGTCGCGGAGCGCGTGGTCCGCACCGCCCACGTGCCCGTGGTCACCGTGCGCCACCCCGAGTACGCGAGCGTCGCGAAGTCGCCGGGCGCGCCGATCCGCTGAATCGGGCCGGGACTGTAAGCGCGCCGCCGCGCCCGCGTTGGGGCTGCGGAGGTGACGATGCGACCGACCGCGATCCCGACCACGCTCTTGCTGGCCCTGGCCTGTCTCCCGCTCTCGACCCGCGCGCATGCGCAGACGCTCCGGGTCGACGTGGACATGGACCTGGAGGCGGATTTCGAGCCGAGCCCCGCCGCGCCGCAGGTGGACGCCCAGGTCGGCGCAGGCGAGGCGGCACCGCCGGTGGTCGTCGTCGTCCCGCTCGAGGAGACCGCGGCGGAGGACCCCTCGCCGCGGGCCGTCTTCTACGAGGACGTGCCCTACGAGGACGTGCCCTACGAGGACGTGCCCTACGAGGACGTGCCGCCGCCGTCGCACGTCACGCCCGCCACGGTGGAGACGCCGGAGCCGCGCGACGAAGGCCTGCAGGGCTGGTCGGCGTTCGGCGCGTGGGCCGAGGGCATGGACCTGTCGAGCCTGGACTTCGACCTGTCGCAGCCCGAGATCACCGCGCTCGCCGGCACCCAGCTCGGCCCCGCGCAGGGCCTCGGCACGAGCACGGTGGGCGGCGTGCTGATCGGGCTCGGCCTGCGGACCGAGGGCATCCTGCGGGCGCCCGAGCTGCGCCTGATCCTCGGCGGCGGAGACACCGGCGGCGCCTGGACCCGCGTCGACGGCTCCAGCCTCGAGGTGCAGACGCGCGGGCTCTTCATCGTGCAGGTCGAGGCCGCGATGGGCGTGCAGGTCGAGCTCGGCCCGGTCGTGCCCTACGTGCTCGCGCGCGCCTCGGTCGGCGGGGCCTTCCTCGACGTCAACGTGCGCGACGATCGCCTGGGGAGGCTGGGCACCGAGCACGCCGACGCCCTCCTCCTGCAGGCCGGCATCGAGGCGGGGGTCGAGATCCACACCCACGACGGCCTGGTCGTCGGCGGCGCCTTCCGCGGCAGCTTCGCCGGCACCCCCAGCTACGGCGGCGTGCTCAGCCTCGGCTTCGTCAGCGAGTGACGGTCGCGCATGCGAGCAGAGGTGGCTGGCGAAGTGGCCACCGCGCCCGCATCGGCGGCTCCAGTTGCCAGCCCGAGCCCCGCGTACGGTGATGATCGCTTCGAACGCGGCGTGGCACGGCGAATGCGCTAGCATCGCGCCATGCGCTTCACCCTCTCCTCTCGCTGGCTCTTCCTGAGCCTCGCCCTCGCGCTGACCGGCACCGGCTGCGCCACCGAAGATCCGTCGAACCCGAGCGGCGACGACTTCCCCCTCTCGGACGTGGACGCCCTCTACGAAGGCGCGCCCGACGACCGCTGCATGAGCTGTCCGGTGGACGGCAAGGCCGACGAGGTCCTGCCCTCGACCTTCGACCTCATGGAGATCCAGAGCCCGGTGCGCTCCCAGGGCAGCCGCGGCACCTGCACCATCTTCGCGACCGCCGCGCTGATGGAGAGCCTCTACCTGGCCGAGGGCACCATCGACAACCCCGACTTCTCGGAGCAGTTCCTCCAGTGGTCGGCGAAGATCGAGCTCGGCTCGTTCCCGAACAGCTCCGGCAGCAACCCGAGCTACAACCTCCGCGCGATCAACCGCTTCGGCGTCGTCGAGGAGTCGGTCTGGCCGTACGAGAGCTCCGAGTGGGGCACCTCGAACGACCCCATGTGCACCGGGGACGACCGCCCGACCTACTGCTACACGAACGGGCAGCCGCCCGAGTCCGCGCTCGCGGCGCAGCGCTTCCACCTCCCGGCGGGTCGCTGGATCAACCCCAGCGCGCGCTCGCTCAAGGGCCACATGGTCTCGACGCGCACCCCGGTGGTCGTCAGCGGCGACTTCTTCTACCAGTCGTGGAACCACGGCCGCAGCAACCTGAAGACCAACAGCGAGTACTCGCGCAACGGCTACGTGCTCGCGCCCAACGAGGCGGACATCGAGGACTCGAGCGGCGACCGCCGCGCCGGCCACGGCTTCCTGCTCGTCGGCTGGGATGACGAGCTGTCGGTCCCGCGCGTCGATGGTGAGGGCAACGAGACCGGTGAGATGGAGACCGGCTTCTTCCTCTTCAAGAACTCCTGGGGCACCGGCCGCTTCGGCACCGCCAACCCGCACGGCGCGGGCTACGGCTGGATCAGCTACCGCTACGTCCAGGAGCACCTGACCGCCTACGTCTCCGGCCTGCCGGACGTGATGGTCCCCGAGGTCTGCAACGACGGCGTCGACAACGACCGCAACGGCAGCACCGACTGCGCCGACGCGGCCTGCGCCAGCGAGCGCGCCTGCATGGACCCGGCCGGCGAGCTCCGCAACGACACCGCGATGCCCATCCCGGACAACGATCCGAGCGGCATCGGCAGCGTCATCGAGGTCGCCGAGGGCGGCACCATCAGCTCGCTCGCGGTCAGCGTCGACATCTCGCACAGCTACGTCGGTGACCTCACCGTCCGGCTCGTCCGGGGCGACGGCGTCGAGGCCACCCTCCAGGAGCGCAGCGGCGGCAGCGCCGACGACCTCGTCCGCACCTTCGACGTGACCGAGTTCAACGGCACCGATGCGGCCGGCACCTACACCCTCGCGGTCAGCGACCACGCGGGCTCCGACACCGGCACGCTCAACGGCTGGAGCATGGAGCTGACCCGCTGCACCACCGACTGCGGCGGCACCCCGATGCCGCGTGAGCCGGTCGAGGGCGAGGCGCCCCTGTCGATCCCCGACGACGGCTCGGTCACGAGCGAGGCGTCGGTGAGCGAGGGCGGCGTGATCACGGCGATGAGCGTCGAGGTCGACATCACCCACACCTTCCCCTACGAGCTGACCGTGCGCTTCGGGCGCGAGGGCGGCAGCGAGTTCGTGCTCCTGACCGAGTCGAGCTCCTCCGACGGCGTGCACCGCACCTTCGACGTCCCGCAGTTCATCGGCGAGGACGCGGCCGGCACCTGGCGGCTCACCGTGGTCGACGGCGCGAGCGGCGACACCGGCACCCTCGACGGCTGGCGCCTCCACGTCACCACCCGCTGAAGCCCGATCGGCTCAGCCCACGAGCGCCGGTTCCCACGAGGGGGCCGGCGCTTCTTCTTTTGTCATCTACACTCTCCCCCGCACATGAGGCATCTGATCCATCTCGTCGACGAGGGCGGCTGGGCCATGCTGGCCATCTTGCCCCTCGCGGCGCTGGGCCTCCTGGCCGGGATCGCCGCCATGGTCCTGTCGCGCACGCCTGAGCGCCGGCCGGTCGCGCGGCGTCTGGCGACGATCTCGATCGGCGTCGGAGCGCTGGC
>SHBB01000490.1 GCA_004213565.1 Sandaracinaceae bacterium
AAGAGGCCCTCGAGCCGCACGAGGTCGCGCGTCACCCGGAAGCTGTCGCCGTCGTCGACCCGCACGATCTCGTCCAGCAGGCTCAGATCGAGCGGGGCGGGGACGTGGAAGCCGCCGAGGCCCTCGAGCTCGTACGCGGAGGGCGTCCCGACCCGGCCGCTCTTCTGGAAGTCGTAGTAGAGCGAGCCGACGGGATCGACGCCGATGAGCTGGATCTCGGGCCGCTTCTCCTTGAGACGCCGGCCCGCGCCGACGAGCGTGCCGCCCGTCCCGAGGCCGGCGACGAGCGCGTCGAGCTCCCCGCCCGTCTGCTCCCAGATCTCCGCCCCGAGCGTGGCCGCGTGCCCGGCGGCCGTCTCCGCGCGCTCGTGCTGTCCCGCGTACCAGGCGTTGGGCACGTCCGCCGCGATCTTGCGCGCCACCGCGTAGATGCTGCGCGGATCGTCCGGGTCGACGGCGGTGGGCGCCACCACGACGCGCGCCCCGTAGGCGCGCAGCGACGCGATCTTCTCGGCGCTCGTCTTGTCGGGGACCGCGAACACGCACTTGTAGCCGCGCACGGCGGCGAGCATCGCGAGCGCCACGCCCGTGTTGCCGGTCGTCGCCTCGACCAGGGTGCCGCCGGGGACGAGCTCGCCCGACTTCTCGGCCGCGTCGACCAGCGCGCGGACCATGCGATCCTTGGCGGAGCCGCTCGGGTTGACGAACTCGCACTTGACGTAGAGCTCGGCTTCGAGCTCCGCGCCGATGCGACCGAGCCGCACGATCGGCGTGGGGCCGACCGCGTCGAGGATGGATGTCTTGGCGCCCTTCATCGGCGCCTTCATATCACGCCGCTATGGCCGGGTCCGTCGCTTCGGGAACTTCCCGCGCCGCACGTCCGGGCTGCGCGAGTAGGCCGAGAGCGTCAGGTCGTCTCGCTCCCCGGCCGCGAGCCGCAGCGCGCCCGCGTACGCGATCATGGCGGCGTTGTCGGTGCAGCTCGCCAGGGGCGGCACGAAGAGCGCCACGTCGTGCTTCGCGGCCAGACGCCGGGTGGTCTCGCGCAGCCCGCGGTTCGCCGCGACGCCGCCGCCGAGCACCAGCCTCGGGATCCCGCGCTGCACGCAGGCGTGCACGGCCTTCCGCGCGAGGACCCGGGTCACCGAGCGCTGGAAGCTCGCGCAGAGATCGGCCATGCCCGCTTCGTCCTCCGGCACGCCGTGCGCCTCGACGTGCCGCGCCACGGCCGTCTTCAGCCCCGAGAAGCTGAAGTCGAGCGTGCGGCGCGAGGCCATCGGGATCGGCAGCTCGATCGCGCGCGGGTCTCCCGAAGCGGCGAGCCGATCCACCACGGGGCCGCCGGGGTAGCCGAGCCCGAGCAGCTTCGCGACCTTGTCGAACGCCTCTCCCGCGGCGTCGTCGCGCGTCTGCCCGAGGATGTGGGCCTCGCCCGGTGCGGTGACCTCGTAGATCGCCGTGTGCCCGCCGCTGACGAGGAGCGCGACGTAGGGGAGGGTGGGCTGCGGCGGGTCGCCCTCACCGCGGCGGAGGTAGACGGCGAAGAGGTGCCCGACCAGGTGATCGACGCCCACGATCGGCAGGTCCCTGGCCCACGCGATCGCCTTCGCCGCCTGCACCCCGACCAGCAGGGCGCCGACCAGCCCCGGCCCCTGCGTGACCGCGATCGCGTCCACCGCGTCCAGCCCGCCCTCGACCTCGGCGAGCGCGCCCTCGATGACCGGCAGCACGTTCGTCAGGTGCGCGCGCGAGGCGAGCTCCGGGACCACGCCGCCATAGGGCGCGTGGACCGCGATCTGACTCGCGACCACGTCGGCGAGCACGGTCCCGTCCTCACGCACGAGCGCGGCGGCGGTCTCGTCGCAGGACGACTCGATCCCCAGCACCAGCATGGCCGCTCAGATCTCCTCGAGGGTCAGGCGCCAGAGCCCGAAGTAGTCGCCGTCCCGGCTCCCCGTGCCCGCGATGACGCGCACCTCGACCCGACCGTCCCGCATCAGCGAGACGAAGGCCATCGGCTCGCGCCCCGCGAGGGGACCCTCGGTCGGCCGCAGCACGAACATGTAATTGCGGACGCGGCTCCCGCTCGGGATCTCGTAGTCGCTCAGCGCGTCGTGCGTGAGCGGGGCGATCGGCTCGAGCACGACGTCCGTGAGGCTGCCGTCGCTCGTCGTCACCGTGCCCGGAGGCGTCGCGGTCGAGTCGGCGCGCTGCGGATCGAAGGTCATCGAGAGCCGCGTCTCGGCCGCGAAGCCGCGCCGCAGCACCGGCGGGTCCTCCACGCCGACCACGCTGCCCACGTACGCCTCCCCCGGCCGGGTCGCGTACCCGCCGAGGTCATCGCACCCCGCGAGCAAGCCGGGGAGCAGGAGCAAGAGAAGACAGCACCTCACCGCGCGACGATAGCTCAGAGCTGGATCGCGCGCCGGGTCCGCCAGGTGCCGTGGAGCGTGCAGTGGATGCGGGCCGTGAGCAGGCCGGGGCGGCGCAGGACGATGGGGACGCGGATGATCGGGTAGGCCACCGACGGGCCGAGGTCGGCGACGGCGAGGCGGGTGTCGTCGAGCGCGACCTCCATCCAGTCGATGTGGTGGGCCTCGGTCATGCCGTGGGGTTCGAGGCCGGCCTGGACCACGAGGTCGAAGGGGCGATCGGGGTGAACACGCAGGGGCATCGTGAGGACCGGCACGTGTCGCCGCTCCTCGGGCGTCATCGCGTCGTCGTCCGCGGGCTCACGTCCGTCGAGGGGCCCGTCGGGCTCCCAGTCCGGGCGCGGACCGCGCGCGAGCTGCGCCAGGGCCGCCCCCGGGAAGGCGAGCAGCGCGGTGCCCGAGCCGAGGGCCAGACCCAGCGCGCGTCGTCGACTCATCCCATGCATGAGTTGGATCCTACCGCCTGTTATCCTCCCGCGCGTGTCGAAGCCGTCCGTCGATGTCTGGGATCCGAGCGCCGAGGGGCCTTGGATCGTCGACAGCCTCCGACAGGAGGGGTTCGACGTGAGGGCCGTCGCCCTCGCGGACGTGCCGCTGACCCGCGCGGACCTCGTGCTGATGGCGGGCGACGTCGACGGAGCCCTCGCCGCGCTCAAGCTCCTCCGCGACGACGGTGTCGAGGGCGACGTGCCCGTGATCCTCCTCGGCTTGCCCCCGGGCAGCGCCGGGGAGGCGCCCGAGGGCCCGGCCTTCGGCGCGGACGCCGTGCTCGCGCGGCCCATCGACTTCGAGCCCCTGCTCGCGCGCGTGGCGTCGCTGATGGAGCGCCCCGGGCCCGAGGTCTCGCGCGTGGGCGTCGCGCCCGTCGAGCGCACGATGCAGCTGTCGGATCCCGAAGATCTGGACAGCTCGCAGGTGATGGTCCGCGCCAGCGACGCGCCGGACCCCGCGCCCTCGTGGCGCCCCCGCGAGCCCACCATGCAGCTCGACGGCCCCAGCCAGGTCACGAGCCCCTCCCGCGTCCGCGCGACTCTCGACGAGAGCCTCCCGGGGGTCGATGGCGAGGGGCGCTCGCGCGACCTCATGGAGGAGAGCGGCGAGGTGGCGTCCGAATCTCACGCCGCCCTCGACGCGCCCCAGCCGGAGATCCCCGTCGGGCAGCGCGCGCAGCTCTCGCCGTGGCTGGAGGAGCTGCTCGAGGCCGCCGACCGGCGGGTCTTCCCCGATCGTGAGCCGCTCGCGCTGTACTTCCCCGCCGCGTCTCAGTCCGCCGAGGAGCTGGTGCCGCAGGAGCTGTTCGAGGCCGGCACCTTCCGCATCGACGAGCCGGTCATCGAGGACCCGATCGACGCGTTCACCTTCGTCGGAGGCCCGGCCGTGCCGCCGCCCGTGCACAGCTCGGCCGGGGTCGTCGAGGCCGAGACGACGAGCGCGCGGGCGCAGACCTCGGCCGAGACGCCGCGCCGCATCGAGCAGACCACCGCGACCGAGACGCCGCCCCGCGTGGAGGAGGAAGAGACGCCCGGCAGCGGCGTCCATCCCGCGACCGTGCACCCGCCCGAGCCCCCCCATCCGGGCGGAGAGTGGCCGCGCGACGACTCCGTCCTCGGGCGCGCCGAGGGGTCCGACCGAACGCGCACGGGCGTGCTCGGAGCGGGCGGCGTGCTGCGGCTCCTCTGGCGCGTCACCGCCCTCCGCCTCGACGGGCTCTGCGAGCTCGACCTCCCCGACGGGCTGCAGGTGCGCATGACGTTCCTGTCCGGGCAGCTCCGGGCGATCGACGGCCCCGTGGCCCGCCGCGTGCTCGCCGACCTTCGCCGACGAGGGCGCGCCACCGAGTCTCCGCCCGACGAGCGCGGCGCCGAGGCGGTGCTCCAGCGCAAGGTCGACGGCGGCGAGATCGGCCGCTTCGAGCGGGATCGGCTGCTGCGGGAGGCGCGCGAGGCCCTGCTGGAGTCGCTCATCGCGGCGCCGCGCGCGGAGTTCGTGCTGCGTCGACTCGACGACACCCAGCCCGGGCGTGCGCTCGCGCGCTCCCGGGTGTTCGCCCGCCCGCTCCGCAGCCAGCTCGTCGAGGCCGCGCGTCGCGCGCTCGACGCGGACGACGTGGTCGCCTGGATCGGCGAAGGTCGCGGGCTCGCGCTCGGCCCCGAGCGTGACGCGGCGCTCGTCGCGGCCGAGCTCCCGTCCGAGCTGGTCGAGCTGATCCTCCGCCTCGAGGGCCACCCACTGACGGACTTCCTCGCCGCGGCGCCGACCGAGCGAGGGCTGGCCGGCCTGCTCTACGCCCTGGTCGCGGGCGACGCGCTGGTGCTCGAAGACGCGCCGGCCAGCCCGCCCGCGTCCGGCTCTCGCGCCCCGGTCCGGGCGTTGCTCGAGGCGGCGGCCGCGCTGGCCGAAGATGGTGACTACTTCTCCGTCCTGGGACTGTCGCGAGACGCCTCGGGCGCCGAGGTCGACCGCGCGCACGCGAGCCGTCGGGACGAGCTGAGCGCCCTCCCGCTGGAGACGCTCGGTCTGGAAGGGTTCGAGGCGAAACGCCGCGAGGCGCTCGACGCGGTGGACGAGGCGCGCCGGGTCCTCAGCGACGCCCGCCGCCGCGCGGCCTACGCGTCGGCCTTGCCCTGAGGAGAGGCGCCGTGAGGAACCGCCGTCTTGCGGTGCTCCGTGCCCAGCATTAGGAATGGAATGAAGTCATGGCGATCCGTACGATTCTGCACTACCCGGACAAGCGGCTCCGCGAGCCCGGCCAGCCGGTCACCGAGTTCGGACCGGAGCTCGAGAAGCTCGTCGAGGACATGGCCGAGACCATGTACGCCGCGCCCGGCGTCGGCCTCGCGGCCACGCAGATTGGGGAGCCCGTTCGCCTCTTCATCATCGACATCGCGACCGGTGACGACGAGCCCAGCGATCTGCGGGTCTTCGTCAACCCGGAGATCCTCGAGAAGGACGGCGTGCAGCAGTGGGAAGAGGGCTGCCTCTCGTTCCCGGGCGTGCACGAGGAGATCGAGCGCGCCGAGCGCGTGAAGGTCCGCGCGCAGGACGAGAAGGGCGAGTCGTTCGAGCTCGAGGCCGACGGCCTGCTCGCGGTCGCCATCCAGCACGAAAACGACCACCTCGACGGCAAGCTGATGATCGACCGGCTCGGGCTCATCAAGAAGCGCCTCGTGCACCGCTCGATGCTCAAGCGCCAGCCCGAAGCGGCCGAGTAGCCGGTAGCGAGGCGGGGCAGATCGGGTAGAGTCCGGCGCTCATGCGCGCCATCTTCTTCGGAACTCCGCAGCTCGCCGTGCCGAGCCTCGAGGCCGTGCACGACGTCGCCGAGATCGTGCAGGTGATCTGTCAGCCGGACCGCCCGGCGGGGCGCGGCATGAAGCTCCGGCCGCCGCCCGTGAAGGAGCGCGCGCTCGCGCTGGGGCTCGAGGTGACGCAGCCCAAGAAGGTCCGCACCGCCGAGTTCGCGGCGTCCCTCCGCGCGCTGGAGGCGGACGTGGCGGTGGTGATCGCGTACGGGCGAATCCTGCCCCAGGCGGTGCTCGACGCGCCGCGGCGTGGGTGTGTCAACGTGCACGCCTCGTTGCTGCCGAAGCTGCGCGGCGCCGGCCCGATCAACCGAGCCATCGTCGAGGGGCACGCGGAGACCGGCGTCTGCCTGATGCAGATGGACGCGGGCATGGACACCGGCCCGGTGATCACGTGCGCGGCGACGCCGATCGGAGTCGACGAGAACGCGGCCGAGCTCGGCACGCGGCTCGCCGACATGGGCGCGGAGCTCCTGCGCGCGCATCTCGCGGAGTGGGTCGACGGCTCCCTCGAGGTTACTCCTCAGGACCACGACGCCGCGACCCTCGCCCCGCTGCTGAAGAAGGAAGACGGCCGCATCGACTGGAGCCTGCCCGCCCAGCGCGTGCACGACCTCGTGCGCGGCATGTTCCCCTGGCCGGGCGCGTTCACCACGATCGACGGCGAGGTGCTCAAGGTGCACCGGACGCGTCTGCACGACGCCTCCGGGCAGCTCGGCGCGCCTGGCCAGGTGCTTTCGGGGAACGGGCTCGCCGGAGACGGCCTCGTGGTCGCGTGCGGTCAGGGCGCGGTGGCGGTGGAGCGCCTTCAGCTCCAGGGGAAGAAGAAGCTCGACGCGAGAGATTTCCTGGCCGGCCGGCCCATCGCGCCCGGCGCCTTGCTCGGAGAGAAGACGACGTGAAGATCTATACCAAGACTGGCGACTCCGGTGAGACCGGCCTCTTCGGCGGGACCCGCATCTCCAAGGCCTCCGATCGGGTCGAGTCCTACGGTGAGGTCGACGAGCTGAACAGCGTGATCGGGCTCGCGCGGATGAACCCCATCGACGACGAGCGGGACGCGCTGCTCCGGACGATCCAGTCGGAGCTGTTCAACGTGGGCGCGGAGCTCGCGGCGCGGCCGGGCAAGGACGTCGGCATCCCGAAGGTCGACGAGCCGCAGGTGCAGACCCTCGAGCGCGCGATCGACACGGCGGAGGAGGAGCTCGAGCCGCTCGCGTTCTTCATCCTGCCCGGCGGCTCGCCCGCGGCTTCGCACCTTCATCACGCGCGCACCGTCTGCCGTCGCGCGGAGCGCCGCGTCGTCTCCCTCGCGCAGCAGGACGAGGTCCGCCCGGCGCTCATCCGCTACCTCAACCGGCTCAGCGATCTGCTCTTCGTGCTCGCCCGTCTGGCGAACCATCGCGCGGGTGTGGCGGACGTGCCCTGGAAAGGCCGCGATAAGAAGGCCGGCGGGTCTGGAGACTCTTGACCGACCTCGCGCGCGCCGTACACTGAACATCGTTCCTCTGTCGGGACTCGCGACGGTTCTGTGAAATGAATCCCTTACAAGCCTTTGTCACTCGGGGGTCATCCTCGGCCGTGGTGAGCCGGCCCAGCAAGCATCTCTGGGAAGCCTGAAGCGACCGACACCAGCCCCCACCTACTGAGGGACCGGGGTTCTTCCGCACAACCTACGACCACGACGGTACGAACTATGAGCCGGGGCGCCCATGAGGCTCCCCGGCTCGCCTTATTTTTTGGAGGGCCTGAACGCAGGCCCTCCCCCCATTGGGCGAAGCGCCAATGGGGCCCCCCTCCCGACTACGGCTGCGCTCGCTTCGCTCGCGCCGCCGACCCCAGCGCGGGGCGCTGGGTCCCCTGCGGCTCGCGCTTTCGCTTCGCGAAAGCTGGCCGCCTGCGCTCGCTCCTCGCTGCGCGCGTCGTCGCTTCGCTGCGCTCGCTCCTCGCTCCCCGCGTCGTCGCTTCGCTGCGCTCGCTCCTCGCTGCGCGCGTCGTCGCTTCGCTGCGCTCGCTCCTCGCTCCCCGCGTC
>SHBB01000491.1 GCA_004213565.1 Sandaracinaceae bacterium
GGCCTTCTCCGGGTCGACCTTCTCGGCCTCGACCTCGGCCTCGTCGCGCGCGTCGATCAGCTTGCCGCCGTCGAGCGACTTCACGTGCTGCGCGCTGACGAGCGCCCCCGCCTTGCGGTAGGCCGTGTACTCGATCTCGCCGAGGATCATGCCCTGGTGCACGAGCTTCTGGAACGGCTCCTTCACCGGGAGCTTGCCCTCGTCGAAGAGGACCTTGTGCCAGAAGCGCGCGTAGAGCAGGTGCAACACGGCGTGCTCTGCGCCGCCGACGTAGAGGTCGACGGGGAGCCACCTCTTCGCCGCCTCCTCGCTCCAGCCCATCTCGTCGTTCCGCGGGTCGGTGAAGCGGAGGTAGTACCAGCACGAGCCCGCCCACTGCGGCATCGTGTTGGTCTCGCGCGCGAACCACGCCCCGTCCTTCTGGAAGAAGCGCCAGTCCTTGGCCCGCGCGAGCACGCCCGCCGGATCGTCGCCGGGCTGGTAGTCCTCGAGCTCCGGGAGCCGCAGCGGCAGCTCGCTCTCCTCGAGGGGGATCGGCTGATCGAAGTGGATCGTGTGCGGGTCGTCCTTCCGCGGGTCTCCGTCGCAGGTGACCGGGAAGTAGATCGGGAAGGGCTCACCCCAGTAGCGCTGCCGGGAGAAGACCCAGTCGCGCAGCTTGTACTCGATCCGCTTCTTGCCCTTGCCCGCCTCCTCGAGGTCGGCGGTGATGCGCTTCTTGAACTCGGCCGTCGGGGTGCCGTCGTACTTCCCGCTCTGGACCGCGACGCCGTGCTCGACCATCGCCTCCTCGAGGCCGCCCTCGGTCAGGGTGCCGTCCGCGCTGACGACCTCGACGATCGGGATGTCGTACTTGGTCGCGAACTCGAAGTCCCGCTCGTCGTGCGCGGGGACCGCCATGATGGCGCCGGTGCCGTAGCCCATGAGCACGTAGTCCGCGATCCAGATCGGGACCTGCGCGTCGTTGACCGGGTTGATGGCGAAGCCGCCGGTGAAGACGCCGGTCTTCTCCTTCTGCTGCTGACGGTCGAGGTCGCTCTTGTTCTTGGCCGTCTCGACGTAGGCCTCGACCGCCTCGCGCTGCGCGTCGCTCGTGACCTTCTCGACCAGCGGGTGCTCGGGCGCGAGCACCATGAAGGTGGCGCCGAAGAGGGTGTCGGGGCGGGTGGTGAAGATCTCGATCTTCTCCTCCTGTCCGGACACGTCGAAGACGACCTCCGCCCCCTCGGAGCGGCCGATCCACTCCTTCTGCATGGTCATCGTGCTGTTGGGCCACTCGAGCCCATCGAGATCCTCGAGCAGCCGATCGGCGTACGCGGTGATCTTCAGCACCCACTGACGGAGCGGGACGCGCTCGACGGGGTGCCCGCCGCGCTCGCTGACGCCGCCGATGACCTCCTCGTTGGCCAGCACCGTGCCCAGCGCCGCGCACCAGTTGACGGTGACCTCGCCCTGGTAGGCGAGCCCGCGGTGGAAGAGCTGCAGGAAGATCCACTGCGTCCACTTCACGTACGCCGGATCGGTCGTGTCGACCTCGCGCGTCCAGTCGTAGCTGAAGCCGAGCATCTTCAGCTGTCGACGGAAGGTGTCGATGTTGCGCAGCGTGGTGTCGCGCGGGTGCGTGCCCGTCTTGATCGCGTGCTGCTCCGCGGGCAGGCCGAACGCGTCCCACCCCATCGGGTGCAAGACGCGGTGCCCCGTGCAGCGGAGGAAGCGCGCCACGATGTCGCTCGCCGTGTAGCCCTCCGGGTGCCCCACGTGGAGCCCCGAGCCGGACGGGTACGGGAACATGTCGAGGACGTAGGCCTTCGGCTTGTCCGGATCCTCGTCGGTGCGGAAGGTCTGCTCCCGCTCCCAGTAGGCTTGCCACTTCGGCTCGATCTCGGAGGGCTCGTAGCGCTCGCTCATGATGGGCGACGCGTAGCACGCGCGGGCCCGGCGAAAAAGCGCTTCAGGGCGCCTGGACGGCTCCGACGGCCGGTCTCATGCGCGCGACGAGCGTCCGGTTCCGGTCCGCGTCGAACTCGATCCGGCGATCTTCGTAGCCGGGCGCGCTGATCTCGACCACGTGCTCGCCCCCCTCGCGGACCCGAAACGGCGTGGTCACGGGCAGGCCGTCGAGCCGCATGGACGCCGCGGGCGGCAGGCCCTCCACCCGGATGCTCACCCAGCTCGGCCCGCGCGCCTCGGGCTCTCGGTTCTTCGCGGGCGCGGTGACGACGGGCGGGGCGACGACCACCTCGTCCTCCACGCCCGGGTCGACGACCCAGCGCACCGCGAAGACGAGCCCCACGAAGAGCACCAGCGCGCCGCCACCCCAGAGCGCGAACCGGACCCACGCGGGCCGCTCGGGCGCCTCCTCCTCCTCGACCGCGTCGAAGCGCCCGGAGAGGTCCGCGACGCGCGGCGGGATCGAGTGCGGCGGGACCGAGTGCGGCGCGCTCACCGAGCCCGGGCTCGAGCCGGCGGGCAGGCTCCCCGGGCTGGACACGGCGCGATACTGGCCGCTGCTCGAGGCCGTGCCGACCGCGGGCGTCTGCCTCGAGGGGGGATGCATCGAGGGAGGCGCCTTGGAAGCCCGGAGCGCCGTCTCGTCGAGCTCGAGGTCGAGCGCCCGCCCGGCCGACGGGGTGAGCGGATCGTCGCCCAGGTCGCGCGGCGGGGGCACGCTCGACGGCGCGGAGGGAGGCGGGGCGCTCGAGATCGCCTTGGCGCGCTGGGCCAGGGTCGGTGAGACCGACCAGTCGCCCGGCTCCTCGTCGGGGACCGGGGCGTCGTGGAGCTGTACGTCGACGTCGAGATCGAACCCGCCGCTCGAGGGCGGCTCGGAGGGTGTCCACTCCGCGGCGGTGCTCTTGATCAGGCTCGAGCGCACGCCGGGGTTGGCGGGCAGGCCTCCCACCGGGCGCGGCGTCCCCGCCGCCTTCGCTGCGGCGCTCCCGAGCCCGCTCCCCACCGGGATGGGCTCGGGCGGGAGGCTCGACGGCCGGGGCTCGTAGGGGACCTCCTCCCCCGCGTCGGCGCGGCCGAGCCAGTCGTACATCTCGCGCGCCGAGGCCAGCCGATGGAACCGGTCCTTCTCCATCGCCCACAGGATCACGCGCTCGACCTCGCCCGAGATGTCTGCCTGACGCTCGCGGGGCGGCAGGGGCTCGGAGTCGAGGATGTGGCGCAGGAGCTTGTTGTAGTTGGGGGCGTCGAAGGGCACGTCGCCCACCGCGCACTCGTAGAGCACCACGCCGGCCGCGTAGACGTCGGCGCGATGGTCGACGTCCGGCTCCCCCATCGCCTGCTCGGGCGACATGTAGTGGGGCGTGCCGAGCACCGAGCCCGTCATGGTCAGCTTGTGCTCCCCCTCTTCGCGCATCTGGGAGATGCCGAAGTCGAGGATCTTCACCAGCTCGCCCCTGCGCCCGGCGGGGACGACGTAGATGTTCTCGGGCTTCAGGTCGCGGTGCACGACGCCGTGGGTGTGGGCGGCGTCGAGCGCGTCGAGCAGCATGCGGCCGAGCCGCACGATCTCCTCCTGCTGCAGCCGCCCCCGCCGCTCGATGCGGCTGGCCAGCGTCTCTCCCTCCAGGAACTCCATCACCAGGAAGGGCACGCCCTCGGCGGTCTGATCGAGGTCGAGCACCTCGACGATCCCCGGGTGCTGGATGGAGCTCGCCACCCGCGCCTCGCGGCCGAAGCGGCGGGTCACCTGATCGTTCTTCAGGTACGCCTCGTCGAGCACCTTGATGGCGAGCTTTCGCCCGGTGAGCGCGTGGCGCGCACGCCATACGGCGCCCATGCCGCCGACGCCCAGCAGGCTCTCGACCTCGTACTTCCCCAGGAGGGTTTGTCCCGTCAGATCCAAGGCGCGCGATCCCGAGCGCCGATCCTAACCCGGCTGGGCCGTCGGGATCACCTCCTCGCGGAGTGGGCCCTCAGCGCCACTCGACGCCGAAGAGATCGCGGGCGTCCCCGAGCGCCTGCGAGGCGATCAGCAGCACCTCGACCTCCCGCGCCCCCGCCTCTCGCATCGCCTCGCGCAGGACCCCGCCGAGCCATCCGGCGAGCTCGAGGCTGGGCGTCGTCTGGTCCTGGAGCCAGAGCCGGGCCTGCACGTCCGAGACGCGCTGCACGCGCGCGACGCCGTCGAACCCGATCCGCGACCAGATGTACGAGAAGCCCGCGATGAGCGTCGACGGCGTGAGCGGCTCGGGCAGCTCCGGGAACAGGCGCGCGAGCCCGCGCTGCGCGACCGCCTCGCCGAGCTCCGGCACCAGGGAGAGATCACCCTGGCCCGCGATGCGATCCACCGTCAGCAGGATCTCCGCGAAGAGCGGCACCGGCACCCCTTGCTCGAGGTGGACGGGCGTGTTGCCCGCGCCGGGCAGGAGGGACTCCGCGTCCTCGACCTCGCGGCAGAGGGAGGCCCAGACGTCCTGGCCGAAGCGTCGGTACACCGCCTCGATGGTCAGCAAGACCGGCAGCAACGACATCCGGCTGTCCGACGACTCGTCCGCGCGCAGCCCGTGACGGGTCGTGCGGCGCAGGTGGAGGTACTGCAGGTCGGCGTGCAACGGATCCTGGGGCGTGGGGAGCTGCTCGCGCGGTGGGCGATCCGCGGTCGGCAGGAGCAAGGCCACGGCCTGGAGGAACCCGTCGGCGCTGGCGAAGCGCTCCTCCGGGTCCTCGGCGAGAGCGCGGGCCAGGGCGCGGCGCGCGGTGTCGCTCAGCGCGTGATCGTCGCCTCGGCGCTTCCCGCTCAGGAGCTCGCGCAGCATCACGCCCACCGAGTAGAAGTCGACCCGCGGGTCGAGCCCGGGCTCGCCGCGGCGCACCTCGGGCGCGAGGTAGGGCGTGTACGTGGCCCCCTCGATGGGCGCCGCGCCGCCTTCGATCAGGAGCGCGGCGTCATGCAGGCTGCGGATCTTCACCAGCTCGTCGCCGGCGCTGACCGACTCGACCATCACGTTCTCCGGCCCGAACGTGCGCAGGACCACGCCCGCGTCGTGAAGGGCGCGCAGCGCCTCGAGCACCTGGAGCACGAGCCGCGCGGCCCGCATGGGATCGACGCCGCGCGGGTTCTGTCCGATCAGCTCCGCGAGGCTCGCGCCGCGGAGCGACTCGTAGACGACGTAGGGGCGCCCGTCGGCGTCGCGGCCGGAGTCGACCACGCTCTGGAGGTTGCGATGCGTCGCGCCGCCGAGCACCCGCGCCTCGCGAAGGAGCTGGCTCGCGGCGTCGCCCTCGGCCGGCTGCCCCTCGGCCAGGCAGTGCAGCTCCACCGAGCGGCCGATGGCGGTGTGCTCGGCGAGATACCGCGCCACGCGCGCGTCGCCGCCGAGACGCGAGACGATCTCGTACTTCCCGACCGAGCCGCCGCCGACCCTCGCCCTACCCTCACCCACCGACGCAACCATATCAGCGCAACCCGTCTCAGGGTGCGGTTCGAAGTTGATCCTCGGCCCAGTCCAGCACGGACTGCGTGTCGGGGCGCGCCGGGTCGGGGTAGACGACAGACTCGATGCCCTCCACGACCGACGCGCCCGCGCCGACGTCGATGAGCTCCCGGACGCGCTCGACGAGGGCCGTGAGCGACTCCGCGCGCATGCGAGGCAGCACCAGCGCGAAGCGCCGCTTGTACAGGAAGACCATGTCCGTCTTGCGGAGGCGCTCGACCACCGCGTCCAGCACGCTCTCGTACACGCCCTCTTGCGGCTCCGGCTCGAGCGAGATCACCACCACCGCGAACGGATCCCCGTACCGGTCGGCGAGCCCACACTGCTCTCGCACGCGCTTGCGGAAGTAGCGTCCCTCGACGACCCGGACTCCATCCCGACGCCGGCGCACCGCCGCCTCGAGGATGTCGCGGAGGTCCTCGACCGACCACCGTCGACCGGGGATCACCTCGTGCGCGAGCTCGGCCAGCTCCTTCGCGAACCGCTGCGCGAGCCACGGGTCGGCGCAGATCGTGGCGAGGTCGGCCTCCTGGAGGTCCGAGAGGTCGAGCCCCTCACCGAGGCGTTTCGCCGTTTCGGTCACCGTCGTCATGGCCGCGCGACCTCTCGATGTGACTCGTGAGGCCCACCGGGGAGTATAGGTGGCGACCGACGATGGGTCACGCTTTGTGTACCCGTTTTGGGATTGCCCCCGCCCCACGGAGCGCGCCGGTTCGGCACCTCGAGGGCCGTCGATTTCGCGATGCGTGCAGCCCTCGGGGGCTAGAGGACGTCTCGAGTCGGCCCGGAAGCCACGAGGTTCGGTTGTCCGCGTTCATCGAAGCACACCAGGCCGCCATCGCGCTCACGGTCCTGGCCCTGACCTTCATCGGCTTCTTCCTCGAGCGCTTCCCACCCGCCGTGGTGGCGACGCTGGGCGCGGCCGCCTTCCTCGCGCTCGGGATGCTGCCGGCCGACGACGCGCTGGCCGCCTTCTCGAACAGCGCGCCGGTGACCATCGGGGCGATGTTCATCCTCTCGGCCGCGCTCGTGCGCACCGGCGTCATCGACGCGCTCGCGGGCTGGACCCTGCGCGTCGCCTCCCGGCGCCCGCTGCTCGCCGTCGCCCTCCTCTTCGGCGGCGCGGGCGTCGGCTCCGCGTTCATGAACAACACCCCCGTCGTGCTCGTGCTCATCCCCGTGGTGGGGGAGCTCGGCCGCGCGCTCGGCGTGCCGCGGAGCCGCCTGCTCATCCCGCTGTCGTACGTCGCGATCCTGGGCGGCACGTGCACGCTGATCGGGACGTCGACCAACCTGCTGATCGACGGCGTCGCGCGTCGACACGGACAGGCCCCGTTCGGCGTGTTCGAGATCACGCCGGTCGGCGTCGCGGTCGCGATCACCGGCGCGCTGCTCTTGCTCCTGCTCGGCCGGTGGTTGCTCCCGAAGAGCGACCCGAGCGAGCCCACCGTCCGCTCCCCGCAGGTCTTCCTCGGCGTGCTCCGCGTCCCTCGCGACTCGGCCGTGGTGGGGCAGCGCGTCGGCGCGGTCCGCGCGCTCTCGCCGCGCGGGGTCGAGGTGTTCAGCGTGCGCCGAGGCTCGGAGCTCGTCCACGGCGCCGCGCTCGAGGAGCTCGCGCTCGAGGCCGACGACCGGATCAACGTGCGCGCGAGCCTCGAGGAGCTGCTCACCCTCGCGAAGGACGAGCGCTTCGAAGCCGGCGTGGCGCACCGCGCGTTGCCGGCCAGCGAGGCGCGGCGCGTGGTCGAGGTGAGCGTCGCGCCGAACCACGAGGCGATCGGCGAGCGGCTCGAGCTGATGCCGCTCCTGTCGCGATGGCCGGTCCGCGTGGTCGGCATCACGCGCTTTCGACACCTCGCCGGCCCGGAGCTCGGCGCGGCGCGCCTCCGCGGCGGCGACCGCCTCCTCGTCGAGGCCGACGCCCACAGCCTCGAGGGGATGGCGCGGAGCACCACGCTGATGGTCTGGGGCGAGACGGAGGGTCACCCCTATCGCAGGGGACACGCCGCCATCGCCCTCGGCGCGCTCTCGTTCGTGGTCATCGCGAGCGCGACCGGCCTGCTCCCCATCGCGACCGCGGCGCTGATCGCGGTCGCCGTCGTGCTCGCGTCCCGCTGCGTCGACCACGAGGACGCCTGGCGCGCGCTCGACGGGAACGTGCTCGTGCTCATCTTCGCGATGCTGATGATGGGGAGCGCGATCGAGCGGACGGGCGCGCTGGCGCTCGTCGTCGACGCGCTCGCGCCCGCGCTGCGCGACTTGCCATCCTTCGCCCTCCTGCTCGCGATCTACGCGCTCGCGTCGCTCCT
>SHBB01000492.1 GCA_004213565.1 Sandaracinaceae bacterium
GCCGCCCGCGGAACGAGCGCCGGATGAAGAACGCGCCCGAGCGCCGCAGGAGCGGGCCGATGGGGAAGAAGGAGAGGTTGTCGCCCGCCGCGATGAGCGGGGGCGAGACGGCGTTCTGCGCCATCACGTAGCTCAGGACGAGGTAGTCGACGTGGCTCTTGTGCGACGGGAGCAGGATGATCGGCCCGCGCCGCGCCGCCTCCCGGACGCGCTCGAGGCCCTCCTGATCGACCACGAAGCCGTCGTAGATGCGTGTGAAGACCCACGTCAGGACGCGCGCGAAGAGGTTCACCGCGTTCGGGTCCATCATCGCGCAGAGCTTGCGGAGCTCCTTGTCCGCCTCTCGCTCCGCCTTCTCGATGGACATCTTGTGGTCGCGGGCGTGCCGCTCGATGTGCACGCGGACGCGCGGGCTGCGGATGAGCTCTTCGCGGATGCGCCCGGCCGTCTTCTTCGCCGGCCCGAGCACGATCTGGCGCTCGCGCTCCATGCGCCGGAGCACGGCGTAGCGGATGCGGTCGGCGGCCTCCGCGTCGGTCAGATCCTGGTGCTCGTCGAGGAACGCCGACAGGTCGAACGGCTCGCCGCTCCGGAGCTGCGCGTTCCGGTAGTTGAGCAGGAAGCGCAGGAACACGCGGAGCCGCCCCGGCCACTCGCTGGGGCCGAAGACCAGATCCATCAACGTGGGCTTCTTGTTGGGGGGCCGCTTGGTCCAGACGAAGGTCTGCGGCACCAGCAGGATCGGCCGGTCCACCTTGCGCGCCTGCTCGACGAGGGTCCGGATCAGATCGACGTCCAGCCCCTGGCCGGTGCGTTTCTCCCCGAGGCCGGGCGGCCGTCGCAGGAAGAGCAGGGCGCTCTCTTGCTCGTGGATGACCTTCGCGAGGGCCTCCTCTTGGGGCACCTGACGCCGCAGCCGCAGGCGCCGACCGCCGCGACCGAATGGCTCGAGGATCCAGAGCCCGAGATCGTTGACGAAGCGGACCAACGGCAGCCGGAAGCGCTTGACCAGGTAGTCCAGGCACAGGAAGTCGAGGACCGAGATCGAGCGCATCACGTAGACGACGATCCCGTTCGCGGCCGACTCGCGGACGTGATGGCTCCACTTCTCGTCGATCCCCATGTGCCGGAAGAAGCGCGCGTAGAGCCATCGGAGCGCGCGGTTCGGCTCGAACGTGCCGGGCTCCGGCTGCTCCAGGGTGGAGAGGCCGGGGTCCTCGACCATGGGGCGGGGCGCCTCGCTCGGTCGCTGGCTCTGCGTGCGGGCTTCGTTCATGGGTGGCCGCGGTGTGGAGCGGCGACCGTAGCAACGTAGGCCCGAGGGCGGCCAGCCCCATCGAGCATCGGAGGCGCGCTCTCTGCTTGACAGTCCCAGGGGCCGCCGCTACACCACGCCGCCCATGCGCGCCGGGTCGTGCGCGCTCCATTTCGAGGCTTTTTCGATGCTCACGCATACAACTCGCGCCGTTACGACGGACGAAGTCGAGCGGAAGTGGCACGTGGTCGATGCCACGGACCAGCCGCTCGGTCGGCTCGCTTCCGAGATTGCGAAGGTTCTCCGCGGGAAGCACAACCCCGCGTTCACCCCGAACACCGACACCGGTGACTTCGTGGTGGTGGTCAACGCCGAGAAGGTGCGTTTGACGGGAAACAAGCTCAACCAGAAGCACCTCTACACCCACTCGGGCATCCCGGGCGGGTTGAAGTCGGAGTCGTACCGGCTCCTGCTCCAGCGCAAGCCGGAGATCGCCATCGAGAAGGCGGTCCGTGGGATGCTGCCCAAGACGAAGCTCGGTCGGAAGCTTCGTGCCAAGCTCAAGGTCTACGGGGGTCCGACGCACCCCCACGCGGCGCAAAAGCCCGAGCCGCTGAAGCTCTGAGAGGAATTCGAGAGTCATGCCCCAGGCGACGATTCATGGCCGTCCGTACGGCACCGGCAAGCGTAAGAACGCCATCGCCCGCGTCTTCCTCAGCCCCGGCGAGGGCACGGTGACGGTCAACGGCCGCACCTTCGAGGACTACTTCCCCCGCGAGGTGCTGCGCATGGTCGTGCAGCAGCCCTTCGACCTCCTCGAGGCGCGTGGCAAGTTCGACGTCCAGGCGACGGTCACCGGAGGCGGCGTCGCGGCTCAGGCCGAGGCGGTCCGTCACGGTATCTCCCGAGCCCTGCTGAACGTGGACGCGGAGCACCGCGGCACGCTCAAGAAGGCCGGCTTCCTCACGCGCGACTCCCGCAAGAAGGAGCGCAAGAAGCCCGGTCAGCCCGGCGCCCGCAAGAAGTTCCAGTACTCGAAGCGCTGATCGCGCTCGCCCGCTGACTTCCAATCGCCCCCCAGCCTTCGGGCTCGGGGGGCTTTCGCGTTTCCGTCGGTTGCGTCCGGCGGCCAAAGGAGGCAGAGACACGCCGTGCCGAACGTCAAAGCTGCAGTCGTCGGAGCGACCGGGTACACCGGCGCCGAGCTCGTCCGACTCCTCAGAGGCCACCCCGGCGTCGACCTCGTCTCGCTCGTGGGCAACTCCACCGCGGGCGAGTCCATCGCCTCGGTGCTGCCGAGCCTCGTGGGCCTGGTGGACGGTGAGGTCCAGGCGTGGAACCCCGCCGCGATCGCCGAAGAGGCGGAGGCGGTCTTCTGCGCGCTGCCGCACGGAGCGAGCGCCGAGAAGGTGGGCCAGCTCCGAGACGCCGGCTTGGTCGTGCTGGATCTGTCGGCCGACTACCGCCTCTCGAGCCTCGACGTCTATCGCCAGTGGTACGGCGAGCACGGCGATCCCGACCGGGTGGGGCGCGCGGTCTACGGTCTGCCGGAGCTCCACCGCGCGGCCCTGCGAGAGGCCGATCTGATCGCGGTGCCCGGCTGCTACCCGACGGCGAGCATCCTCCCCGTCGCGCCGCTGCTGAAGGAGGGCGCGGTCACCGTGGACGGCCCGATCGTCATCGACGCGAAGAGCGGCGTGAGCGGCGCGGGCCGCGGCGCCAAGCCGCGCACCCACTTCCCCGAGACGGCGGAGAGCTTCCGGGCCTACGCGATCGCCGGACGGCACCGCCACACGCCCGAGATCGAGCAGGAGCTGTCCCGCATGGCCCAGCAGGCGGTGCGCGTGATCTTCTCGCCCCACCTCGTCCCGATGACCCGCGGCATCCTCTCGACGATCTACCTCCGGCCCAGCGCGGGGGTGAACGCGGTGCGCTGCACGGAGATCGCGCGCGCCTTCTACGAGGGATCGCCCTCGGTGCACGTGCTCGACCCCGATAGCAACCCCGATACCCTCTGGGTGCGCGGCTCGAACCGCTCGCTCGTCTCCTACACCGACGACGCCCGCAGCGGATGGGTCGTCGCGCAGGGGCGATCGACAACCTCGTCAAGGGAGCCTCCGGGCAGGCGATCCAGTGCCTGAACGTGCGCTTCGGGCTCGAAGAGGGCGCGGGGCTCGGCGGCTCGGCGATCTGGCCCTGAAGCGATGGACAAGCCCGACGGTGCCATCCGCGTCCTGCACGTCTCGGACATCCACGTCGACGTGCCGCTCCGCCACGTGCCCCTCGGGGGCTGGGCCGGCAAGCGCCTCATGGGGGGCGCCAACCTCGTGCTCCGGCGCGGGAAGCACTTCCGTCGTGTTCGCGAGAAGGTGAAGGTTCTCGATCGTTTCTGGCGTGAAGCTGGAGTCGATCTCGTCTTGTGTACGGGCGACTACACCGTGCTCGGCACCGAGGCGGAGCTCGCCGCGGCGCGCGAGGTGATCGCCCCGCTCACCGAGGCCCCGCTCGGCTTCGTGACCGTCCCGGGCAACCACGACGTCTACGTGCCCGACGCGGTGGGCCGCTTCGAGCGCTTCTTCGGCGATCTGCTCGAGACCGATCTCCCGGACCTGAAGACCGACGGCGACTGGCCGATCGTCCGCCTCGTGGGTGACACGGTGGCGGTGGTGGCGGTGAACTCGGCGCGCCCCAACCCGCATCCCTGGCGCTCGAGCGGTCGCATCCCCGATCCCCAGCTCGACGCGCTGCCTGGTATCTTCTCTGATTCCAGGCTGGCGGGTCGGTTCGTCTTCGTGATCACGCACTACGCGCCCCGCCTCGCGTCGGGCAAGCCGGACTCGTTCACGCACGGGCTGGTCAACGCGGAGGCCTTCCTGAGCCAGTGCGCGGCCGTCGAGCGGGGGGCGATCCTCCACGGCCACGTGCACCACTGCTTCCACCTGAAGGTCGAGGGCCTCCGCGCGTCGCTCTTCGGCGCGGGCAGCACCACGCAGGACGATCGCGAGGGGCTCTGGCTCTTCGACATCGAGCCGGACCGGGTGAGGGCGGCGCGCGGCGGCTGGGTCGGCGATCGCTACGCGCTCACCGGATCGCCGTTCGCGGTCACGTGATCGACGCTTTCTTGGTCGATGTGGGATAGCGGTGCACAATGTGGGCTCTCTAGGAGGTCCCATGCTGCAGCCCGCCACCGTGCTCCCTGGCTCTCGTCGCTCCCTTCGCCGGGCGGTTCGCCTCGACGCGGAGCTCGCCTCGACCAGCTGGGAGCGCGTGCGCCCGCACCGCGTCCTGGACCTGTCTCCCGAGGGCATGTGCGTGGCCGCGGGCACGCGCCTGCCGCTGGGCGAAGACCTCGTGGTGTCCTTCACGCCGCCGGGCTGGTGGCTCCACGGGGAGCTGTCGCTCTTCGCCAAGGTCGTGCGCAGCGTGCCCCGGCTCTCGGGTGAGCCGGCGAGCATGGGCCTGAGCTTCCTGGACATGCCGCACGGCGCGCAGGACGAGCTGGCGCGCTGCCTCCGCGGACGGCCGCCGCCGCTCCCCAAGCGTCGCCACCCCACGCGCCGCGAGCTGGTCTGGGTCGATCTCCTGGTCACCTACGAGGAGGACCTGGGCGATCGCGTCAACACCGTCGAGTGGAGCGAGATGGTGGCGGCCGAGGAGATCGAGGCGGCGCTCGATCCCTCGCCGATCGGCGGGCTGCTCACCGGCGGCCGGCGGCCCTACCGCTGGAAGCACGCGGCCTGAGCCGAGCCGGCCTCAAGAGCCCGAGTCGTCGTCCTGCAGATAGGCGATGGTCTTGACCATCGTGACGACGCGCTCGCGCTGATCGGCCGAGAGGGTCGTGAAGCGCACGCCCATGCCCGGGTTGAGGTTGTCGCCGCCTTGCTTGACGGGGTTGATCCAGACCACCTCGCCGTCGAGCTCCAGCGCGTCGGCGTCGCCGAGCCCGAAGCGCAGCTGGAGCGTCGTGCCCACCTCGGCCGGCTCGTCCGTCCGGATGAAGATCCCCATCTCGCTGATGTTGGTGATGTACGAGAAGAGGAAATGATCCTCGCTCGCCCAGTCCACGCTCAGCCGGGTGTCGAACCGCTCGTAGCTGCGGCGATTCGCCCCCCCGTCGGTGCCCTCGTCCACCATCGCGTCCTGCCTACCATCGACCCGGCCAGCGGGGAAGGGGGGGACCTCAACGAACCGGCAGCACGCCCGCGCGGGCGCGGTTCTCCTCGTCGGCGGGGCCACGCTTGACCTCGAGGCGTGACTCGCCGGCGTAGAAGCCCAGGTAGATCGTGAGATTGCCGCGCCGGTAGTTGGCGGGCACGGCGAGCTCCTGGCGATCGACGACGATGTCCCCGGGCTCCCAGAGCCGCACCGGGTAGCGGCCGTCGACCGGCACGTGATCGCCGTTGATGCGCATGCCGGGGCCGTCGATGTGCACGAACGGCTGGTAGCTGCCGGGCACGGGCGCGAGCACGCGGAAGTACCAGATGATGCTGAACGACTCGCCGGGGCCGACGTAGGTCTCGTGCGGCAGCTCGAGGTCGTAGCCGAGCAGCTCGATCCGGTCGTCGAAGCTCACCGAGATGGGGTGCTGGATGTCGGGAGGCTCGTCGCGGACGGCGTCGGCGAGGTAGTTCTGGTTCTCGACCCCCTCGACCGGCTGGTTGGTCGCGAGGATCATGCGGGCGCTGCGCGCGTCGGCGACGAAGACGTGCCGCTCGCTGCGCCGGCGGTAGTCCCGGTCGATCGAGGCCAGATCGTCGGCGCGGAACGCCACCCAGACCCGCTCGTCGCGTTGCAGGAACTGGATGAGCTCGGCCTGACTGTCGAGCTCCACGATCTCCCCGGACGCGTAGTACGCGGCCGCGCGCCCGCCGACCCGGAACTCACCGAGCGGCTCGCCCTCGGACGCGAGGCGGTTGTACGTGTCGTAGACCTCGCGCGGGGAGAAGTGGCTGCTGAGCTGCGGCTGGAAGACCAGCGCCGCGTAGCCCCCGACCACCACCCCCGCGAGGATGCCCGGCACCAGTCGGTAGCTGCCCAGCTTCGCGAACAGGAACAGCAAGAACCGCATCCCGCCGACGGCGAGGCAGACGCCAGGCACGATGAAGACGAAGGCGCGCCCGACCCGGATGGCGAGCGTGGTCATCTGGAGGGCTCGCGCGATCGGCTCGGGGGCCACCCAGGCCGCGGCGCCGAAGCCGAAGATCGAGAGGGTCAGCAGCCCGATCAGGACGAGCCAGATGCGGTAGCCGATCCCGCGCTTCCACTGCGCCTCGAGGAGCGCGGCGGGCACGAAGAGGCGCCAGATCGTGCGCGCGTCATCCCGGAACGCCCGGTGCGGGCTCGAGGGATCGGCGGCGAGGCCGAGGCCGAGCAGGCCACCGAACGCGAGGAGGAACGCCGCCCACACGTACTTCGGGTTGAAGACCTCGGGGACCTCGATGCCCTCAACGGGCAGCCCCTCGATCGGTCCGACGGGGTAGGCGCGGAAGTCGCGCACGATGAGCCCGACGAAGAGGAAGGTCACGACCGCGGTGCCCCACCAGCCACGGCGCGTGCGCTCCACGTCGTGCAGCACCAGGGCGACCGCGCCCGCGGCGCCCACGAGCGGGAGGAAGGTCGCCGGGCCGAAGCGCGCCGCGAAGAGCGCCTGGGCGAGGAAGCCAAACGCGACCCAGGCCACGAGCCCGAGGCGGAGCGCGTTCTCTTCGGGGTGCGCCACGCGCGGCGCGTCCGGCGCGTCTCGATACGGGGCGAGGAGGCGGGGCTCGAGCGCCGAGGCGGCCGGGGTCCCGCTCGGCGAGCCCATCAGGAGCCGCGCCAGCGCGAGCGGCAGCAGCGCGCTCCACGGCGCGAAGCTGTGGAAGAGCCGCTCGATGCCGACCTCCCAGGTGGGCGGGTCGCCGCCGCGCGGCACGCCGCCCGTCCAGAGCCCGAAGTCCGCGTAGTCGGCCCAGATCGCCCGGCCCGTGCCGACCAGCACGATCACCGCGGCGGCGAGCACGCCGAGCGCGACGTACCCGCGGGTGGCCTGCGCGAAGGGGGGCTTCGCCTCGCCGCGCGCCGCGATGGCGACGCCGGCCGCGAGGAGCGGGGGCGCGACGCCGAGGAGCACGCCGCTCGTCATCGCGGCGAGGACCACGCTGACGGCGAGCCCGGCCAGCCAGAGCCCGAGCGCGAGGCGCCGACGCTTCTCGTCCGCCGCGGGCTGCGCGGGGAGGAAGACCGCGCTCATCGCGCAGAGGAAGACGGCGGCGGAGGTCAGGAAGCCGGGCGCGGCGCCGAGCATCTGGCGCGCGTTGAAGAGGAACAGCGGGCTCGACCCGGCCACCAGCGCGGCCCAGGTCCCGGCGCGGCGGCCGGCGAAGCGCGCCACGAGCCAGAAGCAGAGGGCCACCGCGCCGAGGCCGCTCATCGCCATCGGCAGGCGCCCCGACCACTCGTGGATGCCGAAGAGCGTGAAGCCCTGCGCGATCAGCCACACGGTGAGCGGCGGGCG
>SHBB01000493.1 GCA_004213565.1 Sandaracinaceae bacterium
GTCGACTCGTTCATGTGCGCTTGCCCGGCCGGCTACACCGGACCGACCTGCGGCACGAACATCGACGACTGCTCGCCCAACCCCTGCCTCAACGGTGGGACCTGCACCGACGGCGTCGACTCCTTCATGTGCGCTTGCCCGGCCGGCTACACCGGACCGACCTGCGGCACGAACGTCGACGACTGCGCGCCCAACCCCTGCCTCAACGGCGGGACCTGCACCGACGGCGTCGACTCGTTCACCTGCGCCTGCGCGGGTGGCTACACCGGGCCGACCTGCTCCACCGCGCCTTCGCGTCGGAGCTGCCTCGAGATCCTGAACGCCGGTGAGTCGACCGGGAGCGGCACCTACATGATCGATGTCGACGCGGGCGGTCCGCTGGCGCCGATCAGCGTGTACTGCGACATGGTGACCGACGGCGGCGGATACACCTACCACGCGCTCACGGGCACCGGCGTCAGCACGACCCGGCGCACCGAGGCGAACAGCTGCCAGGCCCTGGGGATGGACATGGTCGTCCTCCGCAGCGAGGCGCAGTACAACGCGCTCATCGCGGAGTACCCGGTCCAGACGTACTTCAGGACCGTGCCCGGCCTCTACGGGACCGTCCGCGCCAACTACACGAGCTGCGCGATGAACTCGGAGTCGAACTCCGCCTGCTCCACCGACTGGCGAGCGATCGACGGCGGCTTCTGGTGGCTTCGGAACGGGCGGTACTCGGAGCCCAACGGCGACTACACGGTGGACTGCTGGCTCGGGACGGACGGCCAGTTCCCTCACCAGCGCTTCAACGACGGCAACTGCGGCTACGCGACGGGCACCTCGTACATCTGCTCGACGAACGACAAGGGTCGTGGCCTCCCCGTGACCTCGGGGCTCGCCGCCCACTACTCGGCGCGGCGCACGCTCTCGGTCGTCCGTGACGGCTCGGACGTGGTGAGCGCCTGGAACGACCTGAGCGGCAACGGGCGTCACCTGAGCGTATCGGGCTCGGCGCCTGTCTACGCCTCCGGTCTCATCAACGGACGCCCGGCGCTGAACTTCGATGGCGCCGCCCGTCGAATGGTGAGCCCGGCCTTCCCCATCGCGAGCGAGGTCACCGTCTTCGCCGTCGTCCAGTGGCGCACGCCGGAGACATGGGGGGCCATCGCTCACCATGGAAGCCGGGACAACGACTGGTCGATGGAGCAGTCGGGCTTCGACCCGTCCACGGTCACCCACTTCCAGTCACAGAACGACAACACCGGCAACGAGCTCACGCTCACCAGCGGGGGCAACTACGTGCTCGCCGGTCGCATCGCCGGCACGGCGCGGACCTTCTCCGCCAGCGACCTGTCGGGAACGACCTCGGCGACTGGCAGCGGCGTGAGCATCACACCCGGAAGCAAGGTCCTCTACGTGGGTAGCTCGGAGATCTCCGAGGATTCTCGCGCTTACATCGGGGAGCTCGTGTACTTCACCCGCGCCCTCTCGGACGCCGAGCGAGATCAGGTGATCGCGTACCTCCAAAGCCAGTGGGGGCTCTGAGCCGGAACCGCGCATAGCGCGGGCCTGACCGGACAGACACGAAAGGCACTCGGCCACCCGGCCGGGTGCCTTTCTCACGTCTGGCAAGCGACGCGGCGTGAGCGTCGAAGCTGATGCTACTCGACGATCCAGCAGCCGAGGTCGATGCCCGCCGGCGGGAGCGGCCCGAGGGCGTTCGACTGCCCGGCGAGACCCAGCGCCGTCGTGGACGACGCCGGGGGGAGGCCAGCCGTCCAGCAGGTCCTCCAGGCCGTGATGGCGGACGGTCCACGGGCGTCCGCGAAGTAGACCAGCCGACGAACGTCGAGGTCGCCACCGAGCTTTTCGGATCAGCCGTCGTAGCCGAAGGTCCGGGTCGCCGCGCCGCCGCCGGGCGGGTCGCGCAGGAGCCAGGTCACGCCGCGCACGACGCCCACGGTGTCGACGCCGTCGCCGTCCCAGTCGCCGAAGACGTGTACGTCGCCGGAGGATCCGAAGGCGTAGCTCACGTCGGCCGGACCGGCGCTGTTCGTGTTGCGAAGGTGCACGAGGTTGCCGCGCACCACGCCGACGGTGTCGACGCCGTCGCCGTCCCAGTCGCCGGCGACGTAGCGATCGCCCGCGCTCCCGTAGCGGAAGCTCGTCACTCGACCGCGGTCGTCGCGCAGGTGCACCGTCCGGTCGCGCACGTAGCCGGCGGTGTCGACGCCGTCGCCGTCCCAGTCTCCGAGCACGAACTGGTCTCCGGCCGCGCCGAAGTCGAAGCTGCCCCCGCCCCGGACGAACCAGGTCCCGTCGCGCACCGCGACCGCCTCGTCGACCCCGTCCCCGTCGAGGTCGCCGGCGAGGTGAGCGTCGCTGGCGCGGGCCCACTCGAAGACGTGGTCGTGCCCGCCCGCGCGCGCGTCGTCGCGGAGGTACCAGGAGTTGCCCATCATCGCGCCGGGGCCGTCGGCGCCGTCGCCGTCCCAGTCGCCGACCACCGCGTCGTCCAGCGACGCCCAGCGCCCGTAGGCCTCGGCCGCGCCGCTCGGGCGGAAGCCGTCACAGGCGTCGGTGCGGTCGAAGCCGGGGCTCACCGGGAAGCGCACGTCTCGGCGCGTCGGGCGGGTGAAGCTCCTGCCCGCCGGCACCCGGCAGCTCGGTGAGGCGCCGGGCTCGTAGTAGGAGTCGAACGCGTCGGCCCCGCCGCCGAGGTTCTCGAGCAGGGCGTTGCCCGTCCCGTAGAGACAGTAACCTTGCACGTTCTGGGTCACGCTCGGCCACGCCTGGGTCGCGCGCGAGAACAGGTTGCGCCGCAGCACGATCGACGCGCTCCCGTCCACGAGCCGCACGTTGTAGCGGGCGTCGTGGAAGGTGTTGAAGCGCATCACGACGCCCCTCGGGTCCGGGTGGGTCGGGTCTCCCGCGCCGACCTTCACGTTGGTCCCGTTCGGGGCGCCCCAGATCACGTTGCGCTCGAAGAAGCCGTCGCGCCCCCGGTCGCCGAAGTTCATGTAGACGTCGTGATCCTGGTCGGGTCCGTGCACCGCGCCGTTGTCGTGCACGCAGTTGCCGAGGAAGCGCCAGCCCGAGGGCTCCGCGGCGTACGCCCGCCCGCCGCCGATCGTCGCGGCCGCGTAGCCGCGCGCGTTCCAGATCTCCGCGTCGCGGAACACCCACCCGCGGCCATCGCGGAGGTGCAAGAGATCGCCGTCCCCGCTCGTCGCCGGATCCCGGGTCACGTTCACGCCGGAGAAGGTCCAGTGGTACGGGCGCCGCAGGACCAGCCGGCCGCGCACCACCGGCCGCTCGCCGTCGTACGCCGCGACCACGATCCGCGCGGCCTCGGTCCCGCGCGCGAGCGGCACGTCGACCACCTCTCGATACTCGCCGCCGCGCAGCCAGAGCCGGTCCCCCGCGACGAGGACCGAGAGCGCGTGCGCCAGCGTGCCGAACGGCCGGTCGCGCGTCCCGGGATCCGCGTCGTCTCCGCCGGGCGCGACGAAGTACACGCCGTCCGGCGCGCAGCCCCCGGCGTCGCAGCGCTCGTTGGCCCGACACGCGCCGCAGGAGCCGCCGCAACCGTCGTCGCCGCACGTCCGCGCCGCGCAGCGAGGCTCACATCGTCCCCCGTCGAGCGCCGCGTCCAGCTGGCGCCCCGCGTCCGGTTCGGGGGCCGCGTCATGACGGCCCCCGTCGCGCACGGCCGCGTCGATGTGTACGGCCGCGTCGAGGTGAGCGGCCGCGTCGAGGTGAGCGGCCGCGTCATCGCCGCGCCGGCCTCCGTCTGCGTCGGGAGCCTCCCCGTCGCACGCGCACATCAACAGGACGCAGAGGACCGAGCGAGCGAGCACGCCCCATGATGCCAGAGCTCCATCGCCCTCGCGAGACCGCCGTCGCGGCGCTCGAGGCGTTGCGGATTGAACTTCGGCCGCGAGAGGTTAGCCTCCGCGCCGCAGTGATACGCCTCGATTCCGTCAGCAAGCAGCACGGGCAGCAGATCCTCTTCCTCGACTCCTCGATGAGCGTGTTCAAGGGAGAGAAGGTCGGGCTCGTCGGGCCGAACGGCTCCGGGAAGTCGACCATCTTCCGCCTCATCGTCGGCCAGGAGATGCCCGACGGCGGCAACGTGGTCGTCGACCGCGGGGTGACGGTCGGCTACTTCGACCAGAACGTCGGCGAGATGTCCGGCCGGAGCGTGGTCGAGGAGACCATCGCCGGCGCCGGCGAGGTGGCCGAGGTCGGCCGGGAGCTGAAGCAGCTCGAGCGCGACATGGCCGACCCCGACAAGGGCGACGAGCTCGAGCGCATCCTCGAGCGCTTCGGCGAGGTGCAGGCGCGCTTCGACGAGCTGGGCGGCTACTCGCTCGACGCGCGGGCGCGCGAGATCCTCGCCGGGCTCGGCTTCGAGGACGGGCGCATGGACGGCGACGTGGGCGAGCTGTCGGGAGGATGGAAGATGCGGGTGGCGCTCGCGCGCATCCTGCTGATGCGGCCCGACGCGCTGCTCCTCGACGAGCCGACGAACCACCTGGACATCGAGTCCATCCTCTGGCTCGAGCAGTTCTTGAAGGACTTCGACGGAGCGCTGGTCCTCACGAGCCACGACCGCGAGCTGATGAACCGGATCGTGACGAAGATCGTCGACATCGACGGCGGCGAGCTGACGACGTTCTCCGGCGACTACGACTTCTACGTGCAGCAGCGCGAGATCAACCAGCGGCAGCTCGAGGCGCAGTTCGCGCGGCAGGAGGCGATGCTGGCCAAGGAGCGCGCGTTCATCGACCGCTTCAAGGCGCGCGCGAGCCACGCGGCGCAGGTGCAGTCGCGCGTGAAGAAGCTCGAGAAGATCGACACCATCGAGCCGCCGAAGCGCCGCAAGGTGGTGGACTTCGAGTTCATCAAGCCCCCGCGCTCGGGCGACGACGTGGCCAAGCTCGACCGCGTCTCGAAGGCCTACGGCGACAAGGTCGTCTACGACGACTTCGAGATGCTCGTCCGCCGCCAGGAGCGCTGGTGCGTGATGGGCGTCAACGGCGCGGGCAAGTCCACCCTGCTCAAGCTCGTCGCGGGGCAGAGCCAGCCCGACGAGGGCGAGGTCACGATCGGGGCGAGCGTGACGATGGGCTACTTCGCGCAGCACGCGATGGAGCTGCTCGACCCGGCGCTGACGGTGCTCGGTCAGCTCGAGCGGGACCACCCCAAGGCGTCCGGCGGCTCGCTGCGCACGCTGCTCGGGGCCTTCGGCTTCAGCGGAGACGACGTCGACAAGCCTTGCCGTATCCTCAGCGGCGGCGAGAAGGCGCGCGTGGTCCTCGCCTCGATGCTCTACGTGCCGCCGAACTTCCTCGTGCTCGACGAGCCGACCAACCACCTGGACATCGAGACGAAGGAGATGCTCGTCAAGGCGCTCGCCGGCTACGAGGGCACGATGCTCTTCGTCTCCCACGACCGGCAGTTCCTGCGGCAGGTCTCCAACCGCGTCCTCGAGCTCACCGAAGACGGAGCGCACCTCTACGGCGGCGGCTACGCCGAGTACGTCTCGAAGTCCGGCCACGAGGCGCCGGGCGTGCGCTGATCAGGCGACGGCGCGGGTCTTGACGCGGAGGCACGCCATCGCCTCGCGGAGCGCGCGCGCGCTCGAGGCGTGGTCGTCGGTCACGGCGAGGACACGGCCCTTGTGCTGGCCGGTGCCGTCGCGGCGGCTGATGCGCTGGCCGACCTCGAGCGCGCAGTCGACGGCGATCACGCCGGGCACGTTGCGGGCTTCGTCGAGACCCTCGACGCCGAGCACCTCTCCCTCGCCCGGGTGCAGGAACCACACGCCGGCGGAGCGCGCCGCGGTCTCCGGGAAGCTCACCGGGCGGCCGAGCGCGATACAGAGGAGCGCGAGCCAGGGGTCGAAGCCCCACGCGCGCGCGATCAGCTCCATCAGGTAGCCGCCCGGAGGGCGCTGGGCGAGCTCCCCGAAGACCACCTCGACGGTCTCGCCGTCGTCGATGACGAAGGCCTCGAGGTGGGTGATGCCGTCCTCGACGCCGAGCGCCGCGATGGCCTCTTCGTTGAGGGCGCGGACCGCGTTCTCGATGCGCGAGCCGTGGGCGGCGGGGACGACGTTGGCCCAGCCGGGGAGCAGGTAGTCGGTGACGTTGACCCAGCGGGGCTGCCCCTCGACGACGAAGGACTCCACGCTCAGCTCCATGCCGCGCACGAAGCTCTCCGCCATCCAGCCGTCCTGGAGCGCGGCGCTCACCTGCGCGAGATCGCGCGCGACGACCGTGCCCCGGCTGCCGGAGGACGCGCGCGGCTTGAGCACCATCGGGAGCCCCAGCGCCGAGACGAGCGCGGCCGGATCGGTGCCCGCCTCGACGGGGACCGAGCGCGCGCACGGGATGCCCGCGTCTTCGATCGCGTGCTTCATCGCCATCTTGTCCCGCCAGGGGAGCGCGTCCTCGACGGACGGGCCGACGACGCCCAGCGCCTCGCGGATCGCGGCCGCGGGCAAGACGGCGCGCTCGACCACCGCCACCACCGCGTCGACCGGCTGGGTCCGCGTGAGGCGTTCCGCCGCGGCGACGCAGCCCTCGAGGTCCGCGAAGTCGACCTTCGCGCCGGCGTGGGCGCCGGCGGCGCGCTCGGGGCGGCCGGCATCATCGAGCAACATCACCTCGACGTCGAGACGGGCTGCGGCGAGCAGCGCGCCACGACGGCGGCCGACGAACAACACGCGAGGTCGGGACACGGCGTCCTCCCAGTTGGGGGGATGAAAAGAGACGTCCTCGGTGGGGCTGGATTCGTTTTCGGATTTGCAGCCCGCGTGCCACGTCGGCCATGAGCGGAATGGGACACCTCGGGATCCGAGGCGACCGTCCATCGCTCTGGCTGCGCAGGCTTTGCGCGAGTTCGGTGCGCGAAAATCTCGCGCCACGCGGGACGAGCGCGCGGGCTCGGCTCGTGTAAGCTCGGGCCCCCCAAACCTGGAGGCCCCCCTTGTCAGACCACGCGCACGACCCGCTGCGCGGACGCACCCTCATCGGCGTGGCCGAGCGCATCGACCTGCCCGACTGGGGCGTGGAGCAGCTCAGGGTGAAGATCGACACCGGCGCGCGGACGAGCGCCCTTCACGTGGACGACGTGGAGCGGCTGCCCGGGAATCGCGTCCGGTTCACCGTCGTGCTCGACCGCAAGCGCGCGCACCGGCGCGTCCTGGTCGAGGCGAAGATCGCCCGCATCGCGCGGGTCCGCTCGAGCAGCGGGCGCGCCCAGGAGCGCATCTTCGTGGCCACGACGATGAAGCTCGGCGGCGTGGAGAAGGAGATCGAGATCAGCCTCGCGAGTCGAGAGCCGATGATCTTCCGCATGCTCCTCGGCCGGAGCGCGCTGCACCACGACTTCCTGGTCGATCCCTCCCACCGCTACCTGCAGAGCGTGGCGAAGAAGAAGAAGAAGAAGGCCGCATCCAAGAAGGCGGGCGCGAAGAAGAGCGCGACGAAGAAGACCGGCGCGAAGAAGAGCACGACGAAGAAGCGCTCCGTCACCGCCAGCGCCACGGGGCAGCGGAAGAAGGCGACGCGGAAGAAGACGAAGAAGACCGCGGCGAAGGGAGTGCCCCGATGAAGCTCGTCATCCTCTCCCGCGCCCGGCACTCGTACAGCACCCGGCGTCTGCGCGAGGCCGCGCTCAGCCGTGGCCATCAGGTGCGCGTGCTGGACACCCTCCGCTTCTCGATGGCGG
>SHBB01000494.1 GCA_004213565.1 Sandaracinaceae bacterium
TCGACCGTCTGCACCGCGCGCGCGCCGCCGAGCCCGGCCGCGATCGAGAACCCGCCCGTGTAGCCGTAGAGGTTGAGCACCCGCATGCCCTCGGCCGCCTGCCGGACCCATCGGCGGGACTCGCGGTGGTCGAGGAAGAGCCCCGTCTTCTGGCCGCGGTGCACGTCCACGAGCAGGCGCATGCCGTGCTCTTCGACCTCGATCGGCGCGTCCGGGACCTCGCCGCGCAGGACCTCCACCGACGTGTCGCCGCGCCGGCCGCGCTTGACGAGCAGCGCCTCGAGGCGCCCCTCCTCGACGAGCGCCTCCGCGATGGGATCGAGCCAGCGCTCGCTCGCGGCGCCGTCGAGCCGCAGCACGCCGACGGACTCGTAGGCGTCGCAGACCGCGCCGCCCAGGCGGTCGCCCTCGCCGTGGAGCAGGCGCAGGGCCGTCGTCGCGGGGGGCGCGAGCCGGCGGCGCAGCGCGATCGCGTCGCGGATCCGGCGCCGGATGAAGCCCGCGTCGATGGGCTCGTCGTTCGTGGTCCAGAGGCGCACCGCGATCGGGCCGCGCTCGGCGACCCCGCGCCCGACCAGCTTGCGTCGCGGGTCCCGCACCGTGACGACGGTCCCCGGGGCCGCCTCGAAGCGCTCGAGCGCGTCCCGGTACACCCAGGGATGTCCCGCCCGGAGCGAGCGGGAGATGTCCTTGCGCAGGGCGACGGTGATGCTTTCCACGCGCGGACCATAGCCCGCCGCGTCTACATTGCCTCCACCGGGCGCGCGGCGCCGTGCACCACGCCGACCTCGGCCGCGAAGATGCCCGCGACGCCCGGGTCGGCGATCCAGAGGCTGTTCTCGTTGTTCGACCAGGCGTTGCGGCTCCAGTTCGCCGAGCCGGTCACGACCACCTCGGCGTCCACCACGAGCACCTTGTCGTGCACGTTGTCGCGCCGGACGTCGATCCCCGCCGCCAGGAGCGCCTGCGCGGGCGCGTCGTCCGCGTAGAGGTGGCTCACCACCGCCCGCACCCGCACCCCGCGCATGTGCGCGCGGACCAGCGCGTCGGAGATCTCGGTGCGCGTCCACGCGTTCGTCAGGACGTCGACCTCGGTCACGGCGCCGTCGATGGCGGCGACCATCGCGGTCAGCCACGCGGGCGCCATCGTGGTCGGGCTCTCGGGGCTGAAGTAGACCGTGTACGCGCCCGCCGTCGTCGGCTCCTCGGGCGCGACCGGGCCGAAGGTCCCCTCCGTCGCCATGCGCTCGAAGATCTCGCGGTAGCGGGCGACGATCTCCGGCTGCTCGATCACGAGGGCGTCGTTGTGGTCGACGCAGAAGGAGCGCTCGGTCCAGTTCGCGCTCCCGACCCAGAGCCGCGCGCCGTCGGCGATCACCCACTTGTGGTGCATCAGCCCGCTCCGGTCGTCCCGGACCACCGTCACGCGATCGGCGGGCGTGATCTCGTCGACCACGCAGCTGCCGGGCCCGCAGTTGTCGTCGTCGACCACCACGCGCACCGTCAGGTCGGGGTCCCGGGCGAGCTGCGCCTCGATCGCGCCCGAGATGCAGTCCCACTCGGCCTCGTAGATGGCGATCTCGAGGGTGGAGTCGGCGCAGGCGATGACGTCGAAGAGCTGCTCGATCATGCCGCCCGAGGGCGTGAACGTGGGGGTGTCGGCGGCGGGCGCGGTGCACGTGGTCGGGAACGCGGGACACGCGCAGGGCGGAGGCCCGGAGTCGGGCGGGCCGCTGTCCACGGGGAGGCCCGAGTCTTCCGGCGGGAGCCCGGAGTCCTCCTCCGTCCCGCCGTCCATCGTCATCACCCCGCCGTCCTCCTGGGGGACGACCCCGCTGTCCGCGGGCGGCGCGACCATCCGGCCGCTGCACCCCAACCCGAACACGGAGACCAAGACCAGGACCAAGCTCGAAGCCGCGCTGCGCATGGCCGCATCCTACCCGAGTCGCGCCTGGAAATTCCCACCCTCGCTCCTCCGCCGGGCGTGGGCTATGTGCGGGGCACGGATGCGAACTCTGCGCCTCATCCCCCGCTTCCTCTGGATCGGGCTGGTCTTCGCGTCGGCGCTGGTCGGCTATCTCTTCCGGCGCGTGACGGCGGGGCGGCTCGACGAGACCGGCCGCGAGCGGCTCCGCGGGAGCGTGCTCGCCTCGACGCTCGAGCGGCTGGGGGCGACCTTCGTCAAGTTCGGGCAGATCCTCGGGAGCCGGCCGGACCTGCTCGGCCCCGGCTACATCGAGGCGCTCGCCCGGCTCCAGGACGACGTGCCGTCGATGCCGTTCGAGACGGTCGAGCGGGTGCTCGCGGCCGAGCTGTCCAGCGCGGAGCGGGCCCGCCTGCGCGACATCGACCCGACGCCGATCGCCGCCGCCTCGGTGGCCCAGGTCCACGAGGCGCGCCTCGACTCGGGCGAGGCGGTGGCCCTGAAGATCCAGCGCCCCGAGGCCCGCGCGCAGATCGAGCGCGATCTGGCGCTCCTCGGCATCGGCGCTCGCCTGCTCGACGTGATCCCGTCCCTGCACCTGCTCGCGCTCCCGGGGGCGGTCGAGCGCTTCGGCCACGCGCTCGCCAGCCAGCTCGACTTCCGCCTCGAGGCCGCGAACAACCGCCGGCTCGGGGAGAACTTCGCGGACTTCAAGGGCGTGCGCGTCCCCGACCTCCACGAGGAGCTCTGCACCGAGCGGCTGCTCGTCATGGAGCTGATCGTCGGCCACAAGGCCACCCACCCGGAGAACGTGAAGGATCGCAAGGCGCGGCGTCGCCTCGCGGCCCGGGGCGGAGAGGCCATCCTCAAGATGGTCTTCGAGGACGGCTTCGTTCACGCCGACATGCACCCCGGGAACATCCTGCTCCAGGAGGACGGGACGCTGGTCTTCATCGACCTCGGCATGGTGGCCGAGATCCCGCCCGACCTCATGCGGCCGTGGATCGAGACCTTCCAGGCCCTCGGCTCGAACGACGGCAAGGCCGCCGCGCGCCTCTTCTACGCCTACTCGCCGTACGTGGCCACGAAGGACTACGCGGCCTACGAGCGGGACACGATGGCCTTCTTCGACCGCTTCGCCGACAAGGTGCTGGGCGAGGTCGAGGTGAGCGAGGTGGTCGGCGGCATGATGAACATCCTGCGGCGCCACCGGGTCCAGGTGGAGCCCGTGTTCACGGTGGTGAACCTCGGCGTGCTCGTGGCCGAGGGGCTCGGCAAGCAGCTCGACCCGGACATCGACATCGTGCAGATGGCGCTGCCCTACCTGGGTCAGTGTCTCGCCAACGCGCCCGAGGGCCGCCCCCCGCGGCGCGAGCCCCCGACGGCGTAGCGCTAAGGCTTCAGCGAGCCGGCCGGATCGTTGCGGCGGCGCTCCTCGACCACCTCGCCCTCGACGTCGATGACGTTCGGGTCGCGGCTGCTCGAGGAGGGGCCGCGGCGCGTCTCGACGCGATCGACCACGCGACCGCCGCCGAGGTCCACGCGGTAGCGGACCGTGTGGCTGCCCTGTTGGAAGCGCTCCTCGAGCCGCGCCCGCACGTGCTTGGCGATGAAGCGCCGGCTCGGCGGCACCAGGAGCAGCATGCCCGTCACGTCCGTCAGCACGCCCGGGGTCACCAGGAGCACGCCGCCCACCAGCACGAGCACGCCGCCGAGGATCCCCTCCTCCGGCATGCGCGCCTCCGCGAGCGCCTCGCTCCAGGAGCGCCAGACCTTGAGCCCCTCGCGCTTGGCGAGCGCCGCGCCCAGCACGCCGGTGAAGACCACCAGGAGCAGGGTGGGCAGCCAGCCCATGTACCGCCCCATCAGATAGAGGAGGTACGTCTCCGCGATCGGGACCAGCGTGAAGAGCAGGAAGAGCTTGCCCACGTCCCTCTAGTGCGTCTTCCGGGGACGCGCGGCAAGCCCTCGACCGAGCGCGAGGCTCAGCCGCGCTTGAGAACGCACGCGGCCTTCGGGTCGTCGAGCCGCAGCACGACGGCGCTCGAGATCGTGAACGCGACCGCGTGCTCGCGGACGTCGAGGAAGCCGACCTGCAGGTCCTGCGCGCAGACGACCGGGCCCAGGTCCGGTGAGACCAGCACGCCCTCGTCCTTCAGCACGTGGCACTTGTAGATGCCGCCCGTCGCGAGCCGGCGGAGGTGGTCGAGCGCGAGCACGTCGCTGCCCTCGTACTTGCGGAAGAGCTGGTTGTAGAGCGCGGGCGCGAGCACGAGCGCGAACGGCCCGTGGGTCTGCGCCGAGTCGAGCGCGTCGGCCGCCGCGATGACGTCGCCGATCGCGCCGTTGGCCTTCGACCAGTCGGAGAGCGGGACGCTCTGGGCGCCCGGGTGGCTGACGATGCCGTCCACGCCGAGCTCCGGGACGCCGTGGTAGAGCAGGTGCTCCTCGGCCAGCGCGACCTCCTCGGCCGCGTCCTCCGCCGGCCCGGTGTCGAGCGGCAGGCCGGGGTGCACGGCGCCCTCGATCTCGCGCCGCGGCAGCTCGAAGGTGGAGTACAGCGTGGGGATGGGGATCGCGCGCCGCGCGCTCACCCTGGCGCCCGTGCCGTCGATCTCCGCGTGGTGCACGGGGCCGACCTGGAGCGACTCGATGCCGCCGCCGAGCGGCCCCTCGAAGTCGAGGAAGCGCCGCGCCGTCATCACGGCCTTGGCCTTGTCCAGGATCGATCCCTCGATCTGGCTGACGATCGTGTCGGTCAGCCCGGCGGGGTGTACGGGACGAATCATCGCTCCTCCTTCAGCGCGCCGATGGTGCTGCGCTGCGGGCTGACCGCGTCCGCGACGTCTTCTTCCCTCGGACGCGCGAGGCCGGCCTCGGTCGCTTCGTCCTCGACGTTCAGGATGTCGCCCTCGGTGAACATGTAGGTGCGGAGCTGCTCGGCGAAGTCGGCGTCGTTCCGTCGGCACCACTCGAGCAGCATCGCGAAGTGCTCGATCTCCTCGCGCTGGTGGTGATCGAGGATCGCGCGCAGCGACGGATCCGTGCACGCCTGCGCGCGCTGTCGATACCAGTCGACCGCCTCGAGCTCCTCCATCATCGAGTCGATCGCGCGCTTGATGTCGAGCGACTTCTCGCTGAGCCGCTCCCGCGGCTCGTGGTACTGGCCTGCCATCACGCCTCCCTCGTCGAGCGTCCGGGGCCTACCTAGCCTCCCGCGCGGGTTTTCACAATCCTCGCCGTCCGTGCAGTGTCGCCCTGGCCCCACCGGATTCGACGGGCTCGGGCGGGGGTTGTCATCGAAGCTTGCGAAGACGTAGCGCGCTCGTCGGGGCCGACCCTTCGGGCGCGGGCGCTGGGTCGGGGACAAATATGGTTGTTGTATTCCGGTTGACTCGGTGTGCTGACCCGGCCATACCTCGGGCGCTCCGAATCATCGCCGGGTCGGGGCGCGACGGGGGTGAGGACGTCCCGGGCTGGGGTATGGCTCAAGCGTCCGAATTCAATGGGCTTTTGGGGTGTATCGACCGTGTCTCCCCACACCCGAGAACTCCCCGTCGTGGACGCCCGAACGGGGGTCAGGAAATCTCCTCTCAAACCTGGCATACATGGGGTGGATCCTGGCGGTCCAAGGGGGGTTGAGATGGGGGACGAGACACACCGCGTCTGGCTGATCGATGATGAGCGACGCCTCGTCGAAGTGCTCGCGGAGCTGTTCCGAGCCGAAGGTTGGGAGGCCCGCGCGTTCGGCGACGCGCGGCTCGCGCTGAGTGAATGCCTGCGAGGAGAGCCCCCGCCCGTGATCGTCACGGACTACGACATGCCGTACCTCGACGGTGGAAGCTTCGTGGCGGAGCTCGTCGCGCGGCTCGGGAGCGACGCCCCCCCGGTGGTCTGCATCACGGGCTACCCGGGCAAGATCGATCTCGACGAAGAGGCGTCCTTCGCGAACATCCTGGTCAAGCCGTTCCGGTTCGGGGAGCTCTTCGCCGTCGTCGACGAGGTGCGCAATCGACCCCAGGGGCGGGAGTCGGAGCTGAGGATCAAGGCGACGCCCGCCGACGGTGAGAAGCGCAAGAAGGCGGTCTGAGCGGGCTGCGTCGCCCCCCTCGACGCGGTCTCGCCATGTCGACGCGATCGCTCAGGGAGCGATGGGCGCGAGCTGCACTTCGAGCCGGACGCTGGCGTCGCCGCCGCGGCGCGTGTCCACCACCAGCGTGTAGTCGACGTTCGGCTCGAGCCGCGCCGCCAGGCTCGCCCGGTTGGCGGTCGCGTCGCACGCGACCACGCGGTGCCCCCGCGAGCACCCGGTGCGCAGCTCGAGGACGGGCTCGTGCGGCGACTCGGCCGTGATCTGCAGCCGCGACGGCTCGCTGACGCGGATCCGGCGGACGCCCTCCGCGCCGGGCCCGAACGCGCCGCAGCTGGTCCGGGCGTGCGCCTCGGCCGCGGGGATCTCCACCGTCTGCACACCCGCCGCGAGGGTGGGCATCGCGCCGCAGCGCGCCTCGAGCGCGGTGATGTTCTCGACGCGCGGCCCCGCCGGCGGAGGAGGTGGCGGGGGAGCGCCCTGCGCGCTCAGCACCATGGAGTACGACCCCGCCTGCCCGCGATACCCGTCGACCACGACGCGGTAGGTCTGTCCGGCGGTCATCGTGACTTGCACCTGTGAGGCGCGGGTGCTGCCGTGGTCGTCGTTGCACGCGAGCTCCTGGCCGTTCGCGTCCAGCACCGCCAGCACCGAGTCGTACTGGGCCGTCACGTCGATCTGGTAGAGCTGGGTCTCCGTCGGCGTGAAGGTCCAGACCTCGTCCACGCTTCCCGCGCTGGCCCCGCAGCTCGGCGTCTCGTGGTCCGTGCCCCCCGCCGTGTTGCCCCGGACCTCGCGGCCGAGCGTCAGCGCGCCCCCGCCCGCCGTCCCGGCCTCGTCCACCCGCAGGCGATAGGCCCCGGCCCGGCCGGCCCAGCCGTCGACGACGACCTCGTAGCGCTGCCCGGCGATCAGCGGCACGCGGACCTCGGACTCCGTGGTGGCGCCCGCGTCGTCGTTGCAGTCGATCGGCTCCGGCACGCCCTCGCGGTAGACCGCGAGGAGCCCGTCGTAGTCGGCGCTCAGGTGCACGACGTAGGTCGCGCTCCGCGGCGGGACGAAGACCCAGACGTCGTCCGGGCTGCCCGCGCGAGCGCCGCAAGGGGGCGTGCGTCCGTCCGCGCCGCCCGTGGTGTCGCCGGTGGCCTCCTCGCCGACGCGCAGCGCGCGCGCGTCCTCGGCCGCCGCGCGACGGGCGGCGATTCGATAGCGACCGGTCGCGCCTTGGTAGCCGTCGACGACGACCGAATAGGCCCGCCCCGCCTCGAGCTGCGCGACCACCTGCGACCTCCGGGTCGAGCCGTGATCGTCGTTGCACTCCAGCGGCGTCTCCCCGTCGGGCGCGTAGACGGCCAGCACCCCGTCGAAGGCGGCGGCGAGGTCGAACTGATAGCGCCCCGTCTCGGGCGGCGTGAAGAGCCACGTCTCGTCGGGGCTGCCCTCGGTCGCGCCGCAGCTCGGCGTGCGGGTATCCGTCCCGGCGCTCGTGTCGCCGGTGCGGCGCCCATCGAGCGGCAGCGCGCGCTCGTCCGGAGGGCTCGCCTCTTCGCCCGTCGCGGTCACGCGCAAAGTGAAGCCGCCGGTCGCGCCCCGGTATCCGTCGACGACGACCGTGTAGCGCTGGCCGGCCTCGAAGCGCCGCACCACGCGCGAGTGGGTGGTCCGGTCGTGATCGTCGTTGCACTCGAGGGCGCCGCCGTCGGCG
>SHBB01000495.1 GCA_004213565.1 Sandaracinaceae bacterium
GGGCGCGACCGTCAGCGGGTTCGCCATGTGGGTCAACGGCGAGCGCCAGGAGGGCGAGCTGCTCGACGCGGGCCAGGCCCGCCAGGTCTACGAGCAGATCGTGGCGCGCATGCAGGACCCGGGGCTGGTGGAGCACATCGGCGGCCGGCTCTTCCGGGCGCGCGTCTACCCCATCCCGGCCGGCGGTGAGCAGCGGGTCGAGCTGCGCTTCACCCAGACCCTCGACTACCAGGGCAGCGTCGTGCACTACCGCTACCCGCTGCGGACGAGCGGACAGGCCGCGCGGACGCTCGAGGACTTCACCTTCAGCGCCGACGTCGTCTCGCGCACGCCCATCCGCGCCGTGTACTCGCCGACCCACCCCGTCGCGGTGGCGCGCCCGAGCGAGCACCACGCCACCGTGGGCTTCGAGGCGCACCAGGCGGTGCTGGAGGAGGATCTCGACCTCTACTACGCGGTGCAGGACCGCGACGTCGGCCTGAGCCTCCTGACGCATCGGCCGCCCGGCGACGACGGCTACTTCCTCGCGCTGATCGCGCCGCGCGCGGAGGTGACGGAGCGGGAGATCGCGGCCAAGGAGGTGATCTTCGTCTTCGACACGTCGGGCTCGATGGCGGGCGAGAAGATCCAGCGCGCGCAGGCCGCGCTCGACTACATGCTGCGGCGGCTCAACCCGAGCGATCGTTTCCAGGTGATCCAGTTCAACACCGCGGTGGAGACGCTCTTCGATGGCGGCAGCCTGCCCGCCAGCCCCGCGAACGTCGGCCGCGCCCGCCAGTTCGGGCGGCGCTTCGTGGCCGCGGGCGGGACCGCGATCCACGGCGCGCTCGAGGAGGCGCTGCGCCACCCCGCGCGGCGCGACATGCCGCGCCTCGTCGTCTTCCTCACCGACGGGATGCCGACCGTCGGGCACACCGAGCCGGCGCGCATCCTCGGCGACGTGACGACCTGGTCGCGCGCGTCCCGCGTGTACGTCTTCGGGGTCGGCGACGACGTCAACACGACCTTCCTCGACGCGATCGCGGAGCGGACCGGCGGCGTGGGCGACTACTTCCGCGACGGGGCCGAGATGGAGCGGCGCCTGAGCGCGTTCTACGACCGCGTCGCCTACCCGCTCTTCACCGATCTCCGGCTCGCGTTCCCGGGCGCCGAGGTGCACGACGTCTATCCGCGCGACCTCGGGCACCTCTATCGAGGCGGGCAGCTCATGGTGGTCGGTCGCTACCGCGGCGCCGGGCCGACGCAGGTCACGCTAACCGGGCGCCTCGCCGGCGAAGCCGAGACCCACCGCTTCAGCTACCCCGTGAGCCTCCCCGAGCAGGAGGCGCGCAACGACTTCCTTCCGCGGATCTGGGGCACGCGCAAGATCGGCTTCCTGCTCGACGCCATCCGTCTGAACGGGGAGCAGCCGGAGCTGCGCGAGGAGGTGGTCCGCCTCGCGACGCGCTTCGGCATCGTCACGCCCTACACGAGCTACCTGGTGGTCGAGGACGAGGCCCTGCCGCCGGGGCTTCGGCCCCCACCTCCGATCGCGCGCGGCGGCGGCGACGGCGAGACGACCTACGACTTCGAGGACGACCTCGTCACGGGCGACATGGTGCGGCCCGATGGACAGCTGCTCCAGATCCGGCCGCGTCGAGGTGCCGGGCGGGCGCGACGCGCGCAGCACGATTTCCGCGGGTTCCAGGGCGCCACGGCGCCCTCCGCGGAGCCTCCCGCGGGGCCCTCCGTCGGCGGCGGGGGCGCGTCCGCGGTGGCGCCCTCCCCGGCGCCCTCGGCCACGGGCGAGTCGGGGCGTCGGCTCGCGAGACGCCTGCGGGAGATGCGGGAGGCGGAGCGCACCGAGTCGGTGCCGAGCGCGAGCCGCTTCGTGCTCGGTCGCCCGTTCCGCCTGGTGGCCGGCATGTGGGTGGACAGCCACTACCGCCGCGCCATGCGCTCGCTCAGCCTGCGCGCGGGCAGCGAGGCGTGGATCGCGCTGCTGCGCTCGCGGCCCGATCTGCGGCCCGCGCTCGCGCTCGGCGCGCGCGTCGCGGTGGCCATCGGCGACGGCCGGGCGGTGCTCGTGGACCCCGGCGCGCCCGAGGGCGTGTCCACCGCTCAGGTGGAGAGCTTCCTCTCCCTCTGAGCGAACGGGAAGAGACGTCGACCTCGGGACGCGCACGCCGCGCGAAGGGAGAGGTGCATGAAGAACGTGATGATGACGATCGGAGGAGGCCTGGCGGGGGCGATGATGCTCGCCACTGCCTGGGTCGGCCGCGCTCACGCGGTCGAGATCTACCCGGAGACGATCCCGCCACCGCGCGTGATCGTCGTGACGCAGCCGAGCGACCCGCCGCCCGTACGGATCGTCGTGCGTCGCCCTCCCCCGCCCGACCGCGTCCTGATCCGCGTCCGCGCGCCCGAGCCGCGGGCGGCGACCCGCGACGAAGACGCCCCGCGCCTGGTGTTGGGGGCGGGGATCGGTCCGATGTTCGTGCTCGGCGCCGACTCCGTCGTCCCGGTCGGGCACGCGCACGTGGGGCTCGCGCTCGGTCAGGTCGAGTTCGGGCTGCGACTCGGGCTCGCGCCCTACGCCGCGTCGCTCTCGAACGTCGACGGCGAGCCGACCGACACCGGCCTCTACACCACCGACGCGACCTTCACCTACCGCTTCCTGCCCGACGCGGACCTGCACCCCATCCTGGGCGCGGGCCTCGGGGCGGTGATCGCGGCCCCGAGCGGCGCGCCTCCCTCGGCGGGCTTCGGAGTGAGTCTGCGCGCCGGCCTCGAGCTCGGCGTGGACCTGCCGGACGCGGGCGAGCTCGGCGTGGGACTCGACGCGATCGGCACCCAGGTGGTCGGCGCCGAGGCCGGCTTCCCCTGGGCGCTCGCCACCTCGCTCACCGTGGGCGCCCACCTCGACTGGCGATTCTGAGCGCGCTCGGAGCCGCGACTACTTGTCTTTCACCTTGAGCAGCACGGAGGTGAGGATGAAGGCGACGAAGGTCAAGAAGCCCATGCCCACGGCGGCGAAGATCAGCGGGAACTCCGTCACGAACCCGCCCAGCAAGCTGTCGGGGTCGTTGAAGAAGTTGGGCATGTTCTCGAGGTACCGCTCGACCTGGCAGTCGGCGAGGTTGTCGCGGGAGCGGAGGTCGACCGCGGTCAGGGCCTCGAGGCCGTAGCGGGTCGCGGTGAACCAGCTCAGGATGCCGGTCAGGTCCTGGAGCCGGCTGATCGAGCCGGCGAACAGCAGCTGGGGGATCACGAGGAAGTTGATGCCCCAGAGCGCGCTCACCGGGTTCGAGACCGCGGCGCTGAGCGCCATGCCCATCGCGGCCGCGGTGCTCGTGACCAGGAAGCCGACGAACATGTACTTGCCGAGGTTGATGAACTTGTCGACGAAGCCGTCCGCGCCATCGAGGTCGCACATGAAGTAGGCGATGGGGACGTGCAGGATCACGACGATCGCGCCCAGCAAGAAGAGCACCCAGAGCCGCGCCGTCACGTACGGCAGGATGTTCAGCCCGGCCAGGCGTTCTCGCTCGTAGACCGTGCGCTCGCTGACGAGCACGTTCGAGCTCGCGATGATCATCGGGAGGAAGAGCGCCATCAGCATCGCGAGGAGCGCGGTGCGTGGGTCCTTCACCCGGTCGTCGGCGTGGGGCGTCGTCAGGTCGGGCAGGCGCGCCGCCACGCCCATGCGCCGCTGCGGATCACAGGCGATGCGGTCGTCGACGCCCGCGCATTGATCGGTGGCCTCCTCCCGCGTGCTGCAGCCGAACATCGGCACCTGGAAGCTCGTGGCGCCGCCCGTCGTCATCCCGATGAGGACCGCGAGCAGCGGCGCCTGGATCACGAGCAGGAAGAGCGCGACCTTGTTGCGCAGCGTGAGCTTGAGCGAGCGCCCGAGCAGCACGGGGAACTGCCTGAGAGAGCTGCGTGGCCTCGGCTTGGGCGGCGCGCCCCCGCTCTGGGCCTGCGCGTTGCCGGCCCGCTCCACCACGAACCGGCGATAGGTCTCGGTCTGATGGTATTTCTCGCGCCACTGATCGGCGGGGAGCTGCTCGAGGTGGTCGAACATCTCGCGCGGCTTGCCGGGCGCGGCGCCGAAGAAGTCGTAGCTGTCGGGCGAGGGCGGGCCGAAGAAGAGCAACTTGCCGCCGCGTCCCAGGATGCACACCGAGTCGAACTTCTCGTACTCCTGGTAGTCCGGCTGGTGGATGGTGACGACGATGGTGCGGCCGTTGTCGGCCAGGCGGCGCAGGGTGCTGATGACGTCCGCGGCGTCCGTCCAGCTCAGGCCCGAGGTCGGCTCGTCGAGGATGAGGAGCGACGGGTCGGTGACGAGCTCGACGGCGAGGTTCACGCGGCGGCGCTGACCGCCGGAGAGCACCTTCTGCTCGGCGCTGCCGATCCGGAGATCGCGCTGCTCCCAGAGCCCGACCTCTTTCAGGGTCGCGTCGATGGACTCCTCGATGTGCTTCTTCGAGGTGCCCGACGGGAGCCGCAGCTTGCACGCGTAGCGGAGCGCCTCGCGCACCGTCAGCTCGGGGTGCACGATGTCGTCCTGCGGGACGTAGCCGACGTTGGTCCGGAACGACTCGTACTGGCTGAAGAGGGGCTTGCCGTTGAGCAGGACGCCGCCGCCGGTCGGGCGGATGATCCCGAGCACCGTCATCAGCAGCGTGCTCTTGCCCGCGCCGGACGGCCCGAGCATGCCGATCAGCTCGCCCGGGAAGATCGACATGTTGATGTTCTCGAGCAGCGGACGCGGCTTGCCCGTGCTGCGGTCCTTCACCGTCAGGCCGACCTGGATCAGATCCAGCCGGACCTTGGCGCGCTGCGCGCCTTCGATGCCGCGAGCGCCGAGGAGGAGCGTGACCGCGCCGACGGTGACGCGGTCGCCCGGGCCCGCCACGACCGGCTGCGCCACGCGCTGCCCGTTGACGTAGGTGCCGTTGGTGGAGCCGAGGTCGCGGATCTGGAAGCGGCCGTCCTGCTGCTTGCTGATCTGCGCGTGGCGGCTGGAGACCGACGGGTGCGGCAGGATCAGGTCGTTGCCGGGCGCGCGGCCGACCGTGATCACGGGCTTGTCGAGGTTCAGGCCCTGCACGGCCGCCTCGGCCATCTGCATCACGCTGCCCTCGCCCTTGGCGTTCTCCACCATGCGCTGGAGGAGCTGGAGCGGGAGCGAGAAGCCGCCGAGCAGCACGACGCTCGAGGGCTTGGCCATCGCGGTCTGGATGCGGAAGCTCGCGTTGTCGATCGCGGTCCCGTTCGGGCTGCCCATGTCCTGGACCTGGTAGCTGCCGTCGGGCAGCTCGGTCAGCTGGGCGTGCCGCGCCGCGACCTGCGGGTCCATGATGACGATGTCGCAGCTCCCGTCGCTGCCGACGGTGAACGGCTGGCCCTTCGTGGGCGGACGGTTGATCCGGAGGATCAGCGCCGACACCCGCGGATCGCTCATGCGGAGCGGCGCGGAGCCGAGGTAGATGTCGTCCTGGAGGGTGACGACCCGCTGCTGGATGCGCTCGCCGCGGAGGTACGTGCCGTTGGTGGAGCCGAGGTCCTCGACGAGCAGGCCGCCCTGCGGGTTGCGGGTGACGCGCGCGTGCCGCGCCGAGACGACCGGGTTCTCGAGCACGATCGTGTTCGAGGGATCGCGGCCGATCGTGATCTCCCCCGCCTGCGCCGCGGCCGGCATGCTCGGCGACGACTGCTGCCCCGGGACGGAGAGCCCCGCCGCGCTGAGCGCCTTCATGGCGTCCTGCGAGGACATCGCCATGGTCGACTTGGGCACACCGCCCCCCGACGGCTGCTGCGGCGCGCCCTGCTGCGGAGCACGCTGCTGATGCGGGGCCTGCTGTGGCGGAGGCTGCTGCCCGTACCCAGGGTGGCTGCCCTGTTGTGGGGGCTGCTGCCCGTACCCGGGCTGGCTCCCTTGCGGCGGGGCGTACCCCTGCTGGGGGAACGGTTGGCCGCAGTTGTAACAGGCGCCGGCGTTGGCCGGGTTCTGCGTCTGGCAGCGAGGGCAAGGTTTGGCGTTCACGGCAGCGGGAGAATACCGAAATGCAGCGCCGCGAAGGAAGACGTTTGGAGCGTCACCATTCGGTCGCGCGTGCCCGCCGGGTCGTGTAGCCTTCGTCGCCATGGGTGACGACGGCGGCAAGGGCAAGGACCGCGAGAAGCGGAACACCTTCCGCGGCTACGGGCCGCCCAAGCCGCAGCCGCCCGAGGAGCTCGAGCCGGAGCAGGCTCGGTTCGAAGAGGAGAAAGGCGCGCCGGTGGTGTCGACCCCCAAGCCCGAGCGGCAGATCGGTCGGCGCGGCCAGCCGGCCGTGGACATCGATCTGATCCACGAGCGCCGCACCGCGCCGCTGCCCGACCACGAGTGGACCTTCGTCGAGATCTGGACGCGCAACACGATCTACGCGCTCGACTCGCGCCTCGTCTGCATCGCGGTGGTCGACCAGGCCACGCGGCGCACCCACTCCGATCACGCCCTGGTCGGCGCGCGCCTGGTGGGCGGACAGCGACGGGACGGCGAGGCGATGGAGCTGAGCCACCCCTTCCCGCGCCCCGGCTCGGAGGCGGTCTTCGAGCAGAGCAAGGGCCGCCAGGTCCGCTTCAGCCAGACCTCCACCGTGACCCGCGTCGTGCTGCGGCTGCGCGTCTTGACGGTCGCGAGCGACAACATCCTCCCGACGTGGGAGGAGATCACGGGCCGCCACGAGGTGGCGAAGCTCATCTCGCCGACCGACGACTGACGCCCGTCTGACATCACCGCCGGGCGCGGTAGGCTGCGCGCGTGCCGTGGCTGCTGATGACCGCGCTCGTCTGCGGGCTCCTCTACGCTCACCACCGCGAGCGCCGCGCGTGGGTGTGGGTGCTCAAGCCCGCGGCCGCCCTCACCTTCCTCGGCGCCGCGCTCTTCTGGGGCGCCCTCTCGAGCGACTACGGGCGGGTGATCTTCGCGGGGCTCGTGCTCGCGGCCGGCGGCGACGTCCTGCTCATCCCGCGCGAGCGGCGGCTCGTCTTCCTCGCCGGGATCTTCTCGTTCCTGCTCGGGCACGTCGGCTACGCCATCGCGTTCGGGGTGCGCGGCGTCGACGCGCTCTGGGCTGGCGCCGCCTTCGCGGGGCTCGCGCTCCCGGCCGCGGCCGCCCTGCGCTGGCTCTGGCCTCACGTGTCCCCGAAGATGAAGGGCCCCGTGGTGCTCTACGTGCTCGTGATCACGGTGATGGTCGCGCTCGCCGTGGGGGCGGTGCGAGAGGCCTTCGACTGGCGCATCCTCGCGGGCGCCGTCGGCTTCTACCTCTCGGATCTCGCGGTGGCGCGCGACCGTTTCGTGAAGCGCGCGATGCTCAACCGACTCTGGGGCACGCCCCTCTACTTCTTCTCGCAGCTCCTCCTCGCATGGTCTGCGACATGAGGTCTGCGACATGAGGTCCGCCGCATGACTGACGACGCCCGCGCTCGCGCCCTCGAGGCCATCGACCAGGACCCCGTGCTCCGCGCGCTGCTCGAGCGCGTGCGCCCGCTGCTCGCGGACGACGACCCGGGGCACGACCTCGAGCACTGCCTGCGGGTGGCGGGCTGGACGCTCCGCTGCGGCGCCGACCCGCGGGAGGGCGTCGCCGCCGCGCTCCTGCACGACGTGGTCAACCTCCCGAAGAACGATCCGCGCCGCAAGGAGGCCTCCGCGCTCAGCGCGACCAAGGCC